>DKNG01000051.1 GCA_002470185.1 Arcobacter sp. UBA7394 | reverse complement strand
ATACTTTAATCCTGTAGGTGCTCATGAGTCTGGTACTATTGGTGAAGATCCAAATGGTATACCAAATAACTTGATGCCTTTTATCTCTCAAACAGCTGTAGGGAAAAGAGAATATTTATCTGTTTTCGGTGGTGATTACGATACTAGTGATGGTACAGGTATTAGAGATTATATACATGTAGTTGATTTAAGCTTAGGTCATGTTAAAGCTTTACAAAAGATGGATAGTATTGATGAAGTACTTACTGTAAATTTAGGAACAGGTAATGGCTATAGTGTTTTAGATATGGTAAATGCCTTTGAAAAAGCTTCTAATAAAAAAGTTCAATATAAAATAGTAGAAAGAAGGGCTGGAGATATTGCAAAATGTTTTGCAGACCCATCTTATGCTAAAGAAGTGTTGGATTGGGAAGCTATACGGGGAATTGATGAAATGTGTGAAGATACGTGGCGGTGGCAGTCAAATAATCCAAATGGATATAAAAACTAATATTAAAATATAATAAACTTTTAGATAAAATATCTACCTTATCACAAAAGTGAACAAAAGGATAGATATTGAGTTTAAAAGAATTAAGTCAAGATGATAAAAGACTATTATTAGATTCTATTAGAAGTGTTGAAAACTTCCCAAAAGAGGGAGTTGTATTCAAAGATATTACTACTTTATTAAACAACAAAGAAGCTTTCAAACTTCTAATGGATCACTTAGAAGAAAAATACAAAGATTACAATTTAGATTATATTGCTGGTATTGACTCAAGAGGGTTTATATTTGGTGCTGCACTTGCAGACAGATTAAATATTGGCTTTGTTCCTGTTCGAAAAAAAGGAAAACTTCCAAGCACTACTGTATGTGAAAAATACGAATTAGAGTATGGTTTCGATGAAGTTGAACTACACTTAGATGCATTTAGAAATGAACATCATGCAAGAGTATTATTAATTGATGACATTATTGTTAGTGGTGGTACAGCTTATGCTGCTGCAAATTTAATCAAAAAATTAAATGTTGATTTAGTAGAAATGTGTTTTTTAATGAACATCCAGATTTTAAACGGCGCAGAGAGATTAGAAAAAGTTGCACCTGTTTATTCAGTATTAGAGATTTAGAAAAGAGAAAAAATGAGTAATTATATCCCAAAAGCTAGTATATTCGATCCAGATGACAAAGGTCAGTTTGGTATCTTTGGAGGGCAATATGTTCCTGAAACATTAATGCCAGTATTAAACGAACTAGAAATAGAATACAAAAAATATAGATTTGATCCAGAATTTTGGGGTGAAGTAAATGCTTTATTAAAAGATTATGTTGGTAGAGAAAATCCATTATATTTTGCAAAAAATATTTCAGAAGAAATTGGTGCAAATATTTATTTAAAAAGAGAAGACCTTAACCATACAGGTGCTCATAAAGTAAATAATGTAATTGCTCAAGGTTTACTTGCTAAAAAATTAGGAAAAACTAAAGTTATTGCAGAAACAGGTGCCGGACAACATGGTGTTGCAACTGCTACTATTGCTGCTTTACTTGGACTTGAATGTACAGTATTTATGGGTGCAAAAGATGTTGAGAGACAAGAGCTGAATGTATTTAGAATGAAACTTCTAGGTGCTAAGGTAATTGCAGTTGAGAGTGGAAGTAAAACACTAAAAGATGCAATGAATGATGCTATTAGATTCTGGGTTACAAATGCTAGAGATACTTTCTATATCATTGGAACTGTTGCAGGTCCTCATCCTTATCCAGTAATGGTTAGAGATTTTCAAGCTATTATTGGTTATGAAGCAAGAAAACAAATCTTAGAGAAAGAAGGAAAACTTCCTGATTACGTTGTTGCGTGTATTGGGGGAGGGTCTAATGCTATTGGTATGTTCTCACATTTCTTAGAAGATACAGAAGTTACTTGTGTTGGTATTGAAGCGGGTGGTCATGGATTAGAGACTGATAAACATGGATGTTCTCTAGAAAAAGGATCTCCTGGAGTTTTACATGGACAATGTTCATACCTTTTACAAGATGAAGATGGTCAAGTTTTAGAAGCCCACTCAATTTCAGCAGGATTAGATTACCCAGGAATTGGCCCTGAACACTCATTCCATAAAGATAATGCATCTGTAGAATATGATTCTATTACAGATCAAGAAGCTTTAGATGCATTTGTGTGGTTAAGTAGAAGAGAAGGAATTATTCCTGCTTTTGAATCTTCTCATGCTATTGCTTATCTTAAAAAAGCAAAAGAAAAATTACAAGGTAAAACTGTAATTGTAAACCTTTCTGGTAGAGGTGATAAAGACATGGTACAAGCAAAAAGCTTACTGAATTTTGATTAATTAGGATAGAAATGGAACAGTTATTTAAAAAGCTACAACCACACTCAGGAAAAATATTAGCAATTATAGTTGTTACATTTTTCTCATTTTTGGCTTTCAATTTATATCAAGCACCAGTTAGTGGCTTTGAGAATAAGTTTGTTTATTTATTAAAAGAGTACGGATATATTATCCTTTTTGCATGGGGTATGTTAGAGGGTGAAGCAGGTCTTATTATGGCAGGTCTTTTATCTCATACTGGTGATATGAACTTATATATTGCTATTTTTGTTGCAGGTCTTGGTGGTTTTGCAGGGGATCAAGTTTATTTCTATATTGGTAGATTTAACAAATCACATGTACACAAGAAATTTAGAGGGCAAAGAAGAAAGTTTGCTTTAGCTCATTTATTATTACAAAAATATGGATGGCCGATTATTTTCATACAAAGATATATGTATGGAATGAGAACAATTATTCCAATTTCAATTGGTCTTACTAGATATAGTGCAAAAATGTTTGCATTTATTAATCTTATTTCTGCTTGGTGTTGGGCTGCTATTACTATAGTTCCTGTTTGGTATTTTGGAGAAGAAATTCTAAAAGTATTACATTGGGCAAAAGAACACTGGTATTTTGCACTTCCTATTGCGATTACTTTTGGAGGAAGTATAATTTATTACTTCAATAAAGCAACTCAAAAAGTTGAAAAGAAAAATTTATAAAAGGACAAAAATTGAAAATTACTTTAAGTTCAAAAAATTTTAAAAAAATAAAAGCTGATATTGAAATCATCCTTCTTTCAGATATTGAAGAATCAAAAGATGAAAAACTATTAGAAACTTTAGGTTTTAAAGCTGTTGATGAAGCTTGTGTTTTTTTAGCTGAATCACAAAAAATCTATGTAGGATTTGAAGATGAAACTTATGACAGTATTGCAATTGCAATTGCAACTGCTATTAAAAAACTTCAAACTACAAAATTCAAAAATGCAAAATTAGATTTATCTAAACTTCCAAATGAGAGTTTAAAAGCGATTGTTGAAGGAACATTATTAGGTTCTTACTCATTCAAAAAATATAAATCTGAAAAAGAAGAAAAGAAAAAACAAGAATTAGTTATTGCTATTGCTGATAAAGAAAAATTAGCAGAAGAAATTTTAAATGATTCTACTATTATTTCAAAAGCAGTTAATAAAACTAGAGATATGGTTAATTCAGCACCTGCTGATTTTTATCCTCAAGTAATGGCTGATTTAGCAAAAGAGCTTGCAAAAGATGCTTCAATTGATTGTAAAGTTCATGGTGAAAAATTCTTAGATAGAAATCATATGCATTCAATGTTAAGTGTTGGTAGAGCTTCTATTCACGAATCACAATTAATTCATATGTCATACAAACCAAAAAATGCAAAAAAGAAAATTGTATTAGTTGGAAAAGGTCTTACTTATGATTC
>DKNG01000204.1:19791-21893 GCA_002470185.1 Arcobacter sp. UBA7394 | reverse complement strand
CGCTCAATATTTTGCTCTTGTAGATTTTTAATCATTTTATTATTGTTATCTTCATCACTAGCATTCTCTCCTGCATATCTAGCAGAATAAATTCCTGGCTCATTGTTAAGTGCAGGAACTGTAATACCAGAATCATCAGAAATTACAATAACATCTTTATAATTTTTGTTTATTAATTCATCATAAATAGTTTGTGCTTTTTTAATAGCATTACCTTTGAAGCTATCTTTATCTTCAATTATTTCAATATCACCAAGAATCTCTTTGAATGCTATTACCTCGTCATTTGGCATTAACTTCTCAAATTCCTTGATTTTCCCTTTATTCCCTGAAGCTAAAACAATCTTCATTAATTTTCCTTTGATACAAATTATTAAGCATTAATTATATATAATCGCAAGAAATTATATAATGTTTAGGATTACAAATGATTAAATCGGTTTTACCACTTAGTTCAATTATAGCCCTTAGATTCCTAGGTCTATTTTTAGTTTTACCCGTAATATCTGTATACGCTATGAATTTAGAAGGTGCAACAACTACTTTAATTGGTATTGTAGTTGGAGGATATGCCCTAACTCAAATGATTTTCCAAGTACCATTTGGAATCATCAGTGATAAGTTAGGAAGAAAAGGCACAATTGTTATGGGGCTTATTCTTTTTGCAATAGGTTCTTTAATTTGTGCAATTTCTTCTGATATATATACATTGATGTTAGGTAGATTTTTACAAGGTGCTGGTGCAATTGGAGCAGTTGTAACAGCAATGATCTCTGATTTAGTAAAAGAAGAGCAAAGACCAAAAGCAATGGCCATGATGGGTATGTTTATTGGTATTTCTTTTGCAGTTTCAATGATTGCAGGACCAACTTTAGGTTCAGCTTTTGGAGTTGAGAGTCTATTTATTATTACAATGGTTTTAGCATTAGTTTCAATTTTTGTATTATTAAAAATGGTTCCAAACCCACCACATATCACTCATTCATATAATGGAAAAGCAAAGTTATCTTCTGTATTAGGAAATACAAACCTAATTAAAATGAATATTACAAACTTTTTACAAAAAGGTTTAATGACTTTTGCATTTATGATTATTCCAATGGTTTTAATCAATAACTATGAATGGCAAATGAAAGAGTTATGGCAAGTATATTTACCAGCTATGATTTTTGGATTTCTTGCAATGGCACCTGCTGCTATTATTGCTGAGAAAAAAGGTAAATTCAAAGAGATTTTAGTAATTGGTATTTTATTATTTGCAGTTTCTTATTTAGTAATTGGACTTAGTTCATCAACTACTATTTTTGTAATTGGTGTAGTTATCTTCTTTATCGGATTTAATATGCATGAGCCAATTATGCAATCACTTGCGACAAAGTTTGCTAAAGTTCACCAAAGAGGTCTTGTTCTTGGAATCTTTAACTCTTGTGGTTACTTAGGTACATTCTTAGGTGGATTACTTGGTGGTATTTTCTTTGATGGTTTAGAATCTTTATCTACTATTGTAATTACAATTACTGTAGTTTGTATTTTATGGGCAATTTTAATTATTACAATGCCTAATCCAGCTAAAAAGAAAATGGCTTATTTACCAGTTGCACAGTACAATTTAGACAAAAGCAATAACTTAGAAATAGATTCTATTGACGAGTGGTACATCAATAATACTGAAGGTACAATTGCTATTAAATATGACGAACAAAAGATAGATGAAGAAGCTATCAAAAACTTATTAAAATAATTCTATTAAATAATTTAAAGATTACTATTATAGAATTAGACTAAACAAAAGGAGATAATTTGAAAAAAATAATATTATTTTCTATTCTTATTATCTCCACATTAGCAGTTATTTCTACAACTGCTAATAAAACTTATTTCATTGACAACTCAAAAGTAAACAAAGTAAACAAAAAATATGGTGCTAAAGCTAAAAAAAGAGTTGAACTTTGGGATAATATGCTTCAAAAATCTAAAGATGAAAAAATTCTAAAAAAACTAAAAAATGTTAATGATTTTTTCAATAAGATTAGATATAAAACTGACCCTAAACATTGGAAAAGAAAAGATTACTGGGCAACACCATACGAGTTTTTAGGCAC
>DKNG01000204.1:12605-19618 GCA_002470185.1 Arcobacter sp. UBA7394 | reverse complement strand
TATTATCATAAAAAAGGCGCAACACCTATTGTTCTTGATAATATTAATAAGAAACTAAAACTTGCAACAAAAAGAAAAGATTTAAAACCTGTTTATAGTTTTAATGCAAGTGGTTTATGGCAAGCAAAAAATAAGGGTTCTGTGAAAATCGGAAAAAACAATCTAAAAGCTTGGAAAAGCATGATGAACAGAATCTAAAAAGGAAAAAAAATGTCTTTATCAAAACAGCTATATATAATCATCGCCTTTATATTTTTTATGATATTTACTGGTAACTTTATAATCAGTGTAAAAAATACTAAAGAGTATTTGCAAGTTGAGTCTATTACCAAAGCTCAAGATACAGCAACAACTTTAGGAATGACTTTAAAATCACTTCTTAAAGATAAACATGATCCCGAAATTGAATCCATTATAAAAGCTATTTCAAATAGAGGTTTTTATAAAGAGATTAGATTAGAAGATGTTAAATTTAGTATTACTGATAAAGACTTAATAAATAATTCTTCAGATTTAGATGATTCTGCTTGGGAAATTTCCAATGTAATTATTGATAAACAATTCGGTGAAATTAAAAAAGATGAATTAGATTTAGAACTTGAAAATGAACTTTCACAATTAGAAGATGATTCAGAAAACTTAGATTTATATGAAGACAATTCTCAAAATTCATATACTTATCTACCAAGTGATTCATATAAAAATGGTGGAAATATTTCTTTTACATTTACTGCAAAAAATGATAAAAATCAAACTATTGATACTTTTGCAAATATAAATCTAAATAAAATTATTGTTCAAGTAAATAGAAAAGAAAAATTTGATTATATTCCATCATGGTTTATTGATTTTATTCATATTGATTTAAATGAAACATATAGCGAAATCTCTGATGGCTGGAATACTACAGCTATTATTTATGTAAGTGCAAATGCAGGGGAAGCATATGCAAAATTATATGAACAAGTAAAAAGTGGTGTGATATATGCAACTGTTGCATTTATTATTGCAATGGCTATTTTATTTGTATTTGTACAATTTATTTTAAAACCTCTAAAAAATATTGAAAAACTTGCCAACTCAATTGCACAAGGAAAATTCACCACAATTAAAAACCTTCCATGGACAACAGAGATTAAAAATGTTGCACTTTCAATGAATGATATGTCATCAAAAATTGAAACAATCATTACAAAATTAAATAAAAACCTAGAGAATATTACAAACAAACTATCTCAAGATGAATTAACAGGGCTTAATTTAAAACAGAGTTTTGAAACTGATATGAAAGAGATGTTTATTCATAAATCAAATGGTTATGTATTTATAATTAAAATATTTGATTTAGCAACTTTTGCAAAATCACATACAAATAAAGAAGTAAATGAATTTATCAAAAAATTTGCAGAAGTTTTAGATAAAACAAATATTGATAAGAAAAATGCAAAAACTATTTCATATAGATTCTTTGGTTCTGAATTTGCAATGATTGGTAAAAACTTTACTTATGATGATGCAATAACATTTACTAAAAAGTTACAAAGTGAATTTGAAAACTTATCAAGTCAATTTGATAAAAATGATATTGTACATATAGGTGCAACTCCATTTAATCAAATTGGAACTACTCCTGAAATGCTACAAGCAGCAAATGAAGCCTATGAAAAAGCTACATTAATTGGAGCAAATGAAGCACATATTAGAGATGAAGAAGATTTATCTATGGATATGGAAACATGGAGAGAATTAATTTTTGATATTATTGATAACTCTAAATTTGATATTCAATATATTAATGATGCAAAAAGAGTTGATATTGAATCTAAAGAAATTGTAATGCAAGAAGCATTTACAAGTGCGAAAGATAAAAATAATAGTGATATTCCAATTGGAACATTTGTATCAATTGCTGAGAGATATGAAAAAGTTGTGGACTTTGACAAAAAAGTTATTCTAAAAGTAATCAACCATATTCTAATAAATAAAATTTCTCATGATATCTCTATTAACTTATCATTAGAATCTATTAATAATACAGCCTTTATTGCTTGGTTAGAGAAAGTATTAAATGAGCATAGAAATATAGCTAATCAACTTGTATTTTCAATTACAGCATATGCAGTTGCTAAAGATGTGAATAAGTTTAAATTCTTTGCTGATGAAATGCATCAATGTGGAGCTAAAATTATTATCAAAAGATTTGAAAGTAAATTTATTCCATTAGAGAGTATTAAAGATTTCAATTTAGATTATATTAGACTTGCTAGAGATTATACAAATAATGTATGTAATGATCACTCTAAACAAAGTTTCATTGAAGCAATTCATGAACTTTCAACTTTACTAAATATTAAAGTTTTTGCAGAGAATGTAAAAGACGATAAAGATTTAGAAATGATTAAAAAATTCAAAATTTATGGGGCAAGTAGATAATATTATCTCTTGCTTTATAACTAAACTATCACAAATGTTAATATTACATTAACAATCATATATTATAATTCTTCCTTTTTAAAGGCTATAAATGTTTGATAAAATCTTACGGTTTTTTGTAAATAATTCACGAGTAAATTACACTTTATTTATTTTAGTTTTCGCTATTGGTATTTGGTCATATAATAAGACTCCAAAAGAGATTTTCCCAAGTTTTGAACTAGATATGATTTCTATAACAGGTTCTTATTCTGGTGCATCGGTTGATATCCTCGATAGGATGGCTGTAATTGAGATAGAAGACAATGTTAAGAATATTGATAGTGTTGATACAATGTCAACAATAATCTCTCCTGGGCGATTTACTATTGTATTAGAGCTAAAAAAAGGCAAGAATAAATATAATGAAGCAGATAAGATAAAAGATGCTATTGCATTAATAAAATCTAATCTACCAAGTGATATGGATGAACCTAGCGTTAATGTTCTGGAACGAAGTCGTTCTGTTGTTGATATTTCTCTTACATCTAGTAAATACTCAACTGACGAACTTAAACCTTTTGCAGATAATTTAAAAAGTAAAATACTTGGAGTTAGTGGAGTAAATGATGTAACTATCTTTGGTGATTCAGATAAATACTTTGAAGTATTACTTGACGATAGAAAAATAGAAGCATTGGATTTAAATAAAAATGAAATATTTGATGCAATTACAACTTTATCATATATTTTTCCAGTTGGTAAAATAGAAGATCCAAAGAAGCACTATTATATTTCTACATACAATGGGGCCAAAAGTGCCAATGAGTTTGCTAATACATTATTAAGAATTGGCAATAAAAGTGTTTATTTAAACGATATTGCAAGTATTGCAAAAAAGTATGAAGACTCTTCAACACTATATTCATTCAATGGTAAAAATGCCCTATCTCTTGCAGTTGAACAAAGTGATACAGCTGATGCAATTGTAATTGTTAATAGTATTAAAAAACTTCTACCCTCATTAAATAAATTAAATCCTGATATTAATATTTCGGTTGCTGATGATAATTCTGAAAGAATTGTAGATAGACTTAATATTGTAATTTCTAATATTATCCTAGGAATTATTCTAATCACAATTTTAGTGATGATTCTAATTAACTTTAGAATGTCATTTATTATTGCAGTTGGTATTCCTACATCTTTTGTAATTGCAGCAATATATATGTATCTAAGTGGATATACAATTAACATGATTTCCCTAGTTGGGGTATTAATTGCTATTGGTATAGTTGTTGATGATGCTATTGTTGTAAGTGAGAATATACAACAACATATTGAAGAGGGTCTACCACCTAAGGAAGCCGCAATTAAAGGTGCAAGTGAAATGGTTAAACCAGTAACCGTTGCATCAATTACAACACTGTTTTCATTTTTACCAGTTCTAATGATTTCAGGAACAATGGGTGAAGTTATGAAGTTAATTCCTATTGCACTTAGTGCTTTAGTAGTTGCATCATTAATTGAATCATTTATATTCTTACCAATCCATGCAGCACATTCACTTAAAAATGGTGCAAAAGTTACATCATGGGTAAAAGTAAATGCTATCTACAATAAAATCATTCACTTCTTTATGAATTGGAAAAAAACTTTTTTAACTATATTTATTATTATGGTTCCAGTTTTTACAGTAATGTTAATACAGAATTCTAAATTTCAATTGTTCCCTAAATTTGATGCATCAGATGTTAAAATTTCTTTTAAAATGGACGCAAATACTACACTTGAAGAATCCTTTAAAATAGTTCAAGAGATTGAAAAAGACTTTATGGATAATAGTGATAAATTTTTTATTAGAAGTATAGATTCAGTTGCTGGATATAGAAGAGATGTGGGAGGGAATACTGAAAGATTCCCTTATGTTATGTATATGACAATTGAATTACAAAAACTAAAAGCTGCAAATATTTTAGATAAATATGTAACACCTAATTTAAGTTTTTATTACGATGGGGAAGGAAGAACAAGAACCGAAAAGTCAAGGCAAATTGCAAAGAAATTATCAAAGTTTCTTGAAAAACAAGATTATATAAATAAATATAATTTAGAAGAAGCAGAAGTATTAGAGCGAAAAGTAGGTCCAGTAAAAGCAGATGTAAAAATTGGACTAATTTCCCATGATAATCAAAAGATCATTAAAGCTATTGAAGATTTAGATAAAGAAATAAAAGCCATAGAAGGTATAAAGTCTGTATCAAATTCATTAAAATTTGGAATTGATGAAATAAAAATAAAAGTAAATTCATACGGTGAGCAACTTGGAATTACAGAATCTTTTATTGGATCATATCTTTCAAACCTTTATTTATTAAAGAAAAAAGGTGTAACATTTGATGAAAAAGAGATGTTAGATGTTAAGGTACAATCTAAAAATAAAGATGATTTCCAAGCCTTTAAAAACACTCAAATTCCTTTATATGATGGAACATTTGTCTCTTTAGAACAAATAGTTGAATTAAATACAATTAGAGCATTTGAGCAACTTTTAAAAGATCAAGGTGAAAAAAACTTTTATATATTTGCAAATGTAGACCCTGATATTATTACATCAACAGAAGTTATAGAAAAAATACAAGGAACACTAGACAAATTAGAAGAAGATGGAATAAGACTAGTTTTTAAAGGTGAAGCAGAAAAGAAAAAGAGTTTAAAAAATGATATGCTTTTAGCAACTGCTTTAGCATTAGTATTAATTATGATGGCAATGTTATATTTATTCAATTCATTTAGAGAGACATTTATTGTTATGAGTATCATTCCTTTCTCGATTTTAGGGGTATTAATAGGACACCAAATAATGGGGTTAAATCTATCTATGCCATCAATGATTGGAGCACTCGGTCTTGCTGGAGTTGTTATTAATGATGGTATTATTATGATGACATATCTTAAAAAAGCAAAAACACTAGATGAGATATTCCAAAGAGCGACAAAAAGATTCAGACCTATTATTATTACAACAATTACTACTTTAATTGGTATGAGTTCACTTATTTTCTTCCCAACAGGTCAAGCTGTAATATTCCAACCAATTGCAATTGCACTAGGATTTGGATTAGCATGGGGAACTATTCTTAATCTGATTTATCTACCAGTATTATATACAATCACACATAAACTAAGAAAAAGTAAGGTTTAAAAGCCTTACTTAGATTATAAATACAAAACTTTTAATAGCTGAAATACTCATATCATAAGGTTCAACATTTATCTCTTTTAGAGTATGTTTTATATTTACTAATATCTCTGAAATTATATTCTCAAAAGAGAAATTTGAAGAATCATATATACTCTCTTTTTTTGATTTAATATATTTTAAATCTTTAATAATGTTCAAATTACTATCATCTTTTTTCATAAGTTCTAATTGCCAGTTATTCTGCCAAGTATTAAAAAGATATTGACCCTTATTGTCCTTTGATGTTCTTATCTTCCATCTAATTACTTGTAGGTATTGATATAATTTTAACATCTCACTTTTATTATATTGAAGTGAAGTAAAATGATGTTCTTCTTTTAGATTGTATGCATTATAAATAAGTTTATATAAACCAATAATCAAAAAATCATTTCTATTTTTAACTTCATCTTTTGAAAAAGCATAATGCAAATATTCTTGAGAAGTTTTTAGTTTTATCTTATTCTGAATTACATTTATATAGTTTTGATTTGTATTAATTTGAAAATATATATTCTTTGCAAGTTCTTTGTTATAAGAGTTTGGATTACGAATGTCTAGTTTCTTTTTGTATTTAACTAATAAGTCTAAAGTTTCATTTTTGAATTCAACTATTTGAGAGGCAGAATCTGTTTGAGCAACACTTTGTAAAGTCTCTTTATTAACAGAACAAGCTTGAAAAGTAAAAACTAAAACCAATAACAATATATAATGAAATAGTTTTAGTTTCATTTCAAGCCTTTTAACTAGAGTTTAAAAGCTATTAAGAAATAGCCTTTAATTCGTTTTGTATTTTTTCTAATTTATTCTTTGCATCTTCTAATGCTTTTCTATTTTCAGCAATAACTGCTTCAGGTGCATTAGCTACAAATCTTTCATTTGATAACATTCCGTTTAGTTTATCAAATTCTTTTTGAGTTTTAACTTGTTGTTTACTTAGTTTATCAATAATTGGACTCATATCAATTTCAGAAGTTGGAAGATATACTTCTAAATTATTAGATACGTCTGTAATTGAGTTTTCAACTTTTGCATCAACAAATTCAATTTCAGTAACTTTTCCAAGTTTTTCAATAAATGGTTTTGCAATATCTTTATCAATATTAGCATCTAATTTGATGTAAGCTTTAGCAATTTTTGAGTTACCCATATCAATAACAACTTTAGCACGTCTAAGAGCTGTAATTGCTTCTTCAATAATAGCAAACATTGATTCTACTTCTTCATCTTTTGCAATTTCTTTAGGGAAGTTACAAACCATTAATGAATCAGCACCCTCTTCTAAAGAAGTACCTGTTAATTTGTGATATAAATAATCAGAAATAAATGGCATAAATGGTGAAACCATTTTTAATGT
>DKNG01000204.1:5654-12485 GCA_002470185.1 Arcobacter sp. UBA7394 | reverse complement strand
AATTTGTATAATACAGATGCTGCTTCATTGAATTTAAATGCTTCTAAAGTAGCTCTTACATCATCAACTGCATGTGAAAGTCTTGATTGCATATACTTTCCAAGAGGAGTTTTAATCTCAATATCTTTTAAATCTGGGAATGTATCTACATTTAATGTTAAGAAGTTAGATGCATTATATAACTTGTTTGTAAAGTTTCTAAATTGCTCTAAGTTTTTGCTCCCGAGTTTAATATCTCTACCTTGAACAGCTAAGTAAGCAAGTGTAAATCTAATAATATCAGCAGAATGTTCTTCAACCATATCTAAAGGATCAATTACATTTCCTTTTGATTTAGACATTTTAGCCCCTGTTTCATCTCTAACAAGTGCGTGCATATAAATATCTTTAAATGGTAATTCACCTTGGAAGTGATCACCCATCATCATCATTCTAGCTACCCAGAAGAACATAATATCAAATCCAGTAATTAATAATGAGTTTGGATAGAAGTCTTTCATATCTTGCATTTCATTATATAATTCTTCTAATTGACCATTATTTCCCCAACCTAATGGTGACATAGCCCATAATGCAGATGAGAACCAAGTATCAAGTACATCTGGATCTTGTGTCATTTCTTTGCTTCCACATTTTGGACAACACTCTGGCTCATCAGCTTTGTCAGCCCATTGGTGATTACAAGATGAATCTGCACAAGTAAATACAGGAATTCTATGTCCCCACCATAATTGTCTAGAAATACACCATGGTCTTAATTCATCCATCCATGCTGTATATGAATTAATCCAGTGTTGTGGGTGGAAGTTATTATGAGCTTTTGTTTTATCAATTGAAGATTTTGCAATTTTCTCAGATAAGAACCATTGTTGAGAAATAAATGGTTCAACAATATTTTTACATCTATAACAGTGACCTACTTGGTGAACATGATCTTCAATTTTTACAATATATCCAGCATTTTCTAAAGCTTTTACAATAACTGGTCTAGCTTCAAGTCTTTCTAATCCTGAAAACTCTCCACAATAGTCATTTAAAATACCTTTTTCATCAAATACTTTGATAAATTCTAAATCGTGTCTTTTTCCTACTTCGTAGTCATTTTGGTCATGTGCTGGAGTTACTTTTACAACACCTGTTCCAAATTCCATATCAACATGAGAATCAGTAATAACTTTGATTGTTCTATCTGTTAATGGTAATAATACTTCTTTTCCAACAATATCAGTGTATCTTGAATCATCAGGGTGAACCATAATAGCTGTATCCCCAAAGTATGTTTCAGGTCTAGTAGTAGCTACTTGAAGCTCACCTGAACCATCAGCAAACTTGTAAACCATGTGATAAAACTTACCATTGATTTCTTCATGTTCAACTTCAATATCAGATAATGCACCATCGTGAGTACACCAGTTAACCATATAGTTATTCTGTGCAATATGCCCATCATTGTATAGAGATACAAATGCTTCTTTAACAGCCTCTTTAAGACCTGAATCCATTGTAAATCTCTCTCTTTTCCAAGCTGGTGTAACACCTAATTTTCTCATTTGATGAACAATATTTCCGCCAGAAGTTTCTTTTTGAAGCCAAGCTCTCTCTAGGAATTTCTCACGTCCAAGTTCTTCTTTTGTAGTACCTTCAGCTAAAAGTTGTTTTTCAACAACATTTTGAGTAGCAATACCAGCATGGTCTGTTCCAGGTTGCCAAAGAGTTTTGAACCCGTCCATTCTTTTATATCTTGTAATAATATCTTGTAATGTAAAAGTTAATGCATGACCAATATGTAAGCTTCCAGTTACATTTGGTGGTGGCATCATAATTGAAAAGTTTTTACCCTCTTCTTGAATTGATTTATTTCCATCAATTTCAAAATATCCTCTATCTTCACAGATTTTATAATAATTATCTTCTACTTTTGATGGTTCGTATTTTTCGCTCATAAAACTTCCTATATTTCTTAAGTCTTTTTCTAATTTAGTCGCGATTATATCCAAATTATCCTTTATAGTAAAATCCAGATACTTTTTTAATTATTAATTGGTTATAATTCACTTAATTATTATATTTATATAAAAAATTTAATTTAGTTAAAGTTGAAAAATGTTAAAAAAAATTAAAAAGAAAAGTAATTTTTTCTTACTATTTATAGTAGCTTTAGCTATCGCTTTTATCGTAATAACTCAAAATAAACTAATTGAAAACTACCATATTGCAAATAGCAAAATTAATCATAAAAATATAAAATCTTTAATAGAAAAACTAGAAGATAGAATTGATTTTATTCATAAATTAAGTTTAGAGTATTCAAGTTTGGATGAGACATATGAATTTATAAATGATCAAAATCCAGATTATATATATTCAAATTTTAGAAAAGATTCTTATACCTTAGAAGATATAGATTTATCTTATTTTATATTAACAAACAAATCAAATAAACTTTTATTCTCAAAAAAAACAAGACATATTACAAATGCCAAAGATCATGATTTTGAAGAATATCTAATCAAGAAATTAAAGAAAATAAAAAAGACAAATGGAATTATAAGGTATAAAAACAACTCATATTTTATATCTAAAGCCCCAGTATATCAGACAGATTATTCTGAAAACTCAAATGGATTTTTAATTTTAGGTAAGAAAATAGATAACTTATATCTAAAAAATATTAATTCTAATTTTTTAGAAGTTAGGTTTTCGAATAAACCAAATGAAATATCTAATTATGAATTAGTATCAAAAACTTTTCCTAAGATTATTGTAAATAGCCATCAAGAAATCGATTTTTTTACTAATAATATTTATTTTTATAATGAAAAAAATGAGCTATTATTATCAATTCAAACAGAAAATAACGTTGAAATTTCTGATGATATATTTATGACAACATGTATTTTATCAACATTTTTATTACTAATTATTCTTATTTTAATTTTGACATTAAACAGTTATAAAAAACTATTCTCTCATAATCAAAAAAATATTGAAAACCAAATTGATATAAAAACAAAACAAATCAAAAATGCTATGGAAGAGTTAGAAAAAGTAAATCTTCAACTATATGATATAGCCCACACAGATCATTTAACAAAAACAATGAATAGAAGAAACTTCTTTATTCATGCCCATAATATTTTCTCAGTTTCAAAAAAAGAAAATATAGAATTTACAACTGTAATGATTGATATTGATAACTTTAAAACATACAATGATAAATATGGACATGATGTAGGGGATAGAGTATTAATAGAGTTTACTAAAACAATCAAAGACAAATTAGAATCAAATGATATTTTTGGAAGATTAGGTGGGGAAGAATTTGCTCTAGTATTTCCAAAAACAAATCTAAAAAATGCTATCAAAAAAGTAGAAGAAATCAAAGAAGAAATAGAACAAATTGATATTTTTGTTTACGAAGATGTTATCAATATAACTGCAAGTTTTGGTATTAGTGATAACTATGGAAGTAATAATATCGATGAAATGCTACAAAAATCTGACAAACTTTTATACAATGCAAAGAAAGATGGAAAAAATTTAGTTAGAAGTAGACTAAACCTGTCTTAAGACGGATCAGCCGCTGTTTTTTCTTCTGGATCACCTTTAACTAATCCTGCTTCTCTTAAGAATGGACTTGCTACAAAAGTAAGTTTTTTGATTTTATCAAATTTTGCAAATGAAAGATAAAGTATATCTTTTGCACGAGTTACTGCTACATAAAATAATCGTCTCTCTTCTTCTAGACTTCCACCTTTGCTCATTAGCTTTCTATTTGGGAATCTTCCATCCATTAGGTCAATTACATATACTTCTTTGAATTCTAAGCCTTTACTAGCGTGAACAGATAATAAGTTTACACCATCACCCTCACTCATTTCACTTCCACCTAAAATCATTGAGTTTACAAACTTTGATAGGTCGTTGAAGTTTCTAGATAAGTTTTTTAGAAGCATTACTTTTCTATTAATTTTTGCTAAAGACTTTGTCTTTTGCATTGCATTTATAGTTCCGTCTTTTTGTGTTGCTCTTTTTGTTGATAAGGTATCTTTGATTTTAGAATACATCATAGATGAAGTAATACTCGTCACTAATGAATCTGGATTTTTTGTACGTCTTAAATGTTTCATTAATAAATAAAAATCATATACATATTTAGCCCCATCAACTGAAAGCTTTGGGTGTTTTAATATAGGATTAGATAAAAAACCTTCTTCAAAATTACAGTCTTTAAACTTTGAAATAGAACCTAACTCAATAAAATCATCAAATAAACCTAACTGGATATTTTTAACTTTATTAGATTCATAAGGATTTCTAATATCAGGATCAGGATGAAATAATCCTTTGATTAAATCTCCCCCACCTAGTTTTATTAAAGCATCAAAAATATCTTTTGCAATTGCTTTTCCAATACCTTTTCCATGCTCTAAAGTATGAATAAATGCCATCATATCATTATGAGATAGTTGCATTACTAGTAGGTCTAATACAAACTTAACTTCAACAGAATCAAAAAATGACATTCCACCTTTTCTTTTTGCAGGAATTTCAAATTCACGTAAATTTGCTTCAATTCCATCTGCACTTGAATTGTTTCTAAAAATAATAGCTATTTCATTATGTGGAGTATCACTTTGAGAGATTAACTCTGAAATATAATGATATTGAGAAAATAGTTCATTAAAAGCTAAAAGTCTAGGAGGATTTGAAGTTTGAGTTCTCATTACCTCTAAGTTTTTTTCATAAATTCTTTCATTATGTTCTATTACTTTTGTTGCTAAATCCAAAATAGGTTTTGAAGACCTATAGTTCTTTCTTAGTGTATAAACCGTGGCATTATCATATCTTGTAGCAAAAGTAGAAATAATACCAATATCAGAGCCATTAAAAGCATAAATACTTTGATCATAATCCCCAACACAAAATAGTGATGTAGGTCTAAAACCATCAAGAAGTCTTCCTTGCAGTGGATTTGTATCTTGATACTCATCTACTAATATCTCTTTAAATTCAAATGTTTCTTCTTTTAATGTCTCTAACATAATTGTTAATAAATCATCAAAATTTGCATATCCGTATTTTGCTTTTAATTCATGAAATTCTAAGACAACATCTTCATAAATCATTGTATATAATTCATGATCTGGGTTTTTATCTTTTACCCATTCTCCAAAATCTTCACCCTCATTTGAGTTAAGATAAAGTGAATATAAATCATATAAATATCCACCATCATAAGGATTAGTATCCTCTTCTCTCTCTACAAAAACTCTTTTTTCATAGATAGATCTAAATAGTGTTTTTAATTCATTTGGTTGTTTTAATGTGATATTTTTATTTAGTTGTTTTAACAGTTTATAGGATACAGAATGAAATGTACCTGCCATAATTTGTTTTGCCACTTCTTTACCAAAAAACTTAGCAACCCTTTGTACCATTTCAGCTGCTGCTTTATTTGTAAAAGTTAATAATAGAATCTCTTCAGGTTTTACACCATTATTAATTAGGTTTGCAATTCTTCCAACAATAGTAGATGTTTTTCCTGTTCCGGCACTTGCAATAATTAGGTTAAACCCATGGTCACACGTTGCAGCAGATAGTTGTTCTTCGTTTAGATTTGATAATGGCATTAGTTGTTTGATTTTCTCACGATAAAGATTTGTTATAAATGAATAGTATCATAATAGGTTTAAGACTGATTGAATAATGAAGTTATGGGATTTAAATAAAAAGAAAGGGGTGCCATCGCTGACACCCCTTTAACACAAGGAAACATAAAAAAAATTATTTATATTTAAGAAATTCTATCTTAAAAATACTTACATAAATAAGTCGCTGCGTCAACCTATCTATATAATTATTATAACTATAGGAAATTAACTGAAACATAATCAATGATTAACCAATAGTTAACAAGCCTATTTTATTTTACGTTATTGTTTCTAACGATTATTTGTAATAATTTATAATAACCAATAACTATTATTATAACTATATAACAAAATAGGTCTATATCTATTGTTTTTTGGGCCATTATGAAATGTATTGTAATTAAAATAAGTGCAATGTAAATTAATCTATGGTACTTACTAAATTTTCTGAATAATTTTTTTGTAGAGGTAAGTGCCATAAATAATACTATGAAAAAAGCTAACATACCTAGATAAATAAATGGCTTATCCAAAGTCTCTTCTATTATAAAGCCCAAATCTAATTGAGCATCAAAGATTACAAAATTCACCATATGTAATAATGCATAAAAAAATCCAAATAATCCTATATCTTTTCTAAATTTTATTAAATTTATATATTTTTTTATCATAGATATAGTAATTGAAAAAAATAGTATTACAGTTGCTGTTATACCTGATACAGTATAAATATATTTAATAGGATCATTTACCTCAAAAATAAATAATTGAGCTAATAAAAATACCAATGGTAATAATAGCAATAGGTGAACTGTTAATCGTTTCATTATATATACTTTCTTAAATCCATGCCTTTATACAAATGTGCTACTTCTTTTTCATAACCATTAAACATTAATGTTTTTTGTTTGAAAAATTTTCCTAAAACCCTCTCTCTTTTTTGAGACCATCTTGGATGATCAACATTTGGGTTTACATTTGCATAAAATCCATATTCTCTACTATTAGCTTTTTGCCAAGTATTTAAAGGTTCTTCTTCCACAAAAGAAATTTTTGCAATAGATTTAATAGACTTAAATCCATATTTCCATGGAGTAACTAATCTAATTGGAGCACCATTTTGTTTTGGTAATCGTGAACCATAAAGACCAATTGCCATAAATGTTAAATCATTCAT
>DKNG01000204.1:5406-5558 GCA_002470185.1 Arcobacter sp. UBA7394 | reverse complement strand
ACACCTCGTGATTGATCAGGGAACATCTCTTCATCATATAAAGTTTCAAATCTAATGTATTTAGCTTTAGATAATGGTTTTGCAGCTTTAATTAAATCTTTTAAAACAAATCCATTCCAAGGCACAACCATTGACCATCCCTCAACACATCT
>DKNG01000204.1:3174-5270 GCA_002470185.1 Arcobacter sp. UBA7394 | reverse complement strand
GTATCCAAAGTATGTGCCAAATCTTTTACTCCACCTTTTGATGTAGTAAACTCATAAAAATTATTATAAGTAGTAATTTGTTCATAAGTATTTAGTTTTAGATTATCAATATTTTTATCTTTGATATATTTTAAGTTTGCTACAGGAATATTATCTTTAGCTAATGCTTCAATAATAGCACCACTAGCAACCATAGAAGCCGCACCTAGTTTTAAGAAGCTTCTTCTTTTATCAAATAATTCTTGAGGAGTTACATCATTCTGGGATAAATTCCAAGAAGGTTTTTTAATTATGTTCATACATTATCCTTTACACTTTTTCTATTTGAATTTTAGTTATTTAGTGTAAAGAATATGTTTAGTAAAGTAAGTTAGTCTAGTTATTTACCTTTGAAAAGAATAGTTAAATACTTAGTAGACCATATAATCAATCCCACTATTAGCAAGATTGCAGTTGTATTAATAAGTGTTAAATATAAATTATCAGAATTTAAAGCAAATGAAGAAATTATTCTAAGTAATGCGATAAATTGTGCTGCTATAAATATAGCTATTGCAAAGTTATTAGCATGGGGAGTACTTCCTGAGTGACCTAATACAACTCTAGTACCAAATCCTAATAATACTGTTACAAAATATCCAAGTGCAATAGTATGTACTACTACTTTTTCAAATAATATTTCAGGTGAGTAAATAGCCATTATTGATTCAACAATTGATAATAAAAAGGCAACTGGAATCCAATATAAAGCTAAATATAAAACCCACATAATTGCGGGAACTTTAAAGAAAGGAAGTTTCCATTTTACTAATTCTCTAGTAATTAAAATAAATAAAGGAATATCAACTAATAAGTTAAAAGCAGTATCTAAAAATGCTAAAACTAATACTTTAAGAGCTAATAATACATAAATATATAAAAGAATATTTTTTGTTTTATTTACAACATAACCAGGAGCTTTTGCAGTAGTAAAAAATGGAATCATTCTTTGAGATATTGCAAATATAATCATAAATAAAAATAAGTAAAATCCTGCATTTAAAGCTAATTTATTTATTAAAAATGAATAATTAAAATCAAAACTTGAAACAATAAATAAAAAATGAGCAACCAAACCAGAAGCAAAACCAATTAATACCCATTTTGTATCTTCTTTTACTTTCATTAAACTTTTTTTATGTATTTCAAATAGTAGTTTAAAGCTTAATATTTGTGCTACAAACATTATTAACTGGAAAACAACAGTGATCTTTGAAAAGAACAATAATGACAATAAAATACCTAAAGATGATAACAAATACAATTGGAATTGTTTCATATAAACTTTTGGTTGAATTTCTGCTTGCATTAAGAACCTTGGGAAAACTACAAATAAGAATCCTAAAAAGAACTGAATAAAAACAACAAAAATCATACTATATGCATGATAAGTTAAAACAGATGCATCTACATTAATAAGTCCAGAATAAACGCCAGTAAAGACAGATAAAAAAAGAATGAAAAATATAATACCACTAGCAAAAAAAGGTTGATGGGGTTGAGATGAGAATTTTTTATACCATACTTTAAAGCCCTTTTGCTTAAGGGGTGGTACATTTGGGGTTTGATCAAAAACCATAGATAATCTCCTAAAAAAAGCCATCCTTAGAGGATGGCTAATGTTTTTAAGGGATTATAACTATTTAGTCAACTAAAAACCTTGATTAGTGACAAGTTCCACAACAAGAAGTTGAAGTAGCATCTTTAGCAGCTGCTAAAGCACCATCATAGTTAGGCTCTTCAGTAATTTCTGGACAAATTTCTTTGTAAGTTACAACACCAGAAGCGTTGATTACGAATACTGCTCTACAAGTTACACCAGCTAATGGTCCATTTTCAATTAATACACCGTAAGCATTAGCAAAATCTTTAGCTCTGAAGTCAGAACCAACAGTTAAGTTTTCAATACCTTCAGTTGTACAAAATCTACCCATTGCGAATGGTAAATCCATAGAAACTACAGTTACTTCTGCATTTTCAATTTTTGCTGCTTCTTCATTGAATTTTCTAGTTTCTGCTGCACATACAGGAGTATCTAAAGATGGAACTACAACTAC
>DKNG01000204.1:275-3063 GCA_002470185.1 Arcobacter sp. UBA7394 | reverse complement strand
TTTACTTCATTTCCGATTAAATTTACTTCATTACCTTTTAACTTAGTTGTTGCCATGTAATATTCCTTTTATTAAATTTTTTTAGCATTATAATTAATTCGGATAAATTTTGTCTTAATTAATCCATTCTTAAATAAAAATGTTACTATTTTACTCTAATACTATTAGATTCTAGTACAATTTTATTCTCATTTATAAGTTTAGTAAGAGTTGCTTTGAAAGCTTTTTTACTCATTCCAAACACATTTTTGATATCTTCTGAATCACTTTTATAAGTAAAATTCATCTCTCCACCATTTTCATTTAAAATTTCATAAACTTTATCGTCAGAAACTTTATTTCCAATTTTTTGTAAAGATATATCAAGTTTTCCATCTTCTCTAATTTTCTTAACATATGCACGTTTCTTTTGTCCTACATTAAGATTTTCAAAGATTTCATTATGGAAAATCATACCTTCATATTTATTATTTACAATTACTTTGAATCCAAGTGGTGTTTGAGAGTATAATAATACATCAACCTCATCGTTGATATTATAACCTTCTGGGTCTTTTAATAATTCAAATTTTTCACTAGCAATTAGTCTATTTGTTCTATCGTCTAATTGTAATTGTAAAACTTTATATCCACCAACTGAGAATGAACTTTTTTGTTTATTTTTAGGTACTAAGATATCTTTTGGTAATCCAATATCTACAAAGGCACCAAATTTTGCCATATCTACTACTTCCAAACATGCAAATTCATCTAAGTACATATATGGTTTAATTGTAGTTGATACTAGTCTATCTTCACTATCAGTGTATACAAATACATCTACAAAAGTATCAATTTCCATTGATTTTTCAATGTACGCATTAGGAAGAAGTATCTCTTCTTCATCTTCAGCTATCAGGTAAATTCCTGGTTCACTAACTCTATTTACTCTTAATTTGTTGATTTCACCAACAAGTATATTTTTATTCATAGGTTTTTCCGTTCTATATTTTATTTTTTTATTAATTTTACAATAGTTAACAATGTAACTGCGGTAATTATAATACTTGCCCCTGAGCTAATATCATAGAAATATGATATACCAAGACCAATAATGGTAAACATTGTAGCTAAAATTGAGCTAATTATCATCATTGTTGATAATCTATTAGCAAAAGCTTCCGCTAAATAGGTTGGAATTGTTAATAGTGCTATTACCAAAATAAGTCCAACAGCTTTAATAGCAGCCACGACACAAAGGGATGCAAGTATTAAAATCAAAGTATAAAAAAACTTAGTATTTATACCTCTTAATTCTGCAAATTCACTATCATAAGATACCGCTAATATCTCTTTATAAAATATCATTACAATTGATATTACAAAAATATCTAATATTGCCATATACCAGATATCAGCACTAGATACTGCAATTATTGAACCAAATAAATATGACATTAAATCCACATTATATCCAGGCGTTAAATCCACAAAGATAATACCAATTGCCATACCAAATGCCCACATTAAACCAATTAGAGAATCTACCCTATTTCGTTTGTTTAGTGTAAGCATCGCTATAATAACTGCTGTAATAATAGCAAATACAGTAGCTCCAAAAAGTACAGGTAAACCTAAATAAATAGCAATACCAATTCCTCCGTATGAACTATGTGCAATTCCACCAGTTAAAAATGTAAGTTTATTTACAACAACAAGTGAGCCAATAATACCAGCAGCTATTGAGATTAAAACTCCAGCAATTACTGCATTTTGAATAAAATCATATTGAAACATTTCCATCATATCTTATCCTTAATGCTTGTGATCACAACAAACTTGAGTTTTCCCAAGTGCTGAAAGAAGTTCTACTTCACATAAATGATCATCTGTTGTATTAATATCTTTTTTAATACTTTCAAGTTTATGGTAAACCAATGACTTATTTACATGAGCTACATTTTTTGCATAGTTTAAAAGTACTGAAATATCATGACTTACTACTACAATACAAACTTTTTTGTTTAAGTCTTTTAATAATTCATAAATTTCATTTTGACCTTTTACGTCAATACTTGCTGTTGGCTCATCTAATAAAATTACTTTAGGTTTAGCACAAAGAGCCCTTGCAATAAATACTCTTTGTCTTTGACCTCCACTTAAGTCTCCAATTTTACGATTTTCAAAACCTTTCATTCCTACTTGCTCTAAAGAGTTTTTAGCACAAGAGATATCATGACTTGAATAACCAAATATTTTTCTTCTTACTCCAATATGCCCCATTAGAACTACTTCTAATGCAGTAATTGGAAAATCAGTATTTAGATTTGTATTTTGTGGAACATAACCTATTTCATCATTTTTAATATTTTTTTGAATTTTTCCATTTTGTGGTTTTAATAAACCTAAGATTAGTTTTAATAAAGTTGATTTCCCACCACCATTTGGACCAATGATTGCCAAAAAATCGTCACTATTAATACTAAGATTTATATTTTCTAAGACTTTAGTATTTTTACCATATTCGTATGATAAATTTTCTACATCTAATATTTTCAATTTCTACCTTTATTTGCAACAAAGTTGCAATTTTAGCGTAATTTACTTTAATCTTACTGTGTTAAATATAGCCTTTTATTTTGTACCAAATTAGACCTAAATATTCATGTACTGCAATCTCGATTTTTCTTACATTCTTTCCAGAAAAATATTCTTTTAAACTTTTTTCTTCATGGGATAAATAGTTTGTGGGAGCTGCTATTGCATTTAAATTTAGTTTTTTAAAAATCAACATTGATCTTTTCATATG
>DKNG01000204.1:0-176 GCA_002470185.1 Arcobacter sp. UBA7394 | reverse complement strand
TTGCTTTATCAAATCTAATAATATCTTTTTTATTTACTCCAAGATTAGAAGCTAATATCTCTTGCATAAATGCATGTGAGTTTTTATCATATCCACCATAACCAGATACAACAAATTTAACATTTTTATTTAAAGCATTATAATGTTTTATTCCCTCCACTAATCTATTAATAGCA
>DKNG01000162.1:370-15718 GCA_002470185.1 Arcobacter sp. UBA7394 | reverse complement strand
GCTTCTCCAGCAGTTGCAGCTTCTACTGCTGCATTTAAAGATAATATATTTGTTTGAAATGCTATTTGAGATATTTGGTTTACAGATTCATAAGCTTTCATTGTTGAGTCATTTATATCTTCCATAGAAGAGAAAGTCTCTTTTGCTAATGAGGAACCACTAGTAGAAGTATTTTGAACCTTTTCTCCAAGTTCTAACATTTTAACAATGTGAGTATTATTACTTTTAACTGTAGAAGTTATTTCTTCTATAGCCGCAGCTGTTTCTTCAATTGCTACTGCTTGTTCTTGAGTAGAATGAGATAATACTTCTGATTTTTGAGATAACTCCTCTGAGTCTTGCGCAAGAACTAAACCTTGTTTATAACTTATTTTCATCTGCTTTGTTATTTCATCTTGTAGATTATTAATACCAAATAACAACTCTTGCAATGCTCCTCCGGAGAAAACATCTGTGTTAATTTTATTAACATAATTTTGAGATTTATACTGTCCTAATATAGTTAAAGCATCATTGATTCCAATATTTAGCTTATCAAACATTGAGTTTAAACTCTTTGCTATATAATTTAGTTTTACATCATCTGAACTAGCTACAATTTTATCATTTGTATATCCATCAGATATTTTTTCACATGCAAGCATAATTTCACCATATACAGTAAGATTCTGTTGGTTTGTATTTTGCATTAATTGAATAATAGAATTTAATTTTGATTCGATTTGTTTGAAATCTTTTGATTTAGAGTTTTGTGAAGTTTCAATTGTATTGATATTGTTTTTTAGATACTCTTCAATAATATCAAGAGATTCTAATACTATTTCTTTATCTTTCTTTTTATTAAAAAACATATTATTTACCTAAACCCATTGCTTATATAAAGCTTGAGCATTATTAATTTCATCAATAGTAGGTTTAACCCTTACAGAAATAAATCTTCGATCCCCATTTATATCAGTAGAAGGATAAGCAGTTGCATTTACCCAATAATAAGAGCCATCTTTAGTTTTATTTTTTACAATACCATTCCAAATTTTACCTGAACTTACAGTATTCCATAAGTCCTCAAAAGCAGCTTTAGGCATATCATCGTGCCTAACCATATTATGAGGTTGACCAATTAATTCTTCTTTTTCATATCCAGCAATTGTACAGAAATCGCTATTTGCATAAACGATAATACCTTTTGCATCTGTCTCTGATACAATCATTGTATTTTTATCTAGGATTATCTCTTTAGTTTTCATAATCATCCTTATGTTATATTATTCATAACATAATATCATACAAATGTATAACAATAATGACAGATATTATTATTTTATTCTATATCCTTGACTATATATATTCTCAATAAAAAATCTTTTTAGCATAGTTTGTTTAGTAACTTTATTTTTAAATCGAGAAATAAGCTGAACAATACTATTGGATTCTACTTGTTTATCAGGAAAAATCATCTCTGATATATCTTGTGCAGTTAAGAATCTTGATTTATTGTTTATTAATAACTCTATTAATAAAATTTCATTTTTTGTTAAATCTAATTTTTCTTCTTTATAAGATAATTCTTTTAATTCAATATTCCAAGAGAAGTTATCCGTAAAAGTTAAAATATTATTGTTTAAAGATTGTTTGTTTAACATCTTTATAGTTTTGGATATTGATTCATTTAACTCTTCAATACTAAAAGGTTTGATTATATAAGAAATAGCTCTAAGATCAATAGCTTTTAGAAGTTTTTCTGTTTCACTATGAGCAGTTAAGAATAAGATAGGAATTTCATCATTTAGCTCTTTAATTTTACTAGCTACTTGTAAGCCATTTATTTTAGGGATATTAATATCTAATAAGACAATATCAGGAGAATGAGCAGAAAAAAGTTCCAATGCCTCTTCACCATTAGTTGCTGTGTAAATTTTACTAAAGTATCTTTTCAGTAAATAAACAACATCTTCTAATGCCTCTAAATCATCTTCTACATATAATAGTGTTAAATTATTCATTATTTTCATCCCCTTTATTTTTGTCTAATGTTATTACAAAAGTACTGCTTTTATTTATTGAAGAAACATTAAGTTTTCCACTCATACTTTTTTCAACTACCATTTTAGCCATATATAATCCCAATCCTGTTCCTTCTTTTTTAAACTTCGTAGTAAAATAAGGTTCAAATATTTTTTCTAAATTCTTTTGTTCAATTCCACCACTATTATCCATAATAGATATTTTTACATTCTCTCGATGCTCCAGTAATGAAATATGGATTTTTTTATTATCTACTTTAGTTATAGCAAAATTATCAATAGCATTGTTCAATATTATTAATAATACTTGTAAAAATTCATTTTCATAGTTTTGAATCTTTATATTTCTCTCTTTTGGTACAGTAAATTTAATATCAGAAATTCTACCTTCTAATAATTTTAGACATCTTTCAATGGTATTTATTATACAAAAATCAGTAATTTTTTTGTCAGGTCTGAAGAAATTAATAAAATCCTCAATAGTATCAGACATATATTTTATATTTTTTTCTGCACTCTCTACCTTATCATTTATCATTTTCTTATCAAATTCACCTTTTTCAACCAACATAGTAATTACAGATAAACTCAAGTTTATTCTATTTAATGGTTGTCTCCATTGATGTGCAATATTACCAATCATTTCTCCCATAGAAGCAAGCTTTGATTGTCTAAATAAAGCATTATCTTTTTCTCTATTTTTTTCTACTTCTTCTCTTACTCTTATTTCTAGTGTTCTATTTAAATCAACAATTTCATTACGTAACTTACTTTGTTTAATAAAAAATATTGTTAAGACTAATAAAACTAGAAGAAAACTTCCAAGAATTTCCCAAACTAAATCATAATTAATATCTTTCTCAAATTTAATAGATAACCAATCATTTAATAACTCTTCTTTCTCTTCTTTACTTGTAACACTAATTACCTTTTCCAAAATAGAGTTTAATATAGGTTCATCATTCCTTGATGCAACACTAAAAGGAAAATTAAACTCTAATCTTCCGGCAATTTTCAAATTATAAAAAGCTGTTTTTTTAATATTATAGGCAACTGAAACAAGGGAATCTATGTATCCAAAGAGTTCTTTATTATTAACTCTTCGTAATCCATCTTCTGGATTTTTTACTAAAACAATATTTAAGTTTGGATATTTACTCTTCAACATCTCAAATACAGCAGAGTCTTTAAATACCCCAACTTTTCTATTTCCAATATCACTAGCATCTTTAATAAAAAATTCATCATTACCTGTTGCAATTACTAAAGGTTGAGCTAAATAAGGAAAAGTAAAATTCATTTTTTGAAATCTACTTTTTACATTTATAGCAATTGGTAAGATATCACACTCACCAGTTGCTACTTTTTCTAAGGACTCTTTCCAACTTAAAGTTGGAATTACTTTTATTTGAGTATATGTTTTACTTGATATTAAATCAATAACATCTTTAGAGATACCTTCTAATTGTTTTTTAGAATTAAATTGTCCATACGGCATTACATCAGGAGCAGTACAAGCTTTTAAAAATACTTTTTCTCTTAAATATTTTTTTTCTTTTTCATTTAAAAAAAGTTTCTCATTATTTTTCAGTAAAAGTATATCTTTTATATTCCAAAGCCACTTTTTCTTTATTTCTAATAGTTTTTGCTCACCTATGTAATCTAAAGATTTATTTATAATACCTATAACTTCAGGCCAATCTTTTCTAATAGTATAAATATGTTCTAATTTATCATTAAGTAAAAAAGAAGGTTTTAAATAAGGTAAACCCATTCTATTAGCATAATAAAATATACCTAACTCTCCAATAGAAGCGTCCGCTTTCCCTAAAACTAAAGCTTTAATAATATCAGTAGTATTCTCAACTTCCAATACATTTATATTTTTAAATCTTTTTACTATTTTCATATCGAGCAAATTGTTTTTGTTTATGACAATTGTTTTGCCGGAGAGATCAGATATTTTATTTATATTTTTAGGATTCTCTTTTGTGACAATAATCATCTTTTGTAAGGATAAATATTTATTAGAAAAATTAGCAAAAGATTCTCTTTCTTCAAATTTTGTACTAGTTGCGAAGCCATCAATTTTTTTGTTTTTCAGATTATTTTCTAGCTCACTACCCTTTCCTGTTTTTAAAACAAAATTAGCTCCACTTACTTTATTAATTAAATCTAAAACTTCACTATCAAAGCCAGAAATAGAACCATCTTGATTTTCAATAATATAAGGGTTACGTGTTTTATCACTAGCAATTATAATTTTAGGGTGATTAATTATGAAGTTTTCTTCTTTATCATTTAGAAAAATACTTGAGTGTGTATCTTCAAAAATAAAGTCGTTTAACTTAATATTGTAGTTAATTAAGCCCATTACTTTATATAAATCATAAATCCTATTTAACTTACTCTCTTTAATATCACCTAAAGTATGGGTATTTAAATAAGATAGTTTTTTTAACTCATTTGCCTCAAATAATAACTCATCTTTTGATAAGTTTTGACTATTATATTTATTATAAAGTAAATCCGCACTCTCATTTATATTAGAATAAGCATATTCCCATCCAGCTAAAGAAGCCTTTTTGAAAGCTTTTACAATATTTTTATGTTTGTTAACCAACTTTTTACTTGTATATAAAAAATCACTGTACATATCAAAACCATAGTTTTTTGGTTCAAAAATATTATATTCAATTCCTCTTTTTTTCAAAATGTATGGACTTTTCGAAATATATGCAGAAATTAAATCAGTATTATTATTAATTAAGTCATTTATATTATGAGTGTGTTCTTTGAACTTAAGAGTACTTATATCAATATTAGAAGAACTTACCATTGCTTTTAAAGAGATTTCATTAGCATCATCAAGTGTAGTCATTACTCTTTTGTTTTCAAAGTCTTTAACTGTTTTTATATTAGAACTACTTTTAGATAGTAAAACCAAAGGGCTAGACTGAAATAATGCATACAATATCACTAAATCATTTTTTTTATTTACTTTTTCTAGAATTAAAGTTTCACGTCCTACAGCAAAATCAATATTTCCTTTATTAACTTCTCTTGCTGTATCAAGTCCATATTTAAATGGTTTTATTTCAACATCAAGACCGAACTTTTCATAAATTCCTTTTTCTTTTGCCATATAATAACCAGCAAACTGAAATTGATCAAACCATGATAATTGAATACTTACTTTTGTTAATTCGTTCTTTGCAAAAAGTGAAATATTAAATAATAATATTAATATTACGAATTTGTTTTTAACTAAATTCATGAATATTTTCCTAATTTTAATTGTAAATAATACATTATTTAATACCTTTAAATATATTCTCTTATATGATAATACATTTTTTTGTATTAAATAATAATCTGATGAATTTTAAATTTTTTTTTAAATAGATAATAATATAAAATTATATATTAAATATGACATTAAATAATATTAATAATTTTATAATGTGAATATTATGCAATCAAATATGTACATTTAATTTCTTAGAAAAAAATAGATTTTAATGTAAAAAATATAAGCATATAAAAAAAGATATTAAATCTGCTCAAAAGGCTTATTTAAGGATATTATCCATAGAATATACCACTTAATACGAAGGAAAGAGATTGGAACCACAATATGAGAAAATTATAGTACTTGTTATTGTACTAACTGCGTCATTTATCACTTGGAAGATGGTAAAAGATTTTTATGCTACAAAATTTCACAAAGTAATTGCACATTTAATTGCTGTTGTTACATCTTCATTTATGTTACTTTCAACGATGTTTTTATTCATGCCAAAAGATTATCAAAGAGGCGCTGGACCAGAAGTTGAACTAAGTTTCATGTCTATTATTACAGTAGTTGTTATGGTTGCTGTTTTATATGTATTTTTCAAATACTCACCACAAGAAAAAAAGTAATTCACTTTTTTTCTTAAAACTTATCTTTTCTTAAGGCATAATTGATAATAATTCTCACTTATTTTATCATTATAGGAATCACATGGAAACATTTTTTTTAATTACTTCATTTGAAGATGGTTGGAGAGAAGAAGAATTTATATACGATGAAGTAGTTTGTGACTACTGCATTGAGGCTCTGGATGTACCAGAAGAAAAGATTGAAGACGCTGTCTATTCGGCAGAAGGAATAGAACTTACACTTTGCTCACTAACAAAAGAAGATCTTATTGACGATTGGTATGTGAACTTATATAAAGTTTCAAGTAAATCTTAATGCAACTAAGTTGCATTTAATAAAAATTCAAATACAATTATAAAATCTGTTACATTATTTATAATGATAACCATAATCATTATAAGCTAATTTTAATATATATTTTATTACTATTCCAACGAAATTTGAATTTTCTCCTAAAATTCATATTAATAAAGGACATGACAAAATGAAAAAACAATTAAGTATTCTTGCTAGTGCATTAGTATTAACATCAAGTGCAGTTTATGCAGACTCTAAAAATGTAGATGAAGCTTTTAAAAATGGTAAAGTTTCTGGAGACATCTCTATTCATAACCAATCTTGGGATAATGGTGCAGGAAATAAAGATGCTGGATTTACAGCAGGAACTATTGGAGTAAACTACTCAAGTGATTCTGTAAATGGAATTTCTGCAAACGCTGGATTTAGAGCTGGTCACAAATTTGGTGAAAAAGAAGATAATGACTATAAAGGTGACTTCGAACAGAATTCTGTAATGAATGTTGCAAATATCTCTTTTGCAAATGATATTGTATCAGTAACTGCTGGTAGACAAGAAATTGATTTAGAGTGGTTAGGTGACTTCAATGAAGCTATCGTTGTTGCTACTACTGCTATTCCATCAACTACTTTAGTTGCTGGTTATACTTCAAGACAAGCTGCCGTTGGTGGTGATGAGTTAAAGAAATTTGCTGACGTTACTAAAGATGGTGCTTATGTTGTTGATGCTAAATATGAAGGAATTGAAAACTCAGTATTAAATCCATACTTCTACTCTGCTAAAGATGTAGCTGATTTCTATGGTATCAAAGCTGATTATAATAATGATGCATTTGGTGTAACTGCTCACTATGCAACAAGTAATGAAAAAGTTGCTAATGCTAAAGACGGTTCAATCATGCATTTTGAAGCTAGAGCATCTGTTGCTGGTTTTGATTTTGCTGCTGGTTACATTGATACAGATAAGGATGCAGGTGTTGCTTCAATCTCTGCATTTGGTGATAATATTGATCCTACTGAAGAATTAGGTGATTACGTTTATGCTGCAAATACATCTACAATTTATGCATCAGCTGCATATACAATTGCTGACGTAGAATTATCTGCATTATATGCACAAGCTGAAAATGATACTACTAATAAAGATGATTCAGAATTAACTGTTGGTGCTGCTTATGGTATTACTGATAGTTTAAGTGCTGATGTTATGTACACAGATTTATCTTTAGATTCTGATGTAGATAAATCAAAATTAGTTGCTAACTTAACTTTCGAATTCTAATAACAATACATAAATTCTCCTAAAAAGGTAAGAGATATTCTCTTACCTTTTTTTATGCTCAAAAACATTTCAAACATTATGATAATTATTCTCACTATTAATAAAAGATTAAGATTCTATTCTGTAATATACTAATAATGATTATCAATACAAAAGGAAATATCATGAAAACTTGTTACGAATTAAAAAATAAAATTGACTTAGTGAAACCCACTGGTTGCACTTGTTAAGGAGCGGAAGATGAGTATATTAGTAATTGGTGGAGATAAAATTTCACACATTTCAGCAATGTTAGAAGGACTTGGGGCAAAAACAATTAATCATTGGGATGCAAGAAAAAAGTCTTCAGCACCAAAAAAGAAAGTACCTTTAGATACAGACTGTATTGTTATGTTAACATCTTTTTTAAATCATAATACAATGTTAAAGTATAAAAATGAAGCAAAAAAGAAAAACATTCCATTTGTTTGTGCTAAAAGATCTGTATCTTGTGTATACGATGAATATGTAAAGATTATGGGTATTAAAGATTGTGCAGACTGTTATGCTAACTGTGAAAAGAAGAAATAATGACTTTTAATTCTTTTAATTACTGTGATGATTTCGTAGGGTTTGACAATAACAAAGAGTTACTACCTAAAGGCTTTGATACATTTAATTCAACTATTAAACTTAGACAACTATTTTTAAACTTGAGTAATAATGTACTAAAATCATATTGTCATTTTACAAAAGTAGAACAAAGAAAGCTTTCTCTTTACCCTTTAAAACAAGCCTTTGAATACAAAATAAATAGTATGCTTCCAAACTCATTTATTAAAATATCAAAAGAAAATAGAACTTTTAATTTTTGTTTAAAATCAACTATTATTATAAACAACTATCTGCAAAAAGAAGTAAATAACTCTTTATTCGTAACAAGCAAAAATTTATTACCAGCTGCAAAATTAATATCACATTGTTTTATAAATAAAAATATGCAGTTACTTATTGATAAGCATTTATTATTTCATGAATTTGTCTTAAATAAAGTATCAAAACTTCATCACGATAAGGAAGTAATTGATTTAGGAGATTCAATTTCAATTAAATCAAAAGACGTATGTAATTTAAAAATATATACATCTTGGAAAAATATTGTAGTTAAAAAACCTAATATAAAAGACGAACTTCAAAGTGCAATTAAATGCATTAAAAAGGGAGAATTTAATCAAGTCTATTTAGCCTATCCTAAAGATGACGAGTTTAAAAGACAAATACCAATTTTCGTAGATGAATTAAAAAATAAAGAGTATCAGATTAAAGCAATCCCTTACTCTTTACGATCAATAATGAGATAAATATTATAGGAGAAAAAAATATGGCAACAGCTGTTTTTTACACAAGTAGTACAGGAAATTCAGGAGAAATTGCAGGTAAAATTGCAGAAGGTCTTGGAGAAGTAGAAGTTTTCGATTTAAGTTCAACAGACGTATCAAAGATCAGTGATTATGACAAAGTAATTATTGGTGGTTCTACTTGGGGTGAAGGTGAATTAAATGACGATTTTGATGATATCTGGGATGATTTTGCAGCATTAGATTTATCTGCTAAAACTATCGCTTTATTTGGTTTAGGTGATCAAGAAGGTTATGGTGAAGATTTTTGTAATGCCTTAGGTATTATCTATGAACACGTTAATTCAACAGGAGCTAATGTTGTAGGATTTACTTCAACTGATGGTTATGAATATGATGATTCAAAAGCTGAGATTGACGGACAATTTGTTGGTTTAGTTATTGATGAAGATAATCAAGATGATTTAACAGATGAGAGAATATCTGCTTGGATTGAAGATATCAAAGGTGATATCTTATAATTAGGATAAAAACTAAAAGTTTAACTTTTAGTTTTTATTTACTACATGTTTCACAAGTTCCATACAGTTGCATAGAGTGACTAGTGATTTTAAATTTATTCTTTTTTGCAATTCTATCTTGTCTTTTTTCAATTTCATCATCTAAAAACTCAACAATTTTACCACATGATGTACAAATCAAGTGATCATGGTGAGACTTAGCATTGCTTTCATATTTTTTACCATCTGTTCCAAAAGTAATAGATGTGATTAGATCTACCTCTTCTAAGAAGCTTAGAGCTCTATAAACAGTCGCAATACCTATATTTGATTCTTTATATTGGTTTTTAATTTCATTGTATACTTCTTCAGCACTTAAATGATCAGTAGCATTAATTAAAATATTAAGAACAATTTCTCTTTGCTCTGTGTATTTTAAACCTTTTTGCTTAACAATTTTTTTAAGTTCTTCTATTACTTCTTCATTATTTACCATAAAAATTTACCCTTAAACTTTATAATGTGCATTAGTATATCCAAAGTTTTCCAAAATTACAAATACTAATTATTCTCATTTGATAATAAAACTTCTTTATCTTTTTTACTAGGTAGTGATTCTTTCTTTTTTTTGTCAGTTGGTTTGTATAAAGTATGATGCCATAAAGCAAATCCACAGAAGGCTACACCTGCGATTACATGAGTCTTTTTAGCTAGTTTATTTTTCATAAACATTGAAGTTACTACTGTAGCTCCTAAAGTTGCTGTCATTCCAATTTTGGCAACTTCTTTCTTAACTTCTAGATCAAGTTTCATTCCTTTTTTTCCTTCTTTGTCTTCTATCAATAGTTTTTTTTGTTCCTTTTAAAGTCTCATAAGTTAATGCTGCTGTAATAATAGTAGCAAGTGGTAAAATAAATGGCATAAAATTTTCCTTTTGATAATAGTTATCAGTATATTATCTAATCAAAGATTAAAGTAAACTGATAATTATTATCAAGGTCATTTTACTTATTTAATTTAACACCCCTAATCGAGTTTAAAAGTAATCCAATAGTTGTACCATTATGTAAAATTGCCGTTACAATTGGTGAAAATGCACCAAATGTAGCACCTGCAAGAATAGCAGAGTTAATACCAACTGTTGCATTGAAATTAGTATTAATTAATTTCATTGTTTTATTTGCTAATTCTTTTGCTTCAACAACAGCTGCTATATCATCTTTTAATAAAGACACATCAGCTGTAGCTTTAGCAATATCAGCTCCCTTACTCATAGATATACCAACATGTGCAGATATTAAAGCAGGTGCATCATTGATTCCATCACCAACAAAAGCAACCTTTCTTCCCTCATCCATCATTTTTTTAACAATAGATGCTTTATCAGTAGGAAGTAGTTCCGAATAAACCTCATCAATACCTAACTCTTCTGCAACCATTTGAGCTTTTTTATCTGTATCACCTGTAAGCATAACTGTATGTTTAACTCCAAGTTCTTTCAATCTTAAAATTGATTCTTTTGTGTTGTATCTAATTTGATCACTTAAAGCAATTGTTCCAAGTAAAGTATTTCCATAACCAATATACAGTAATGTTTTTCCTTCATCTATACTTTTATCAATTTTGTCTTTATGAGCAGAAAAATCAATACCTTCATCATCTTCTAAAAAGTGTCTACTTCCAATTACTACAGTTTTTTCATTTACTTCTGTTTTTACACCGTGAGCTACAATAAACTCAACTTCTTCGTGGTGCATATGAACGAAACCTCTTTTTTTAGCTGCTTTTACAACCGCTTCAGCAACAGGATGAAAATAGTGTTCTTCTGTACTAGCTGTAAGATTTAAAACTTCCTCTTCTGTCCAATTCTCATCAAAAGATTGAACTTCAATTACTTCTAAATCCCCTTGAGTTAAAGTACCAGTTTTATCAAAGATAAAAGTATCAGCTGAGTTTAATGCCTCAATTGATTTAGCACCTTTGATCATAATACCTTCATGTCCTGCTTTTGAAATTGTTGATTTAAAAGCAACTGGAGTTGCAAGCTTTAAAGCACATGAATAATCTGCTTGTAAAATTGAAGCTACTCTTTCAAAATCTTTATTCATTACATAAGAAACTCCAGCTAAACCTAAAGTAACAGGTACAAGTTTATCAGCTAATTTAGTAGCTTTTAATTGTACTGATGACTTTTCATTTAATGAACTTTCAATATAGTGTTTAATTCTTTGTGTAGCTGTATCAGCTCCAACATGCTCAGCCCAAATTTTTAACCTACCTTCTTCTAAAACAGTTCCAGAAATAACTCTATCTCCTCTTTGTTTCTTTAAAGGTTCAGCTTCACCTGTCATAGATACTTGATTTACACTAGCGTCTCCATATACAATATGTCCATCAACTGGAATTGTACTACCAGCAGCAACCACAACAATATCACCTACTTGAATCTCTTCTGTTGGTACTAGTTTTTCAACTTTTTTACCATCTTCTTCTTTTTCAAGCCAAGCTTCTTTAACATTTGGTTTTGCTAACTCTTTTAATAAGTCATCACTTCTATGAACTGTAGTCTCTTCAATATACTCACCTAACTCTAACATAGCATTTGTTGAGTTTGCAGCAAGATAATCTTTTCTTAATAACGAAATACCAACAGCAGCACTTTCTAATACTCTTGAAGTAAGTCCTTCTTTGAATAACTCTTTCGTACCATCAATTAATAATGGAGTTGCAGCAGTTGTAGCAAAAGTTGCATTTATAAAATCATTTTTAATAAATCTTTCACTAACTAAGGCAGCACTAGCAAGTCCAACACCTTTTAAGCTTGGTTCTTCATCACTTACACAAGATACACAAACTGAAGCTTCATTATCAATACTACTTAATAGTTTATCACTATCAACACCTCTTAATCTATCTTCTATCTCTTCACTTACATCTTCACTGAAAGTAAAAATAATACTTAAGGCTTTTTTGTTAATTCTAACAGAAGTAACATGCTCTATTTTTTCAAGATATCTCTTAAGTATATTATCATCAATGTATTCATCTTTTAAAAGTTCAAACTTATATCTTGCCCTTGAAGATGTAGCGTGTACTTTTTTGAATCTATTTGCGCTCATACTGATCCCTAAAATTCTTTTGATTCCATTTGAGCTTTTGCATCTTCCATTCGTTCTTTTAACTCTTCAATACCAGCTTGAACTAATTCAGACCCTTTTGAGAAACCATTAAAAATAGCTTTTTGAGTTGTTTTATTTGTAAGAAGAAAAGCAATTCCAGCACCAATTAAAGCACCTTTAACAAAATCACCATTAACAAAAGAATCATTATTTTGTCCATCTACTGGCATTTGATTATTCATATTATTAGCATTTTGATTAATATATGGGTTATTTTGCATCCCTGTATTATTCATTAAAGGTGTATTCATATTATTAATATATGGATTATTTTGAATTCCAGCATTTGCAGCATTAACAGGATTTGTTGGGTTTACTTGATTTACATTCCCTTGAGCATCAGCTGGGTTTTGTTGTAAATCTGCTGGGTTTTGATTATTGTTCATCATTTAATACTTCCTTTTCAATACTCTCGCAAGCTAATTCATCTTCAAATACTTCTTCTTGTGAATCACTATTGAATTTCTTATCAATCATTTCCACAGCATAAACACCCATTGCACCAATACTTAATGCAGTTAAAGCTTTGAACATTCCGTTTTTTTGTCCCTTATAATTACTAGCTGCTACTACACTTGCAGTTGCAATTGTACCTTGAGTTGTTCTTTTAACTACTTCTTTAATAGCTTTAGTAGGTGTTGCTTCACCTTTTCTTACTTTCATTACATTTACTGTACCTGCTGCCAATAAAGATACAGCTGCACCACTTACAATATGATGTTTCATAACACCAGTATTTTCAAAACTACTTTTCATTAAACTTCTCCGCTTTTTTCTTTTTCTTCAACTGTTTGGGTATTTTCTTTTTTATCAATTTTATCTTTGATACAACCCACTGTTGATTCTACATTTTTTTTCACATCACTAGCTAAATCTTTTGATTTCTCTAAAATATCATGTGTTTTATCTTGAATCTTTTTACTTCTATTATAAGCTACTACTGCCCCTGCGCCTACTGCTATACCTAAAATAAATGGAAGTGCCATAATAAACTCCTTATTCTTCTTCGTTTATATCTTCTTTATTAATTAGATTACTTAATGTAACTCCACCAAGTGCACCTACTGCTAGACCGCCAATAACAGACATATTCATATTAGATAACATTGATACAATTTTATTTTGATCAATATTTCCACTCATTGCATCTTCAATTAGTGTTTGATATTGAGCCATATTATCCATCATATTAGCCCCAGTATTTTGCTGGTTGTTTTGATTATAATATGAAGCAACACAATTTCTAAATGCTGGTAAATGATTATTATAAGATGCTGCTTGAATTCTATAGAATAGATCTCTAACATCAGGTTCATTTACATGCATTAATAAATTGTCATATAATGCAATATTATCAATTTCTGCTGCTATTGCTATTTCACAACACTCTTGTAAAGTGTTTGGTAATTCTATTTGTGTTTGAGAAACAAAAGGTGGTTCAATACCATACTTTTGCATTAATGTAACTGTCTCATTATAATGTGTAATTTCAGAATTAATAATATTAGCAAAAGGCATAACATTACCAAATTTCATAATTACATTATTATATGTATTATAAGCCTCAAATTCATCAAAAGCTGCAATTCTTAAAGCTTGTGCTAAAACTGGTTGAGGATCATTAGGGTTTACTCTTTGAGCATCTAATAACGCTTGATCTACATTTACTTGTTGCATTTACACTACCTCCTTGGCTAAAGTATTTATAATAGAAGAAACCTCTTCTAAATTTCTTTGTGCGATTAAATCTTCCCATAAAGATGGTCTAAAAACATTTGCATCATAAGTAATAGTAACCGATGCTATAATCTTTTTTATTTTTATCTCTTTTATTCCATCAATTTTATTTGGAAGATTTTCAATATCTGCAAGTGTTAAATTTCCACCCTCTTTTGTAATCTTTGGGTTTACTCTCACTCTTAACCTACCTGGGCTATGAGCAATAATTGAAAAATAATTTGCAATTTTAATAATGTCTTCTGTTTCAATCAATATATTTCCTTTTTAACATTTAGATTTTCATATTAAATAACTTAATTATATCTTAAAATAAATTTACACTCATTATCAATAATAGCTATAAACTGATAAAATAATATTTTTTAGTACTAAATTTTCGAGATATTATAACAATATTAATCTTAATAACAATTATCACTTTCTTTTTATGTCAAATTTGTGACATCTTATATAAGTGATTTTTTAATGCAAAAGGAATAATATTTCATTTAGGTTATATAACAATAACTAATACACTAATACTGTTGATAGGTATCAAGTAATACAAAGTATAATTATATTATAATAATCATTATTAAAGTCACTAAGGAAAACCATGACTCTAGATAAACTAGAAATCGGAAATAAAGCCACAATAAAAAGTATTAATTGTGACTCAGCACTAAAGAATAGATTTTACTCATTCGGAATAATAAGAAACTCAATTATTTCAGTAGAAGAACTAACCCTTACAAAAAGTACAATAGAAATAAAAATCAACTCTACAAAAGTAGCATTAAGACTAAAAGAAGCTTCGACTATTGAGGTTGAAAGATGTTAATAAAAGATATAAAAGAAGTAAAAACAATTAAAGTAGCATTAGTAGGACAACCAAATGTTGGAAAATCAATGCTTATTAATTCAATTTCAAATGCAAGATTAAAAGTTGGTAACTTCTCAGGAGTTACAGTTGCAAAAGAAGAAGTATTTTTATCATATAAAAACTATAAAATTGAAATAACAGACCTTCCTGGTTCATACTCATTAAATGACTATACATTAGAAGAAAAAGTAACAAAAGAGTT
>DKNG01000162.1:0-285 GCA_002470185.1 Arcobacter sp. UBA7394 | reverse complement strand
AATGTTTTAGACTCAACGAACTTAGAGAGAAACCTATTTTTAACTTCAGAGCTTTTAGCTTTAGATAAAAAAATGCTTATTGCTTTAAATATGAGTGATGAGGCAAAAAAAGAAAATATTCAAATTGATGACAAACAACTAAGTAAAATTCTTGGTAAACCTTGTATTAAAACAAGTGCTGCTAAAAACATGGGAATCTCCGATTTACTTGAAGCTATTGTTTCTAAATTTGAAGATGATAAACTTCCTACGAAATTAATTTTCTCAGATGTAATAGAAGAAGAG
>DKNG01000157.1:1913-2557 GCA_002470185.1 Arcobacter sp. UBA7394 | reverse complement strand
TGGTGTTTCATAAGTAGGTCTATTTTTTACAATAAAAGAATTAGGTGCAAAAAATATAAATTTAGCTTCTTTTACAATCCACTCTCTATATTTTACACCTTTGTTTAGACCAGCAGAACCGTGCATAAATAAAACAGTTGGGATTTTGTTTTTTGCTTTAAAATTTGGATATAGTTTTTTGAATTTTTTAAGTGTTCCAAAGTAATCTTCTTCTAAGCCTCCAAAACCTTTAGGAATACCAATAAAAGCCGACTTATAAGTCTTTGAAAAATCATCATATGTATCAACAATAAGCTGATGTTTTTTGTTCATGAATATGCCTTAAACTAAAGTTTTGTTATTATATCTTTTATATTTAAATCATTAATAAAAGAAGTAATATTGAATAAAGAAGTTTTTTTTGAAACAATAAAATGTGATGATTATGAGGTTTATAATTTAGAATTTCATAATAAAAGAGTTGCTAATACTATAGCTATGAATCTAAACTTACAAGAGTACATCTATCCTATTACTAGTGAATTATTACGATGTAAATTAGTTTATGATGATTCTGGTATTTTGGATGTGAAATACTTCCCTTATAAAAAAAGAGAAATCAAAACTTTTAAATTAATATATGACAATAATATTGATTATTCAAA
>DKNG01000157.1:0-1762 GCA_002470185.1 Arcobacter sp. UBA7394 | reverse complement strand
ATGTGGATTACTCCTAAATTGCCTTTATTGTATGGTACTACAAGAGCTAGGTTACTTGAAGAGAGAGTAATAATAGAAAAAGATATAACAGTTGAAATGTTAAAAAAATCTACTAAATTAGCACTTATGAATGCAATGATTGATTTTGATGAAATAAAAGATTATTCATTTTTTTCATAAACTCTTTTTAAAAGTCTATTCCATTTATCTTCTTTTCCCCAGTTGATATTAACTTTTTTAGTAAAACCTTTATTTGTTAATTTATATGAATCTATTTCATTAAAAGCAAATCTAGGTTGTAGTTTTTTTCTTATTTTTAAAGACAAAACTTTTGAGCTTAGATTATCTAAAACTAGGGGAGTTTTACTTTTGTCTTCTAGATACAATAAAACCATATGTGCATCTTTTTGACCTTTGATATCAACTACAGAAAAATATAGTTTCTCTTTTTTAATACCTAGTTCTAATAGTGAGAAGTATTTTGCAATTACATAATCTTCACAATCCCCATGACCACCTATTAAAAACTCTTTTGGTGTTGCCCAATGATCACCTAAACCTTTACTTTGTACATCAAGTTTAGATCTTATTTTATTTAAAAAAACATTCATATGTGACAGTTTTCTATATAGTTCATAATTAGCTATTTTTTTCTTTAGGTATTGATATTTTTTTAGTCTATTTACTATAAAAGTTTTATCAGGAGAGTTTTTTATATAAGAAATATCTTTTTTATTTAGTTTAAATTCATAAGCATTGGTATAACTAAAAATAATAAAAATAAGCAAAATAATCTGTTTCATAAGTTATAATACCAATTAAATTTTAAAATAGGTATTAATTATTATGATTACAGATATTATTGAAAATAACAACTACAAAAACTTGATTGTAAAACAAGTACAAGAAACAATAGAGTATTTATTAGAAAATAACCATACTTTCTCAGTTACAGCGAATATTGAACCAGTTGTATTTAATCCGGAGTTACCATCAACTATTCAGGATCAATTACCAAAGTTTACACTTTTTGTTTTAGAAAACTATACGTATACAACAGTAGAAATTAAAGATGACTGTCTTCATTTTGAAGCTGGTTTTGGTAGTGAAAACTTCGGCTCAAATGTGAAAATTCCTCTTCATTCAATTTTTCAAGTTGTTGTTGATGAATCGATTTTATATCTTAATTCAGTTGCGACTGTTGATAAATTCAACAAAGATACAAAGAAAAATTCAATGAATGTTTTCAAAAGTAATCCAAATAACAAAAAATTCAAGTAATAAGTGTAACTTTTTTAGTGAAATATGAAAAAGAAATAAAACACGCATTTAAAGTTTCTATTCCAGTAATGATGGGATATGGAGTTTTAGGTTTTGCTTTTGGATTATTGTTGGTATCTTTTGAATACCCTTGGTATTTAGCTCCAATTATGAGTCTTTTTATTTATGCAGGTGCATTACAATTTGTTGCTATAAACTTTTTTAATGCAAAAGCTGGATTTGTAGATATTGCAATTGCAACTTGGTTTATAAATATCAGGCAATCTTTTTATGGATTATCTCTACTTAAGAGATTCAAAAAAACTGGAAAACTGAAACCATATTTAATTTTTGGTCTAACAGATGAAACATACGCACTTCTTACAACTATTAAAGATGATGAGCAATTAAAAAAAAGATGGTATTACTTCTTTTTAACAGCTTTTAATCAATCATATTGGTTCACAGGAGCAACATTAGGTGCAATTGTAGGAAGTAATAT
>DKNG01000115.1:36666-44268 GCA_002470185.1 Arcobacter sp. UBA7394 | reverse complement strand
ATAAATGCAACATGTATTTACAAATTAGTTCCAACTCAAAGTAGTGCTAAATTTCATTTAGGTCAAGATTATAATGAACAAAGATTTTCAAGAGTAAAAGAGCACCTTTTAAAGAGAGGAACAATAAAAGATATAGCTACTTTAAAATTAATGGAAAGTCTAAGAGTATAGATTAATAAAATATTATAAATAATTGATATATCATTACAAAAAATCTGAAGGCAATATATATGAATAAATTTGAAAAACTATTTGAAAAAATACCAGAGCTAAAAGAACAATATAAATTATTTGAGAATACAATTTCAAATGAAAACTCTTTAGATAAAAAGTATATAAAGTATGTGGCATTCTCAAGTGCAATTGCATTAAAAGAAAAAGACTTATTCTCTTTAGTAGAAGAAAAGTTAGGAAAATTAGAAGAATCTGAACAAAAGGCTATTTTCTTAGCTTCTAGCAGAATGGCAGTTACTAACCCATATTTTATGGCTAGAAATGTACATCCTTTAAAAGCTGGTGGTTCTTTAGATTCTTTAAATATGAGTGTAATTCAAAACCTTGGGGTAAAAGACATGACGGCATATCATTATGCTTGTATATCAATATCATCAATAAACTCAGGTTTTGTATGTTTTAACTCTCATCTAAGTAATCTAAAAGCTCATAGCCAAAGTGATAATTCAATAGATCAAGCAATGAGAATTACAGCATCTTTAAATTCATTAAAACAATTACTTTTTAATATATCTATATTAGATTAGCTTTAATTTTTGTATACTATACTTACAATAACAAAGTATCATTGCATATATTCGTGAGTTAAATGAAGTTGATAATCATTTATCTTCACATGAAAATATTAGAAAAATCTAAAAGAGGAATAATCAAATGGCTTCATCATTCACCAAACTAATTACAACTTATATAAAAGCAAAAGATTCGAATAAACCACATTTAATGAGTAGGATATTTTCACAAGATGCTACTTTAAATATGATAGTTAATTCAGAAAATATATCTTTTCCTTCTAAAGTAATAGGGCTTGATAATATAACAGCTACTTTAGTAGAAGATTTTTCTATGAAGTTTGAAAATGTTTATACGTTTTGTTTAGAAGATACTATAGATAGACAAGATGATAAGTTTATTTGTCAATGGTTAGTAGTAATGAATGATAAAATTACAAAAGAAGTAAAAATTGGCATTGGAGAATATATATGGATAAAAGATAATTCTTTTATTACTTCTTTGGATATTAAAATTAAAGAGATGAATAATATAGATGCTAAATATCAAAATGATGTTTTAGATTTAGTGTCATTTTTCCCTTATCCATGGGCAAATACATATCAAGTAAGTGACATCTATAAATATTTATCTTCTTAGCTTTTAATTTTTTTGATATACCTATAAATAGATGGTTCTGACATTTGTAGTTTAGAAGCTACTTCTTGTACTGAACCTCTTATATTAAAAATTCCACATTCACTTAATGTTGCTATTACTTCTGTTTTTTCATCTGTAGTCATTCTATTTGGAACAACATCAAATTCATTTAAAATTGCATCAATTTTATTAAGTGTAAGCTCTTGTGGATCTGTATTTAGATTTTCTTTTATATTATTAAGTGATAAAACTTTATCATCAACATAATTTGGAAGTAGTGAAGTTAAAAATGATAAAGATTTTTTTACATCATGGTAATCAGAATTTAAACCCAAAGCTCCAACTATTTTATTTTCATCATCTCTAATAAAATATGTAGATGAATATAAAAGTTTACCTTCTATACTTTTTGAGTTGTAATTAGATATAAATTGTTTATCTCCCTCAGACTCAGCTGCAATAAATTCTAAAATTAAATCAGTGGGACGCCCGCCTATTTTTCTATTACTTATATGTCCATTTATTATATGAACAATTGATTCTTCGTAGTTAGTTAAATCATGTAGTATTATTTCTGTATTACTTCCTAATACTTCCCCTAAGAAGTCAGCAATAGAAATAAATCTTTTGATATGTTGATTCAAATATATCCTTAATATATTATATTTTTTTATTATAAGAAAATAAGGAAATATTGTCAAATTACAATTTAGCTTTTAATTTTTTTGATGTACCTATAAATTGAGGGTTCTGACATTTGTAATTTTTTTGCAACTTCTTGTACCGAACCTCTTATATTAAAGACTCCACAGTCATTTAGCGCTGTGATTACATTTGTTTTTTCATCTGTTGTCATTCTACTTGGAACTACATCAAACTCATTTACTATCGAATCAATTTTACTAAGTGTTAATTCTTGTGGATCTGTATTAAGGTTCTCTTTTATATTATTGATTGATAAAATTTTATCATCTACGTAGTTTGGTAATAAAGAAGTTAAGAATGATAAAGACTTTTTAACCTCATAATAGTCAGAATTTAGACATAAAGCCCCTACAATCTCATTGTCATCATCTCTAATAAAATATGTAGAAGAGTATAAAAGTCTACCTTCTATTGTTTTTGAATTGTAATTTGAAATAAACTGTTTATTACCTTTAGATTCACTTGCTATGAATTCTAAAACCAAGTCAGTTACTGGGTCGCCAATCTTTCTATCGCTGATATGGCCGTTGATTATATGGACAATAGACTCTTCATAATTTGTTAAGTCATGTAATATAATTTCTGTATTACTTCCTAGTACATCACCTAAAAAATCTGCAATAGATATAAATTTTTTAATATGTTTGTTCACAAATATATCCTTAATAGCTTATATATACTCTTATTATAAGGTATTAATAAAAAATTGTCAAATCAATAATAAATTGTTATTATGATAAAAGTTTATTAATTTGTGATAAAAACTCTTTACATTGATAAAATTTTATTATATACTGACTCCAATGAAAAAAAATTATCATAAAGGGACTTAATATGAACGCTATTAATTCAACAAAAGCACCAAGTGCAATCGGACCATATTCACAAGCAGTAGAGAAAGATGGATTTACATTTGTATCAGGACAATTACCAATAGATGAAACTACAGGTGAGTTTGCAGGAGATGATATTGCTTCACAAGCAAAACAATCTTTAGAAAATACAAAATATATTTTAGAAGAAGCTGGTTTACAAATGAAAGATGTTGTTAAAACTACTATTTTATTAAAAGATATTGAAGACTTTGCAGTAGTAAATGAAATTTATGGACAATATTTTGAAGCACCATTTCCAGCAAGAGCAACATATGAGGTTTCAAGATTGCCAAAAGATGCTCTAATTGAAATAGAATCAATTGCAAAAAAATAATATAATATAACTTGAGATTATAAGAAAAGCGGAGAACATAAAAATGAAAAAAGATATTGTAGTTGTTGGTGGTGGTTGTATTGGACTTATGTCAGCTTATTGCTTACAAAAGAGTGGAAGAGATGTTACTGTTATTGAAAAAGGTGACATTACTGATGGAACTTCTTTTGGAAATGCAGGTTTATTATCAGCATTCAAAAAAGCTCCATTAAGTGCTCCTGGAGCAATTTTCGATACTTTAAAATTAATGCTAAAAGGTGAATCTCCTGCTAGTGTTCATCCTACTTTTGATTTACATTTATTTAAATGGCTTTTAAAATTTGCTGCAAGTACAACAGAAGCTAGATTAAAAAGAACATTAGCCTTATTTGAAAGGTATGGACGAATTAGTTTAGATATGTATGAAACAATGGTAAAAGAAGATGGAATGGATTTCCATTTTTGTAAAGATGGTTTACTAATGATTTATACAGAACAAAAAACTTTTGATGATAAAGCAGCACATTGTACAAATCCTGAGGCTTATGAAATTCTTTCTAAAGAGCGAACAAAAGAATATATGCCAATTTTAAATGAAAAAGTTATAGGTTCAATTCTTCTAAAAGAAAATGGACATGTAGATCCAGGTGAATTTATGCTTGAACTAAAAAGATACCTAGAAGAAAAAGGTGTTGAGTTCTTATTAAATGAAGAAGTTCAAAGATTAGAATTTGAAGGTTCAAAGGTAAGTAAAATCAGAACATCAAAAGGTGTTTATGAAGCTGAAACTTTTGTATTATCTACTGGTGCTGATGATACACTAGCACGCCAAGCAAAAAACAAATTTTTAATGACTCCTGCCAAAGGATACAGTATTACATTTAAAATGGATGATGCTTTAAAACCAAAAACATCTTCATTATTTGCTGATCTATTTATTGCAATGACACCAAGAAGAGATACAGTTCGAATGACTTCTAAACTTGAGTTAGGAACAACTAATCCAGATGTTGTAAGAAAACAAATAAATAGTATTCATAAAAACTTATCTTTATATACAAATGACTTTGTAAAAGAAGATATGGTTGAATGGTCTGGATTTAGACCTCTTACACCAAATGACATACCAATTATTGGATATGACGAAAACTACAATAATCTAGTTCATGCTACGGGACTTGGATGGTTAGGGATTACATTTGCACCTGCAATTGGAAAAATCGTTAACGATGTTATTACTATAGACAAAAAGAATAATACTAATACTGACATATTATTATTCTCATCATTTTATCAAGGATAATTATTAAATGAAGAGTTAATCTCTTCATTTAACATTTTTTTATTGGTTTACTTATTATATTAATTGATGAATTAATATTGTAATTAAACATTGGTTTAGTTAGCTACGTAATTTAAAAATTATAATATAAAATGAGATTAAATTATATTATAAAAAAGGGGAGAACTTATGAAAATATTGAAAAGTAAGCTGTTTTACATACTAATGTTATGTATTCCAAGCATTAGTTTTGCAGAAGAAATTGTAGGAATTGATCAAAAAATTGATCAATTCTTTACTACTTACTTTGGTTGGTTTGCAAGTGCAATTTTTTATGGTGTAAAAATAGAAGATGGTGTAACATTTCCATTAATTGTTGGTTGGTTATTTGTTGCAGCAATCGTATTTACTTTCTATTTTGGTTTTATTCAATTTAGAAGATTTAGATTATCTTTAGATATTGTATCTGGAAAGTATTCAAATCCAAAAGATAAAGAACCAGGTGAAGTTTCACACTTCCAAGCACTTACTACTGCTTTATCAGGAACTGTTGGTCTTGGTAATATTGCAGGTGTTGGTGTTGCTATTGCTATTGGAGGTCCTGGAGCTACTTTCTGGATGATTGTTTGTGGTTTATTTGGAATGGCTTCTAAATTTACAGAGTGTACATTAGGGGTAAAATATAGAAATGAAAACCCAGATGGTACAGTTTCTGGTGGACCAATGTATTATTTATCAAAAGCATTCAAAGATAAAGGTCATGCAAGAATTGGTAAATTCTTAGCAGTTGGATTTGCAGTTATGACAATATTCTCAACATTTGGTGCTGGAAATATGTTCCAAGGTAACCAAGCAAATGCAATGATTGTTCAAACATTTGGATTAGCTCCTGGTTATGGATGGGTTACTGGTGTAATTTTAGCTTTATTAGTTGCATCTGTTATTATTGGTGGTATGCCATCAATTGGATCAGTTACTTCAAAATTAGTTCCATTTATGGCTATATTATATATTGGAATGGCACTTATTGTATTAATTTCTCATTATGACCAAATTGGAGGTGCTTTAGAGCAAATTTTTGTGGGAGCATTTACTGGAGCTGGTGTTGCTGGTGGATTTATTGGTGCTTTAATACAAGGTCTAAAAAGAGCAACATTCTCAAATGAAGCAGGTGTTGGTACATCAGCTATTGCTCATGCTGCTGTAAAAACAAAAGAACCAGTAACTGAAGGTTTTGTTTCTTTACTTGAACCATTTATTGATACGGTTATTATTTGTACAATGACAGCTTTAGTTATTACAATTTCTGGAATGAATACAGGAGAGTTAAGTGGAGTTAATTTAACAGCTGCTGCCTTTACTGAAACATCATTTATATTTGAATATATCTTAGCAATTACTGTTGTTATGTTTGCATTCTCAACAATGATTTCATACTCATATTATGGTTTAAAAGCTTGGACTTACCTTTTTGGTGAAAGTAAAACTAATGAAATTGTTTATAAAACTATTTTTTGTTTATTTGTAATTGTTGGAACAAGTATTAGTTTTGGTGCTGTTATTGATTTCTCTGATGCTGCTATGTTTGCAATGTCTATCTTTAATATCATTGGATTATATTACTTAATGCCAATTGTAAAAGAAGAATTAAACTCTTTCCTTGCAAGAGTAGATTCTGGAGAAATTAAAAAATATAAATAAATATTTTAAGAGAGAATTATAGGGAAGTTTTACTTCCTTATAATGACAATATTTTTATAGAGGTATTAGGAGTTTTGTGCTACTTTTTAATATCTCTATAAAAATATAAAGTAATAACTTAGCATTAAAAATAGGAGAGGGATAAGTGAAATTATCAAGACCAGTTTGGGCAGAAATCAATTTAGACAATTTAGCTCATAATATGAGAGAAACAAGACGAGTTGTAAATGATAATACTAAAATAACTGCAGTAATAAAAGCTGATGGTTACGGTCATGGTGCTGTTTGTATTGGACAAACGTTACTTGACAATGGAGCCGATAGATTTGCAGTAGCAACACTTAGTGAAGCTATACAATTAAGAGCTTCTTTTCCTAATATAGAAATCATGGTTTTAGGATATACTCCTGAGTCTTTAGCCAAAGATATAATTCAAAACAATATAATTCAAACAGTTTATACCCTAGAACAAGCAATAGAATTTTCAAAAGTAGCAATAGAGTTAAATAAAAAACTAACAGTTCATATTAAAATTGACTCAGGTATGAATCGTTTAGGTATGCAAGATAATGAAAGTACTATTACTGAAATATTACAAATGAGTAAACTTGATGGTTTATTTATTGAAGGTATATTTACTCACTTTGCTATGGCTGATGAATTAGACAAAGAATATACAATCAAACAAGTAGAAAAGTTCAATAAAATTGTTAATACTTTAAAAGAAAATGGATTAGATATTCCTATTAAACATGTGTCAAATAGTGCAGCTATTATTGATTTACCCCAATACAATATGGATATGGTTCGTGCAGGAATCATGTTATATGGTCTATACCCATCAAAAGATGTAAATCATAATGACGTAAAACTAAAAGAAGTAATGTGCTTAAAAGCTAATATCTCACAAGTAAAAGATATTGAAGCAGGTTGTGGAGTTAGTTATGGATTAAGACATAAATGTGAAAAAGAATCAAAAGTTGCAACTTTACCTATTGGTTATGCAGATGGATTTACTCGTATGTTATCTGGGAAAGCAAAGGTTATGGTAAAGGATTCCAAAGTTTCTATTATAGGGAATATTTGTATGGATCAATGCTTAATTGATGTTACAGGCCTTGATGTTAATATTGGAGATGAAGTAGTTTTATTTGGTGGTAATAACACAAATGGAATTTCAATTGATAGTGTATCTGAATTACTAAATACAATTAATTATGAAATTGTTTGTATGGTTGATAAAAGAGTACCTAGAGTATATATTCAAAATGATACTAAAACTCACTCTAAAGATTATGTCTTAGTTATATCTAATAAAGAAACAAAACAATAAGATTACT
>DKNG01000115.1:29428-36572 GCA_002470185.1 Arcobacter sp. UBA7394 | reverse complement strand
GGTTCTATCGAACCATTTCCCAAAGTTATTAAAAAACCTTCTTACTTTGTCTTGACTTAAAACTAATGACAGAAAAGTAAAACATACTCCATGTATTATTTGAATATATAGGTGTATCTATGCTAATAATAACTGTAAATAAAGATAAAAAAAGGCTAGCTCATTATGAACTAGCCTTTTTGTTTTTTAGCCAAAAATTATTCAGCTAATAAGTTTCTATAGAATTCTCTATAGTTATTATCTTTTTCATCCCTAGCTTTCATAGCTGGTCTTGGATGTTCGTTTAATTGTCCAGTTAACATGTATGGAATTGAGTAACCCCAGTCTAGTTCTTTTTCTAATGGGATTATAAATTCTTCAATGAATTTTAATACTGGCATTAATTTATATTTTGGATTTTTTAAGAACCCAATTAATAGTTCCATAGGACAGTTTCCAGCACCTCTTCCAAGTCCAGAAATAGTTACGTCTAAGTAGCTAGTTCCATATGTTAAGGCTTCAATTGTATTTGCATATGCTAATTGCATATTGTTGTGTGCATGAATACCAATTTTTTTACCCTTAGCTTCTGCTACTTTTAAATACTTTTCAGTAAGTCTGTTGATTTGCTCTGGGTAGAATGAACCAAAACTATCAGCAATATAAATAACATCAACACTTGAGTTACTAACTGCTTCTAATACTTCATCTAACTCTTGATCAAATGATTTTGAAATAGCCATAATATTAATAGTTGTTTCATAACCTTTTGCATGTGCTTCTTCAACAAGTTCAATTGCTGCTGGGATTTGGTGAATGTATGTTGCGATTCTAATCATATCAACAACACTTTCTTCTTTTGGAAGAAGTTCAGAATTAACTGTTCTACCAATATCAGACATAACTGCAATTTTCATATTAGTATCATTATCACCAACGATTTTTCTAATATCTTCTTCTTTACAGAAATTCCATTTACCAAATTCTTCTTCACTCATAATCGATGGAGAATTGTTTTTTCCAATTTCCATATAGTCAACACCAGCAGCTACACAAGTTTCGTAGTGTGCTTTTACGAACTCATCTGTAAAGTGGAAATTGTTTACTAATCCACCATCTCTAATAGTACAATCAAAAACTTTGATGTCTTCTCTTACTGTAAGTATTGAACCTTTTCTCTCAATCATAAATGTATCCTAATTCTTTTCTATATTTTTAATAATTTAAAATAATATCTTAATTGAGTTCAAATCACCTTAAAATTATAGTGTTAAGGCTTATTTTGGACATAAAAAAAGGCAAGTCTATATAGAAATGCCTTTTAGTTTCATATTAATTATTATAAAGTTAGATTATTGAACTTCAACTTGAGAAGTCATATCAATACTTCCACCTTTTATAATTGTAGCTCTTAGTCCAGCTTTATCTGACATACTATCTACTAGTTTTTCATTTCCAAGTTTATCAGATAAATACTCGCAAGGTTTACATAATCTTACACCTTTTAATACTACTTTTCCTATTTGAAACTCTTTATCAACTAAACTATTTAAGTCACAATTTGAAATAACTATATTTCTTCTAAAGTCTTCACCTGTAAGACTTTCATCAAATTGTTTATTAAACTCATCAATATTTTCAACCTCAATTAAAGTAACATCTCTGTCAGGTTGCACTTTGCCTTCTGTTGAAAAAGTTCCTTTTTGTTCATAGTATCTATCACCAAAGATACCTTTTCCTTCTTCTAAAACAATCTGGTTAACTTTTTGCATTGGGCTTTTAACATCTTTTGAAATAAGAAGACTTACTATTTTACCTGACATTGAATATCCTTTTTTTTGTTTTTTTAAGTATAACCAAATTTATACTTATAACTACTAATGTCTTCTATAATATCCTCTGTGAGGTCTATTATATTTTTTGTGATACTTTTTATGGTGTTTATAATAGTGATGCTTATTGTAATTATGGTGGTAGTTATATTTATGATGATATGTTGCATCTACATGTCTTGTTTTTACAATGGGTACATAAACTCCTATACTATGATGAGAATGACATCCTGTAAAAAGAACAATCGAAGCAACAATAATTAGTATTGCTTTTCTCATAATTTATCCTTTTTGATTTAAGTATATGCATTTAAAGTAGATAAATTGTGAGAGTTAATTGTTATTTCTAATGAAAAACTAGTATAATGATAATAGAAATTTTTATTAAAGATTTGCCATGAGAAATGAATTTATAAAAGACATAGTTTTATTATATGTTGAAGATGATGATCTTATTAGAACGGAATTAGAATATTATTTGAGATCTAATATCGAAAAAGTAATTGTAGCTTCTAATGGTGAAGAAGGTTATGAATTATATAAAAAATATAAGCCAGACATTATAATTACTGATATCAAAATGAATATTATGAGTGGTTTAGAAATGAGTTCACTTATTCGTAAAGAAGATAAAAACACTCCAATTATTGTAACTTCCGCTTACTCAGATAATGAATATTTAGAAAAAGCTATTAATGTAGGTATAAACACTTTTTTATTAAAACCATTAAATTTAATGCAACTTTATTGTACTTTGAAAATTACAAGTGACAATATAAAACTTAAAAGATCAAACACTAAAACTATAAATGAACTAACAGAAACACAAACACGTTTAGTAAAAGCTGATAAAATGGCTAATTTAGGAGGACTTGTTGCTGGAGTAACTCATGAAATAAATACACCAATTGGCGTGGGCTTTACAAGTGTTTCCCATTTGCAAGAAATTACTAAAAAAATCAAAAAATCTTATAGTAACGATGAAATGAGCCAAGAAGCATTTGAATCTTATTTATCTTCATGTGAAGATTTATTAAAAATGATTTTTATGAATTTACAAAGAGCATCAAAATTAATTTCTTCTTTTAAAGATGTTGCTGTAGATCAGACCCATGATGAAAAAAGAGAGTTTAAATTAAAAGAGTATTTGGATGATCTTATTTTCAGTTTAAATTATGTAATCAAAAAAACTCATTTAGAAATAAAAGTGCTTTGTGATGATAAATTAACTATTAACTCCTTTCCTGGGGCTTTCTCTCAAATCTTTACTAACTTTATAATGAACTCAATTAATCATGCATATGATAAAAATGATAAGGGAACAATTGTTATAAATATTGAAATAGTTGATGATAAAGTTCATATTATTTATTCTGATGATGGAAAAGGTATCTCAGCAGAGAAATTAGAAAAAATCTTTATACCTTTTTATACAACACGAAAAAAGTCTGGTGGAACAGGGCTTGGATTGAGTATTGTAAAGGATATTGTAAACATAACACTAAAAGGAAATATATCTTGTTCTAGTATTGAAAATAAAGGTACTAGCTTTAAACTTAAAATTCCTTGTAAATAATCAAAATTTAAAAATAAAATAAAAAGGTTAATAATGAATTCCCATGAAATAGATTATACGATTATAGGTTCCGATATTCAAGCAGTAGAAGTTGAATTAGACCCAAATGAAACAGTAATTGCAGAAGCAGGAGCTATGTGTTGGATGGATTCTGGTATCAAGTTTGAAGCAAAAGCCGGTGATGGTTCAAATATGGATGAGGGTATATTCTCTAAAATGTTTGGAATGGGTAAGCGAATGATAACTGGAGAATCTTTATTTCTGACTCATTTTACTAATGAAGGTGAGGGTAAAAAAAGAGTTACTTTTAATGCCCCATATCCTGGAAAAATTATACCAATTGACTTATCAAAAAGTGGGAAGTTAATATGTCAAAAAGATTCTTTTTTATGTGCTGCTCGTGGTACAAAAATAGATGTAACTTTTTCCAAAAAAATTGGAGCTGGATTATTTGGAGGAGAGGGTTTTATTCTTCAATCTATTCAAGGTGATGGAAATGCTTTTATTCATGCAGGTGGTGCAGTTGTTGAAAAAGAGTTAAAGGGAGAGAAGTTAATTGTTGATACAGGTTGTTTAGTGGCTTTTGAAGATGGAATTGATTATGATATTCAAGCTGCTGGAAATCTTAAGTCAATGTTATTTGGTGGAGAGAGTGTTTTCTTAGCTACACTTGAAGGTCATGGGAAAGTATATTTACAATCTTTACCATTCTCAAAATTAGCAGATAGAGTATTACAAAATGCATCTAGTGATGGTATTTCTCATCTTGCAAAAGAAGTAGATTAGTAATTTAGTTTAGACATAACTTAGAAGTTATGTCTAATTTTTAGTAAGATGTTAGTGATAGAACATCTTGTATCTGATTATATGAGTAGAACTCATAATTTTTATTTTTAGCTTTTATTGTATGAACTGCCATTCTATCAGCTAATTCATTTCCTTCAATTCCAGCATGACCTTTTACATGTTTTATCTCAATTTTGTCTTTGATTTTTTCATATAAACTATGCGCAGATTTAATAAGCTCAAGATTTTTAATCTCACCACTTTTTTTAGTCCATCCTTTGGCTTTCCAACCATAAGCCCAAGTAGTTATACAATCAATACTATATTTTGAATCAGAGAATATAGATATAATATTTTCACTATGTGTTTGCTCTGCAATAGTTAAGGCTTGATGTAAGGCATTTAATTCAGCAGTATTATTAGTTCCATTTTCTTCATATGCACCATGAAGTAAAACAGGATTTCTTTCATTTGAATAAATAGCTAAGCCACTTCCAGATTTTCCTGGATTTCCTGAACAAGCACCATCACAGTAAATTCTAACATATTCGTGGTTTTCATCTATTTGTGTTGAAGTACTTGCTTCTTCCTGTACTTTTGTTGTTTTTAGCTCTTCAGTTTTTTTAGTTTTAATATTATTAAAATCTAAAACCATAAGATAGTTTTTAACAATTTGTTTTTGTGCAGTTAGGGCTAGTTTTCCCTTTAGCATCATTAACATATTAGCATCATTTCTTGATACTTCTTTTTGTAATGCTAACTCTTTCCAATTCTCTAAAGCAGGGAAGGGCAAATCAAGGATTTTAAATTGCTCTTTATTTAAAGTATCATCATGAGATATTAATTCAATAAATTTATTATCAATATTCATATTAGTCTTCTCTATGTCTTCTACCATTAAATTTGATAACTAAATCAAGTCTAACTTTTTCTTTTGTTTCTAATACTAAAAACTCTTTTCCATCTACTACTTCCATAGTTTTAACTATACCTTCTAAAGTAAACTGATCTTCACTAGTTTCATTTTCTAAATAGATTATTGTTGATGGTATTTTTCTTTGCATTGCAACATTTAGTTGATCAAAGAAATCACATGAAATTGGATTGTACATTGTTATCTTTCTTTATAATTTAAAATATATTTCGTAGTATACTAAAAAATACTATATAAATTAATTCATCGAAAATTAAATCCTTGCAATAAGAGTATTATTCAGATAAAATTCTTTTACTTTTATGGAATAAACTTCCATCTGTTATATTCATTTTATTAATTATCTATCATTAATTTCATTATGAAAAAACGAAATCACAATAAAAATATTATTAGGAGAAACCTTGGCAAAAGGAAAAAAAACTGTAATCAAAGAGATTATTAGAATAAATGACAACGAAATTTCTATCAATGGCAAAGAATACATTTTATTAGAAAAAGTAGATAATATCGAATCTGCTACAACAATGAAAATCTCTTCAAATGGAAATAGAATTCTTAGATTTGAAGATGAAAGCAAAAAAGCAAGAATTGATGTAAAAAGAAATATAGACATTATAAAAATTACATTCACTGATGTTCAAAGAGCTGTTAAGTTTAAAAAAGGACAAGATAAATCTTTAATAACTAATAAAGATAGTAAAAAAGTTATTGATACGGCATCATCTTTTTCAAGTGCTAGAGATATTATAAATACTTACACTACAAAAGGTGGAGATAATTATGATTCACTATCTGGAAAAAATACTTTTTATTTATACGAAGAAGTTAAGTAAATTCTTATAGAAGGTAGTTTTTTATTACCTTCTATTTTATATTAAATCTATTTTTGTAGTTTTCTTCTAAAGGTGTTTTATCTTTATACTCAATAATATCACCAATCTCAATTTGAATACTTAAATTTTCTGTTCTATTTATAATTGCTTCTTTTAAAACATCATGTGCATTACTTTTTATAAATACAGGAAGAATTGGAAGTCTATTTTTTAAAGCTATGATTCGTGAGCCTTCTTTAAATTCCCCAATTACATTATCTGTTTTATTTCTTGTTCCTTCTGGAAAAATATAAACTGATTTACCTTCTTTAACTACTTCTTTTATATCTTTGAAAAATTTTGACATATTAGAAGATTCTCTATCAAGTAAAATTGAACCAGCATTTCTAGTAAATGCTCCAAAGAAAAAAGAGTTATATAGCTCTTTTTTTGCAACCCATGAACCAGTTATATTCGAGTCTTGAAGAGCTATTTCTACAATAAGTGGGTCAAGTATACTTCGGTGATTTGATACTAATAAGTATTGTCCATCTTTTGGTATTTTTTCTTTATTTATAACATCAATAGTAATATTTAATTTTGAAAGTAAGATTCTTGCATATTCATATCTTAATTTTATTTTTTCTTCTTCATTTTTTGCTTTTTTTAGTTTTAATCCATATTTATTTGTTAGGTATGTTGCATATATAGCTATGCTTATTTGTTTGAAATTCAATCTAATCCTAGTTAATTTTTGCTATTGTATCTAATTGCATATATAAAGCAATTCTTTTATGCATTAATATTAGATAAATATCAAAAAATAGAACTAGTTTAATAATTATATATTTAATGAAGTTTTACGATCTATTAATTCAACTATATGTTGAATTTTTTTATCATTAAAACTAAGTCCTAATGACTCTTGCTCTTGTGTTGCAAAAGCTGGTATACCATTAACTTCTAAAACAACATATTGCTCTTTTTCCCTATCATATAATATATCAACTCCTGCAATTTCCAATCCTGTGATTTTTGTTGCTTTAAGCGCAAGATTAATTACATCATCTTCTGGTTCTCTTAAAAAAATTGAACCACCACTTGTAATATTTGTTTTCCAATCACCTTTTTTTGCTTTTCGTCCATAACAAGCTATATAATTCCCATCAACAATATCTACTCTATAATCAGTATTATCGTAATCAATAAGTTTTTCTATATA
>DKNG01000115.1:14090-29343 GCA_002470185.1 Arcobacter sp. UBA7394 | reverse complement strand
TGATCAATTTTTGTAAGACCTTTGCCACCCCATCCATTTAGAGGTTTACATACTAAACTTGACCACTTATCCATAATAGTTTCTAAATGTAAGTGATTGTCTTTATGAAAGAATTCATAATCAGCTGTTGCTATGCCATTGTTTTTTAATAAAAAAGATGTTTGAAATTTATCTTCTGTTAACATAAATGCTTCATAGTTATTAATAGTTGGCATTAATTTATCTAGAGCTTGATAAAGATAGGTTTGATAAGGAGTTTGCTCACCCGCATTATAGGAGAAAAATAGATCTATACTACTTTTTAAATCATAATTACAATTACCATAAGTATCACATAATATTGATCCATTACTTACAATTGCTTTATTTAAATCTACACCTGTAATAGAGTTAATTTCTCGCTCAAGCAATTGATTTTTTAGTTGATTTTCAATCTCTTTACCACCACCATTTTGGTAAATCCACATTCCTATAGTTCTTTTTTTCATAGTAATCCTTATATTGTGAATTGATAGAATTAAAGAATAATAAAATTAAGTGTTAAAATTGTGGTTGAGAGTAGAAGTTAGTAAATTTTAGGCATAAAAAAAGGGAGAAGATAAATCTTCTCCCTCTTTTAGAAAAAAGTGCTTATTATAAAGCAGTAACGTTAGTAGCTTGAGGACCTTTTTGACCATCTTCTACTTCGTAAGATACTTTTTGACCTTCAGCTAATGAAACTCTTCCGTAACCACTTCTGTTAACTTGTTTGAAATGTACGAATACATCTTTGCTTCCATCTTCTGGTTGGATAAAACCAAAACCTTTTTCATCATTGAACCATTTAACAGTTCCGTTATTTAAATCTGCCATGCAAATTCCTTTTATTGTAAAAATTACTTTATCATAAATAAAGCTTGTGTCAAAATATAAATTGAGCGTATTCTATAGGTAGTTATACTGTTGTGGTTCAACAAACATATTCCTAAGATGAAACTCCAATCATCTTTCAATTGTCAATATCATAACAAAATTTTACTTTGATGTACACCCTTAGTGGCTAAAATTTCAATAAATTTGATAATATTTTTGAAATATTACGAAAAAACACTGTTTTTGCTACCTAGAAGCTACTTTTATAGCAGAATTGCTTTACAATTATATGAAGAATTGTTATTAAATCTTTTGATAAATTGCAAAAAAATGAGGAACACTTGGTGTTTGATTATCATCATAAGCTAAAAAACTGCATTCTTTTAGCTTATCCTCTTCAATAAATTTGTTAATTTCCTCTTTATTTAATGGTAAAGGGATCTCATTTTCCTTTTCATTTTTGTTTCTACTTCTACAAGAAACTAAAACAAATGCATTTTTACACAATAAACTTGAAATTGCTTTTCTTGCTTGAACTCTATATTTACCTGGTAAAACTTGAATAGTATTACATTCATAAACTAAGTCAAAACTCTCTAACCACTCCTTTGGATAATCAAATAAATCAGCTACTAAATAATTGACTTCTGAATTTGGGTATCTATTTTTACATAAATCTATGGCAGTTTGTGAAATATCAAAGGCTGTAACTTCATATCCATATGTACTTAAAGCTTCTGCATCATCACCAACACCACATCCAATAACTATAGCTTTTTTGTCTATTTTACTATTTGGGTTCTTTTTTAACCAATCTACTAAATATGGACTTGGTTCTAAATCTGCCCAAAACACTGCTTTATAATCTCCTTGGGCATCTTGGTAAATAGAATCAAACCATCCAGTTGGATCATCATTCTCTTGATATTCTCTAACCATCTTTTTATAAGCAATTGGGTCAAACTCTTTCATTAAATAATCCTAATGTATAAATTTTTTACTAAATTAATGTTTATTCTACAAAAAAACTAATATAAAAAACTTAGTTCTCTTTTAATGATATTACATTACACTTACTATAAAGACATAATAAAGGATTCATTATGAAACATGAATTAATGAAATTACCATTTGAATACGATGCTTTAGAGCCTTATATGTCAAAAGAGACTCTATTGTTTCATCACGATAAACACCATCAAACATATGTAAATAAACTAAATGAATTAATTATTGATACAGAGTTTGAGAATATGAATTTAAAAGAAATTATTAAAAAATCAAACGGAGCAATATTTAACAATGCTGCTCAAATATATAATCACGATTTCTTTTGGAATTCAATAACTCCTAATAGCACAAAACTTTCACTAGGACTAGAACAAGCTATAACAGAATCTTTTGGACTTATGGAAGATTTTAAAAAAGAGTTTATTCAAAAAGCTGTAGGTCATTTTGGTTCAGGATGGGTATGGTTAGTTTCTGATGATATGGGAAAATTAAAAATTATTACAACCAAAAATGCAGAAACACCATTTGGTTTAGGATTAAGACCTTTACTTGTTTGTGATGTGTGGGAACATGCTTATTATATTGATTATAGGAATATTAGACCTGAGTATTTAGAAAACTGGTTTAAATTAATAAATTGGAATTTTGTATCTCAAAATTACAAAGAATTAAGAGGTTTAATAAAACCTAATTATATTGATGATTGTAATGATAATAGCCCTATGTGTAATTATATAGAGACTTTAATTGAAGACGAAAGAGTCACAAGCTAAATAATTAGCTTATGACTTTTATGTTAGATATTTATAAATAGGTGTTTTATATAAATCATTTACATAAGTAATATCTCTTGCCTTGATATTTCTAAAGGCAAAAGTATTGCTTATTATTTCTGTATTTATACATTCCTCAAAAAGCTTATCTTCTAGTAGCTCCATTCCTTTAGGGAATAAATAACAAATTAAAGTTGCATTATGTAAATTTTCTTCTAAATAGTTCTTTCTATAAATTGTTAAGTTTTTAATATTCAATATTTTCTTTAGAATAACAGATATAGCCCATGGTACAAATGAAAGTTCATAAGCCGTAATATGTTTTTCTTGTAATTTAGATGCAAGGAATATACTAAGTGTTCCAAATCCACTACCTAAATCAATAATTTCATCATTTGAACTATTCTTTAGTAGTTTTAGAATCTCCATACGAGACTTTTGTGAGCTCGGCATTGGAGATATACCAATTTTAAAAGTATAAATTATTACACTAATTAGGTTTAATAGTAAAAATAGTAATAAAATTGCTTCAATCATTTTTAACTACATTTCCTACATTCTGTTTTATATGTTGCTTCATTTTTTGAACATAATACACATTTGTTTATAAATAGACTCATATCTCTTTTAACTGTGCATGAATAATTCATTAAAGCTGCATAAGATACATTTTGAACTGGGTCGTAAGCTAAGTTGTTTATTATCTCTTTTGGAGTCTTATTATTCTTTGCCACAACTCTTCTTACATTTGAATATTGGTTTCTGCTTAGTTTTCGAAGTTGTTCTATATTATTTGTTCTTTGAGCTTTCATTATAAGTTCATGTTCATCTGTTGAGATAGTCATTATGTATTTAATCCTTGTATTATATAAATTTTGCGGATTATATAATACAAAGGTATTAAAAAAGTATCAAATTAAATTTATTTAACTTCTTCAATTATATTAAGTAAAATTTCTTGAACTTCTTGAGCTAATTCAATTAAATCAGGATTAATATCATCAACTAATTGTACTAATGAGTTCATAGCAATTGTAGTGCTTCCGTCATCTGTGTATACTGAAATCTTACAAGGCATAATTACTGATAAAGACATATCTGTTTCTAAGAACTTTTGAGCGTAGGCTGGATTACAAACATCTAAGATTTGACACTCTTTATTGAAATCAATACCTTTTGACTTTAATGTTTCTTTTACATTATGAATATGTAACACTCCAAATTTGTAATTTGGAACAGTACTTAAAATAGTATCTACTACTTCTTGTACAGATTTATTTGATTTCTCTATATATTGCATTTTATTTCCTATGTTAATTTCAAAATAGATTATAGTGAAAATTGATTTAAATGATATTGGTATATTTTACAATTTCTTTTTTAATGTTGCTTTTTTACTTTTTATAAAAGAGGTTGTATAGTATATTTCTCTTAAGAATAGAAGTAATGACATAATAAAAGATATCATTGCTACAATAAATAAACTAGCAATAAATAAAGAGTCTTTGAAATCAAAAAGAGCACTAAGAAACATAGTAACAATAACCATTGCAATTAAAAGACCCGTACTAGTACAAAAGAAAATTGCATAATTTGTATTTTGCATTCTCATTGTAAGAAACCTTCTTCTTTCAGATAGTTTCTCTTCAGCTACTTCTACAGCTTCAGGTGTCTTTTGATTTGCTACATAATTATCAATTTTTTCTAATTTATCAATAATTCTAGATAATCTACCTGTAAAAACATTAAGTAGTCCAGCAACTCCTGCTAATAAAAAAACGGGGGCAACAGATAGTTGTATTAATTGAGATACTGTATTTACAGTTTCTTGAGTGTTTTCTAACATAATATAGCCTATATATAGTGTATTTAAGCTATTTTACTCTTTCTTCTTTAATTATTATTTAAAACTACACGTGCATTAAACATTAAAGTTTTATACTGAAATTATAAAGGAGGATGTTATGAAAAAAAGTATATTAAGTTTAATAGCATTTATATTTATTATATCTTCTGGTTCATTATTTGCAGAAATGAAAGTGCAAGCTGCATTTGGTGGAGAAAAAGACATTGAATATTCAAAATATTTATGGCAAAAATTAGAAGATGGTAAATTTAACTCAACAGCATCAAATCTATATTTAGGACCGCCGCCTCATGGTGGAGTAAGAGAAGTCTTAGAAGGAAAGATTGATGGCAAAAGAGTCTTATTAAAAAGAAATTATGGTGGTGCTGGTATTTCTATTGAAAAAGTAGAAGCAAATAGAGATTTATACCTAAAAGCAATTACTGTAATGATTAAAAAAGATGGCTTTAACCCTAAAAATGGAGATTGGTTCTGGGCAAAATTTAAAGCAGATGGAACATTAGATAAAACTCCAAAAAAACAAGCAATTGTTGGTAAATTCCCTGGGTGTATTGGATGTCACCAAGCAGCTAAAAAAACTGATTTCGTTTTTGTTCATAGTAATGAATTAAATGGAGAAGTTACATTAGTTGAATCACTTAAAAAATAAATATTTTTTAGCACAAAGGATTTATGATGAAAAAGATTGGATTATTTTATGCGACTGAAGGTGGAACTTGTGAAGATGTATCTAAAAGGTTAGTAAAACTTTTAGGTGAAGATAATGTTGATTTAATTGAAGTTGTAGATGCTTCTATTTCTGATATTGAAAACTATGACAGTTTAATACTTGCAAGCTCTACTTCTGGAGTTGGTGAACTTCAACCTGATTGGGATGAACTTTATAATGAATTTGACAATATTGATTTTTCCAATAAAACTGTAGCTTTATTAGGACTTGGAGATCAAGATTCTTACCCAGATTCTTTTGCTGGTGGTGTTTCATTTTTTTATGAAAAAGTAAAAGATGCAAAATTAGTAGGACAAACTTCTATTGATGGATATGAGTTTGATGAAACAGATTCTTTAGTAGATGGAATGTTTGTTGGATTATTAATAGATGAGGTAAACCAAGAAGAGTTAACACAAAAAAGATTAGAAGATTGGGTAGAGCAAATCAAAGGAGATTTACTCTAAAACCCTAAAAAAATTCTAAATCATCCTCATCTTCTTTTTCTTTTTGATTTATTGTATTTTCAAAGAAAGTAATATTTTCTCTATATGAATCATGAAAGTAGTTTACATCTTGAACATTCTCTTCCATAAACATATCTAAAACATATTGTTTTATATCATTTATCAAAAATTCTAAAATACTAAAAGCTTCTTCTTTAATCCCATAATGTATATCATCTAAATTAATTTCATTTAATACTTCAGCTAATCTTAGCACTTCAACTGTTACTTTTTCTACTCTATCAAAATAATTAAGAGTAGAGTGAAGTTTATGAAGATCATCAATTAATTGGTTTAAATGTTCGTGTTCTTTATATTCTTTATAAACAAAACTATCAAAATTATCACTCATATCATATAATGTATCCATAAGTATTTCTTTTTGATTATCAAAAAAATAGAAACTTTCAGGATCTTCAATTTTTATTTTTTCTAAAAATTCTTTAACTGATACTTTTGCAGTTTGTTCTATGTCCTGCTCAATTTTTACTTGTGTAGGACTTTTTCTTGTTTCATCAATATTTCTTTTTGAGATCTGTTTTACGTAAGTATTAAATTTTACTCTTTCTAGCTCTTTTTTTGATTGAATTTTTTTTAGTATTTTTGTTATTGTACTTTTTAGATTTGAAGTACTAATAGGTTTTTTTAAAAAACCATCAACTCCAATGTCAATAAGCTCTAATAAATATTTTTCATCTGTATATGCAGATGTAATCAAAATATTTTGTTCAGGAGTATGGGCTTTTATTCCTTTACTTAGCATAATTCCATTTGTGTTAGGCATTTGAATATCACTTACGATTAAATCAAAATGTTCTTTTCGAAATAAATCCCAAGCTTGTTTCCCGTCAACAGCTGTTTTTACAAGGGAAAAATATGTTTCTAGTGCAACTTTAAAAATTTCTAAAATCTTTTCATCATCTTCTATTAAAAGCACCTTTTTACCCTTAGCTAGTTTTATTAATAAATTCACATCAGTTTTCATGTTTTATCCTTCTAAAGAGTTTATAATTTCAATTATCTCATTAGTGGATACTTCTTTTTCTATTCCACCAATTTGATTAGCAATATTTGACATTCCATACACAATACAACTTTCTTCGTTTTGACCATAAGTGTTATATCCCATTTCTTTTAGTTTTTTTATACCTAAAGCACCATCATCACCCATTCCTGTTAGTATAAATGCTGTAATACTTTGTGGTTTAATTTTTGATACAGATTTAAATAATGCATTAGCACTTGGTTTATGACTATTGATTTTTGGGTAATCTTTTAGAACTGTAAAATACTCATCTCCTTTTTTTATTATTTCAGTGTGCACACCACCTTTTGAGATTATGACTTTATTAATGTCTATTGATTCATCATCTTTTGACTCAACTACATTTGAACTAGTAATTTTATTTAGTCTAGTTGCAAAGGATGCTGTAAAGCCTTCGGGCATATGTTGTGTGATTACTATACCTATATGGTTCTCTTTTAATTTTGATATTATTTCTTCTAATACCTGTACACCTCCAGTGCTTGAACCAATAACAACAAAATTTTTAGAAGATTTTTTTGATATTGGCTTTTTGTTCAAATCTTTTTTTTCAATAATATTTGGTTTGTATCTTACTGTTGCTTTTGATGCTGAATAAATTGCACGAATAATTTCTTCTTTTTGTTCATTAAAAAAATCTTTTAGATTTAATTTTGGTTTTAAAATAATATCTAAAGCCCCAAGTCTAAGTGAGTCAATAGCAGAACTTGATCCATCGCTAACTAAAGTTGAACAAATTATAACAGGTATGTGTTTTTGCTTATTAATCTGTTTTAAAAATGTTAAACCATCCATTTTGGGCATTTCTATATCCAATATAAATACATCAGGTAATCCTACTTTTTTGAAAATTTCAAAAGCATCTACAGGATTAGCTGATTCTCCAATCACCTTGATGTTTTGTTCATATTGTAAGATTTTATTTAATGCATTTCTAACTATCATAGAATCATCAATTATAAATACTTTTATCATTCGAAAAACTCCAAACTACTGTCATCAGTATTTTGTTCTTTTTCTTTAAAAGAACTTTTAAGAAATCTTAAAGAGTTTTCTAATGAGTCCTCAACCACGTATAAATCAGTAAAATTACGTTTAATAAAATAATTATCTAAGAATAATGCAATATCTTCAATAATCCGAGAGAGATAAGTAAAACTTTCAATATTGTTAACAGAAGCTTTTTTTAAATCTACTTTATTAAGCATAATTGCAAAATATTTCATTGAGTTTTTAATTTTTTTTGAATACATTAAATAATTTTCGAAAATCCTATTTATTCTATTAATTGATTGTTTTATCTTATGTATGTTGCCTTCGGAAATATCTCCTTGATCTATATTTTTAGATAAGTGATAAAGCTCATCCCTAATAAAAATTATTTGAATCTCAAAAGAATCAATATAAGTACTATTTGTATCCTCTGTAGTTTTTGTTTCATCAAAAGCTTTTTCTTGTAATAATGAATACATTTTATAACTTAGAAGTTCTTCATTTATACTTTTTGTAAAAGATGTATTTGAAATATTTAACATTTTAAAGTGAACTTCTTCCTCTTCATTTTGACAGTATAAAATCTTTATATCTTCATTTTTTATAATTTCAAGAAGATATAAAGAAATCTCCTCTATATTCTCTTTTGAATTAATAATGACTACATCAATATTGTTATTTAATATTGTTGTATTTAAATTATTTAGTGTGTAATCTGTTGACTCTTGAATTAAAATATCATTAAACATATTGAATAAACCATTTAAATGCCTAAGGTTATCTTCTCCAAACAGTAATAAATTTTTATTTTTTGCAATAAATTTTAAGTTTGTTTTTTCTTGTTCAAACATAATTAAACCTTTTTATAAATAGAGTCTTTTACATATTCTAATGCATTAAATTCTTCGTGATGAAAATAGTCAGTCATTCCAACTATTAAGTAACCACCTTTTTTTAAATTATGAAGAATATTTTTTATTACTTTGATTTTTGTTTCTTCTGTAAAGTAGATTAAAACATTTCTTAAAAAAATTACATCAAACTTTCCTAACTCATTATTTTTGCTCATTAAGTTATTCTCTAAAAAATTAGTTTGAAATTGTAGTTTTCTATCTACTAACATTTTCCCTTCATATTGATTTCTTCCTACAAGACAATATTTTTCTTGATATTTTTTAGGAATTTTTTCTAATAGAGCAACTTGATATAATCCCAATCTTGCAATATCTAAAACATGAGTATTTATATCTGTTCCAACTACTTCCCAGTTGAATAAATTAGAATCTAAAACCATTGATATGGAATATGCTTCTGCACCAAATGATGCTGCAGCACTCCAAACCCTAAGACTTTTTGAATTCTTTGCAAGTTGCTCCAAAAATTCAAAATGTGCAGTTTCCCTGAAAAAATATGTTTCATTTGTGCTTATTTGATTTAAAAATTGTGATTTCTCAAATTTTGATAATTGAACAATTTTTAAATAATGAGAAAAATCTTTTATTTGATAATAGTTCAATCTTTTGAATAATCTAGTTTGAACCATATCTTTTTTTGAATCATTTAATGTAATTCCAATTTCATTAAAAACTAATTTTTTAATGATTGCAAATTCGCTGTTTTTGAGAGATATATTAAACATGATTTTACTTTATATATTTTTTAATTGCCATACTTAATGACTGAATGTCTACTTTACAAATTATTTCATTTGCTCCAAGGGTCATTAACTCATTTTTCATAATGTCATTTGCCATATTTGTATGCACTAGAATGTTTAATTCATCATATTTAGCTTCATTTCTAACTTTTTTTATTACTTCTTTTCCACCTAAAATTGGCATTTCAACATCTGTAACAACTAATCCTATCTCTTCTTGTGTATACTTCTTCATCTCTTGTAATAACTGTTCTCCATTACTTAAGATTTTGTAATTGAGATTCAATTCTAAACATACTTTTTTTAGTAGGTTTTGTATTAGTCTACTGTCATCAGCAAGAAGAACCATTTTTTGATTATCAATTGATTTAATATTTTGTAAATCATTTAATGTAGATTCATTTTGATCTTCAAAAGTATCAAAAAGAAGTTTGTCTGAATCAATAATAGTGCATAAATGCTCACTATTATTAAGTGCAATTTTTGTAGTAAATGTGGATTTCGAATTACCACTGGTAGTTGATTGCATCATATTTGGTTCAATTGTAGTAATGTATTCAACATTTTTTACAAGTAAACCAAATTTTTCTCCACCATAATTTACAATTATTACAAATTCAGTATCTTTTTCATCAAAATCACTAGCTCCAAGCCAAGAATCAAAACTTACTAAACTTAACATTTCGCCTCTTATATCAGCAACACCAACAATAAGATTATCATCATAGTTTCTAACCATATCAAGGGTTTTAAAAACTACAATCTCTTCAATTTTAGATACATTTTTTGCATAATATTGTTCATCTTTTCCATGAAAAAGTAGATATTGATTTGCATCATTTGCATTTGTAGATACAAGTTTTACTATATCAATCTCTTCTTCATCTAGATAATCATATTCACTTTCATAACTTGTAGTATCCATAACTAATCCTTTATAACAGATAGTTCTGAGATTTTTAAAACCTCTTCATGATTAATAATACAAACTTCTTTATCATTGTATTTAGCGATATTTTTTATAAATTTTGTATTTATTTTGGTTCCAAAAAGAGGGGTGTCACAAAGACTATTCTCATCTAAACCATCCACTTCATAAATCTCATCAATCATTATTGCAATATCATGAACTTTGCTATTTTGATTTACTTGTACAATTGCAAAAGAAGTACGATCTAACACTTCTGTTTCTTGCAGTTCAAACCTATCTAATAAATCAATTACTGCAACTATATTTCCTCTAATATTTGTAACACCTTTTACATATGAGTTAAGTTTTGGTACTTTTGTAATATCTTGATATTCAACAATTTCTCTAACTATTAATACTGGTAATGCATATAAATCATTGTTACTTAGAAACAAAAAATATTGTTCCCCTGTATTATTAATAAGTTCTTCTTCTTGTTCATCATACATGATTAAGTCCTATTACAGTCTACTAAACTCTCTTAAATCCATTGTTTCGTCTAATTGTGAATCCAGTGAATTTGGAGTTAAAATAGCATTATTATTTATGTTTGAAGTTTTGAAGAACTCCATTAATTTTACTAATCCATTTGATTGCCCGTCTAGTTCTTCTGCTGCACTTGATAACTCTTGTGCACTTGTGGAATTACTTTGTGTTACACCATCTAGTTGAACCATTGCATGGCTAATTTGCTCGATCCCTTTACTTTGTTCATTACTAGCATTTGAAATACTTTGAATTAAATGTGCAGTTCTTTCAATTTTAGGAACTAGTGAGTTAATAAGTTCACCGGCTTCTTCACTAACCTTTACACTACTTTTTGTAATACTACTAATCTCTTTTGCTGCTACTTGAGACCTTTTAGCTAGTTTTCGAACCTCTGCTGCAACTACTGCAAAACCTTTTCCATGTTCACCCGCTCTTGCTGCTTCAATTGCTGCATTTAGTGCTAGAAGATTTGTTTGATATACAATATCTTCAATAATTATGATTCTATCTGCAATGATTTGCATAGATTCAACTGTTTGAGATACTGCTTCCCCACCTTTTTTCGCCATTTGTGAGGCTTCTGTTGCAATACCATTTGTTTCATTAGCATTTTTTGTATTCTCATCAATTGCGCCATTTAGTTGTTCAACTGCGGCTGTTGTTTGTCCTAATGAGCTCTCTTGTTGCTCTGCACCTAAAGATAATGTTTGTGAAGTCTTATTTACCTCACCTGATGCAACACCCATTTCTGAGGCATTTGTTCTGATTTTTTCTACCATCTGTGTTAAGTTATCAATAAATTCATTTATATTTAGTTTTATGGCATTAAAATCTCCAGGAAGTTCTATCTCAATTTTTGCAAGTAAATTTCCATTACTCATTTTCCCTAGAATCTCTTTGATTTCTGTAATAATATTTCCTAAAATATAAACCAGCTCATTAATTGAGTTTTTACTAATTTCAAAGGTACCCTTGTAGTTTTTTACAATTTGGGCATCGAAATCTCCATCTTTGATTTTTAATAAACTTTCATTAATATCATTTAGAGTCATTTGAACATTATTTGCAAAATTATTGATACTATCTTTTGTATATTTGAACCGACCTGTATATTCGTTTTCAATTCTTTGTGAAAAATCACCTTCTTGCATCATTGAAAGATTGTCATTAACATCATTTATAAATAATTCAATATTATCTATAATTTTATTAGTTGCTGTATGAATTTTTACAAAGTCATTTTGATATTTACTTGTATCAACTCTAAGACCTAATTCACCCGCATCAATGGCTTCATCAATCATTTCTGTGTCAATAACTAATTCCATTAGACTTTCACCTAAGTTATTTACAATTTGTTTGAAATAACCTAAACTTCCAAGATATTCACTTGTAATTCTTGCACTCATATCACCATTTGCAAGTTTTTCAACGGTCTCTCCTAAATCTCTAAAGGCACTTACTGTTAAATCAATTGTGTAATTATTATTCTCCATAAGTACTGCATATGAACCATTAAGGCTTAAAGTATCAATTCTTTCATCAACTTGACCTTGAGATACTTGATCAACTAGTGTTCTTGAGCTTTGTAAGGAATAAGATAATTGGGTTTTAACCTCATTTATATATTTACAAATATTATTTAAACTCTCATCCTCACACTGAATCTCTTGAAAATCAAATTCACCTTGAGACAAACTTTTTAATGATTCTTCAATAAGTGTTAAACCCTCACTACTATCAATTCTGTGTTCTCTTGTTTTTCTTATTTTTTCCATGATAGACTCCTAATATTTATCTCTAATTATTGTTAGATCATTAAACATATTATTTATGTCACAACTCAAATCTTCTGTCATTTTTTCAAAAGAACTCATACTTTCATTCTCTTTTGCTTTTTTGATATATTTATCAACACTTGAGTGGAACTTTGAATGAGTTTTAATTAATCGAAGCCAGGCTTCATCATTTGAAAAACTTTCATTTCCCATTTTTTCAAAGATTTCTTTGAATTTATATACTGCATGTTCTTTACTCTCTAATTCTTGAATCTGTCCATTTTTAATACAACTATTTAAATACTCTTTAAATATTAAATGTGTATTTTTCTCTTTGTTATAATCAATATTTCTAATAGGGATATTTTCAACACTCTTCTCTAGAGATAATCTATCAATAAATTGGTCATAAGTTAAATCTCTATCTTCTAAATATTTTTGAACAAACTGTACTGACTCATCAACTGAATGAGTTTTTTCATACTCTAATAATGTATTGTAAAATTTCGATATATAATCTTTTGCAAAACTATTTAATGGTTTTCTATATGAAGTTATTTTTACAACTTCCCCATTCTCTATAATTGGTTTTACATAAGCTTTCACCCAATAGTAATCACCATTCCTAGCAAGGTTTTTTACAAAAGCATAAATTACTTCACCATTTAAAACCCTGTTCCAAAGTAGTTTGAATATAACCTTAGGCATTTGTGGATGTCTAATCATATTATGAGGTTGACCAATTACTTCTGATCTTTTGTACCCAGCAATATCACAAAAAATATCATTTGCATAAATGAGTATTCCTTTTTTGTCTGTTGTACTTACAATCATATCTTTTTCCGTAATTTCAATTTCATTACCTGTATTAATTTCTAAGTTCATATCATTCTCCTTGTTTGATTCGATATTCTAGTAGTCTTGGAATATCAAAAATTAATGCTACATCACCTGTACCAAGAATTGATCCTCCACTAATCCCTGGTACATTTTCAAATATCTCACCAAGGGGTTTAATTACAGTTTGTTGTCCACCAAATAATTCATCAACTTGAAGCCCAACTTTGTAATTACCATACTTAACTATCACAACATTTTTTCGTATTTCATTTATGACTTTTTCATTATAAAAGGAGCGTATATCTAAAAGAGGTAATACTTCACCTCTTACATTAATTGTGCTAGATCCTTCTACACTTGTTTGACATTCAGGAGTTAATTCCATACATTCACTTATTAAATCTAAGGGAATAATATATTTTGTTTCACCTGCTTGAACTAAGAAGCCATCAATAATTGCAAGTGTTAAAGGTAAACGTATTGTAATTTTACTGCCTTTATTTTCGCTGCTATCAACATCAATTACACCTCTTAACTCTTCAATGTTTCTTTTTACAACATCCATTCCCACGCCACGTCCAGAAATATCTGATACCTCTTGTGCTGTAGATAGTCCAGCTTCAAATATTAATTTATATATTTGTTTATCACTTAATTTCTGGTTTTTATCAACAACACCATTTTCTATGGCTTTTTGTAAAACAACATTTTTATTTATTCCTGCTCCATCATCTTGAATCTCAATAATAATACTTCCTGAGTCAGGATATGCTCGTAAATAAACTACACCTTTTGGGCTTTTACCATTTTTTTGTCTTACATCTGGCATTTCAACCCCATGGTCAATAGAGTTTCTAAGCATATGTACAAGTGGATCACTTAGTTTTTCAACTACACTTTTATCAAGTTCTGTATCTCCACCTTCGATAATAAAATCAATATCTTTACCTAATTTATTTGCTGTATCATTTACTATTCTTTTAAATTTCACAAATGAATCTTTTACTTGAACCATTCTAATATTCATTACAGCTTCTCTTATTTCTTCAAGCAGTAATGAAATGCCTTCTGATACTTCTTCTAAGTCCTCATCAGCATTTTGTTCTGCAATTTGCATAAGTTTTGCATTTTGAATTACCATCTCACCCATTTTATTAATAAGTAAATCAACTTTTGAAGAATCAACTCTTAAGGAAAAAGACTTTTTGGCAATTTCAGGATTAGCTTTTGGTTCTTCTTTAATTGTCTCATTGTTAATTGTTAATTGAGTACTAGGAGTTTTTACTTCAATAATTTCTTGTTTTATCTCTTCTTGAATAATAGGTGTTTGTTTTATTTCAAATGATTCTTCATTGTATGAGCAGTTTTCTATTAATATTTCTTTTAGATTTTCATTTTCTCTATGTTTAAGAAGAGTTAACAGTGAATCAGTATCATTGTGTTTAAATACCAATAAATCAACATCATCTTCAACAAATTCAAATATTTCTAAGATGTCATCTTTAGAACAATCTGATTCAAAATCAAATTCAAAACCAATATATGTTTTGAAACAATCAATATTTTCTAAATTTGGAATAGAAGAGGTAATAGGTATATTAATTAATATTTCACCCATTTTATTAAAGAATCTAAAAATTGAAATAATGTCCATTCCCGAATTAAAAAAATCTTCATCAAATCTAAGTGAGATGTGCCATAATAATTCATCTTCATTACTTTGTGTTTGAGCTTCAACTTCTATTATTTCATTATCAATTATA
>DKNG01000115.1:0-14011 GCA_002470185.1 Arcobacter sp. UBA7394 | reverse complement strand
CTTGTTAATTCATCTGAAAAATCTTGATTATTTACACAGCATTCCACCATATTTTGTGTATTGTCTTTTACATTCATAAATAAAGAGGATAATGTTGCATCTAATTTTGTATTACCACATCTTACATCATCTAATAAATTTTCAGCAATATGAGTAAAACTAACAATATTGTCAAATTCAAACATTCCTGCAGTACCCTTAATTGTATGCATTGCACGGAATATTTCCCCAATTTTTTCAATATCATCAGTTCCATCTTTTGCATCTAATAATGCATTTTCCATTAGTTGTAATTGTTCAGTTGCATCTTCATAAAAAAGTGTTAGTTCTTCTTCCATTTTATACTCCTAAAACGTAAGCAATTCCTGTTATCTCAAAAGAAGATAGTACTTCTTGTTTGAGATTCTTGATTTCAAATTCTTTTTTAGATTCTTCACAACTTTTTTTTAAAGCAATTAAAAGTTGCATTGCACTCATATCAATTTTAGTTATATTCTCAAGATCAAGTACAACTTTGTCTTCTTCTAAAAGTTTTGAAAAATCTTTTTTAATTTCTTCTACTTCATATATTGTGAAGTTGTTGTTTTGAAGTTTCATGTTTTATCCTAGAAGTTTTTCAAGGGCAATTAGAAATTTTGCTTTATTAAAAGGTTTTACTAACCAAGCTTTTACACCTAGTGCTTTTCCTTTTGCTTTTAAGTCATCTTTTGACTCTGTTGTCAACATAACAATAGGTAAAAATTTGTAAGCAGGATTTTTTTTGATCTCTGCAACCATTTCTAATCCACCCATATTTGGCATGTTTACATCACTAAATACAATATCAATTTCATGTTGTTTGATTTTTTCTAAGCCTTCACTACCATCAGTTGCTAAAACTACGTTATATCCTGCTTCTATTGCAGCTTTTGAAGAGACACTTCTAATTAAACTAGCATCATCTACTAATAAGATTGTTTTTGCCATGATAAATCCTTTTTTTAAAAATAAAATAGCTTATTTTGAAATGTTAAAAGAATTATGTGGCAAAATTGTGTTAATTAAAATTATTATTTTGAGAGTTTTTTTAGAAGAGAAATTATGAGATTATTAGTTTATATCCTTGGCCTGATATATTTTTGATAAAATCAGTAGAGATTTTTTTTCTGAGATTTTTAACTACGGTTCTAAGGGCCATACTTGTCATTACTTCATCGTATTGCATCCAGACATGTTGTTCTATTTCTGAATATGTTACAACTCTATTTTGATTAGCAAGCAATAAATCAATGAGGTTTTTCTCTTTTCTATTTAGTTTTATTCTCGTGTCATCTAAAGATAAAATCTCTGAATTAGTTTTATCATATTTAAGAGAATGTGTTATTTTTACATATATATTTGAATTTATATTTAAGATTTCTACTGCATTAAATAGCACTTCCTTTAATTGTTTAATATTAATAGGTTTTACTATATATGATTGAATATTTAAGTTTGCTGCAGGTAATAGGTAATCTACATCTGCATGGGCAGTAAGTAAGATAATTGGAACTTGAATATTTTCATTTCTAACTTTTCTTATAAATTCAATTCCATTTAAATTAGGCATTGCAATATCAGAAATAATTATCTGGGGAGTTTTTTCGTAGTAATATTCTAATGCTTCAGAACCACTTGTAGCTACTGTTATATTATCAGAAACTTCTAAAAGAATTTTTGTCATCTCTTCCCTAGTATCATAGTCATCTTCAACATATAATATAGAGATATTTCTAAGCAGTATAGCTAGTTCTTTCATTTGCATAATAACTACCTTTATAAATTAATAACTTAATAATAACGAATAATTACAGAAAATAATATTAATAATCCTATAAATTTCAAAAGTGTCTTCTTTTTGCCACATTTTTTTTCTATAATGACTCAAAGGATTTTCGATGAATATATTATTTGTTAGCCAAGAAAAATATGGTGAAGAAAATATTAGAGATTTCTTTAGAGAGATTAATATTGATATTCAATATATAACTTTTAGAGAATACACAAAAAACTTAGAAAAAATAGATTTTGTAAGTTTAGATTTTATATTTATTGAATTATTAGGAAAAGAAAAAAGAAAAATAAATTATATTAAAAATTGTCAAACTCAGAATATCTCTTCTTTTGTAAATATTATTTATATTTTTGAAGATGTAAATTTAAATACTTTAATAAAAGGTTTAAGATTAGAAAAATTTGACTACTTGATTAAACCTTTAGAATCAAATGATGTTTTATCAAAAATAAACTTATATAGCGAAGAGCGAATTCAAACTTTATATGAGAGTTATAAGATGATTGTTAAAGGAAAACTTCTAAGACCTTTAGAACATCAATGGAAACAACCTCTAAATTTAATTGCTACAAATTTAGTAAATTTAGAAATTAAATCAGAATTATCAAAACTTGATCATGAAGATATTACTCTAACTAATAACAAAATAGAAAAAGCTATTGCTACTATTTCTAATACCTTAACAAATTTAAATGATTGTTTTAAAAACTCAGTATCAAAAAATGAATTTAATGTAAATTCTGCTTTTGAAAAAATATTAGAATTCGTAACTCCTCAAATGATGAAACATAATATTGTTTTAAACTATAAAAAAAATGAAAAGAATATTAGAGTTAATAATTATGAAAATGAATTTTCATTGAGTTTATTAGTATTTTTATTTATTTTTACCCATTGGTTAATTGATTCAAAAGAGGAGACTCAAAAAGTATTTATTGATTTTTTTTATGTTGAGGGGAATGAAAAGACCGTTATAAATATAAAATTTAGCGAAGAGTTGCCAATGTATCAGATTTATAATAAATTTGACTTGGAGTTTTTTGTTGTGAAAGAATTGTTAAAAAGATTAGGATTTATTTATCAAAGTACTACTATTGATAATATGACATTAGTAAAACTCATTTTATAATGGAGAGATTATGTTTAAGAAATATCTATTATTTATTTTTATTACTATAAACCTTTTTGCTCTAGAAAAAGTCTCTTTACAATTAGCTTGGCTAGATCAATTTCAATTTGCTGGTTACTATATTGCAAAAGAAAAAGGTTATTATGAAGATTATGGTTTAGATGTTGAACTTAAAAAATTTGATTATGATTACTCAAGAAATAAAAATATTGTTAATGACGTTTTAAAAGGTAATACTAATTATGGTATCAGTCATTCAAATCTTATTGTTGATAAATCTAATGGTAAAAAAGTAATTGCATTAGCCTCAATTTTTCAATCTTCTCCTTTAGTATTAATTTCTCTAGAGTCTTCTGGAATAACATCTCTATCAAATATAAAAGATAAAGTTATATCCCTTACAAAATCTGATTTAGGTACAACTTCATTAAGAGCAATGCTTGCTTCTCAAGGCTTTGATATTAATAAAAATAATATTAAAGAATACTCTTTTAGTGTAGATGAACTTATTAATAAAGATGCTGATTTAATAAATGTATATATGTCAAATGAATTACATGCTTTAGATAAAAAGGGTATAAAGTATAATATTTTTGCTCCAAAAGATGAAGGGTATGATTTTTATAGTGATATTTTATTTACTAGTTATGATGAATATAATAATAACCCACAAAGAGTAGAAAAGTTTAGAATGGCTTCCTTAAAAGGATGGAAATATGCTTTTGATAATATTGATGAAGCCATTAATATAATATATGAAAAATATAATAGTCAAAAGAAAACAAAAGAAGCTTTGCTTTACGAAGCACATCAATTAAAAAAATTAGCATATTATAAAACTTCAGAACTTGGTGAAATTAATATTAAAAAAATGCAAAGAATATATGATATTTATAAAATCATGGGTGAAGTAAAAGGCAAAATTGATTTAAATGATTTTATTTATAGTAATTTAAAATTAAACCTAAGTACTTCGGAGAAAAAATTTATAAGAAATCTAAAGAAACTTAGAGTTCATAATGAAAGTAAATGGCCTCCTTACAACTATAATGAGTTTGGTTTACCAAAGGGCTTTTCTATTGACTATATGAATATATTATCCCGAAAGCTCGGAATTGAAATTGAGTATATTTCAAATAAAAGCTGGAATGAATATTTGACAATGATTAAGAATAGAGACTTAGATATTATGCTTAATATTGTAAATACTCCAGACAGAAGAAAATATATAAATTTCACAAAACAATATGCTGAATCTTTACCTACTATTTATGTTCTTGGAACTAGAACTGATATTACAAGTATTAAAGATCTTGATGGTAAAACAGTATCAGTTCCAAAAGGTTTTTATACAAGTGAAATTATAAAAAAACATTACCCTAATATAAAACTTAAGTTAACAAAAAATAGTTTAGAGGCTCTCAAAGACGTAGCTTTTAGAAGAGCAGATGCAACTATCAGTGATTTTGCAGTAGCTAGTTATCTAATTAAAAACCACGGTATTGTAAATATAAAAGGTATTGTTGATACAACTGATAATAGATTCGTTAGTAGGCTTAATATTGGTGTTAGAGGTGATATGCCTATTTTAAAAGAAATTATTGAAAAGGGAATGAAAAATATAAAAGATGAAGAGATATTTAAACTTAGAAATAAATGGTTTGGAAATGAACTAATTTTAATGAATAAGGAAATCTTATTTACTAAAAAAGAAAAAAATTATTTACATAATAAATCTACTATAAATATATGTATTGATCCTAATTGGGCACCTTATGAATATATGCATGAGGGAGAACACTTAGGTGTAACATCTGATTATATGAAGTACTTTTCTGATGTTTTAAATATCCCTTTTAAATTGATAAAAACTGAATCTTTTTATGACACTCTTTTATTATTAAGAGAAAAAAAATGTGATTTAATACCTGCTGCTGCTATTACTTTAAATAGATTAAATTATATAAATTTTACTAAGCCATATTTATTTTCATCTTTTGCCTTAGCTACATTAGAATCTCATGAAAATGTACCTAGGATAGATAACTTATTAAATAAAACTTTTGGAATGGTAAAAGGTTATGCTTCTATTGATATTTTTTTGAAGAAATATCCTTCCATTAAAATTAGAGAGTTTGATACTATTTTTGATGGTTTAAATGCAGTTCAAAAAGGTGAAATTTTTGGTTTTATTGATATCCCTACTACTTTGAGTAGTGTTATTACCAAAGAGTATTTTACAAATATTAAAATAGCTAGAGAGTTAGATACTAAGCTAGAGCTTTCTGTTGCACTAAGAAATGATTCTCCTGATTTATTATCTATTTTTCAAAAATTAGTCACTTCAATCACAAAAAAAGAAAAAGATAGAATCTTAAATAAATGGATCACTGTAAAATATGAGCATAAGTTTGATTATTCTTTAGTAGGAAAAGTATTTTTACCAATAGTTTTATTTTTAGCAATAATTATATTTTATTTATGGACAGTAAAATTAAAAAGAGAAATTAAACATAGAAAACTAGTGGAAAAAGAGTTACAAAGCTCATTAGATAATTTTAAAATATTAGTAGATTCTACTATTGAAGCAATATTTTTAATTGAAAAAAGTGGTAAATGTATTGAAGCAAATCATGAAGCTAGAAAGTTATTCAAGTTTACAAAAAAATCGGATTATGTGGGTAGACATATATATTTTATTATTGCTCAAGATGATAAGGAAAAAGTGAGAAAAGAGATAAAGAAAAACAAATCTTTTCCTAAAGAAATTAGACTTATTAAAAAAGATGGTACGATATTTCCAGGTTTAGTTAAGGGTGAAAATGTAAGAAAATTAAACCAAACTATGAGAATCGTATCTATTGTAGATCTAACAGAATTAAAAGAGAAAGAACATTTACTTTTTCAACAGTCAAAATTAGCATCAATGGGTGAAATGATGAGTGCAATTGCTCATCAATGGAGACAACCTCTTAATGCATTAGCAGCTTTAAACATGAAAGTTGAAACAAAATTAGAGTTTCAAGATACTATGGATTTAGAAGAGTATAAACCAATTTGTGAGAATATCAATAATCAATTAAATTATATGTCTAAGACAATTGATGACTTTAGAGACTTTTTTATTCCTTCTAAGAAAAAAATACATTTTAATATTTGTGATGTCATTGAAAATGTATTTTCTATGTTAAAACCTCAATTAGAGAGTTACAATATTGAATATTCTTTTAATTCTGATTATATATATATTGATGGCTTTCCAAATGAGTTTAAACAAGTGATTATTAATATCTTAAATAATGCAAAAGATGCAATTGTAATGAATCATATTAAAAATGGAAAAATTGATGTCAATATTATAAAAGCAAAAAATAAATTTATTATTTTTATAAAAGATAATGGTGGTGGTATAGATTTAGAAATTATTAATAAAGTATTTAATCCTTATTTTACAACTAAATTTGAATCAAAGGGTACTGGAATCGGTCTTTATATGTCTAAAATGATTATCGAAAAGAGTATGAATGGAGAGTTAAAGGTTGAAAGTAAAAATGGAGAAACTATTTTCAGTATCACCATTTCTTAGTACCACATAAATACCACAAATTTGATTTATAATTTTATATGGAGTTAGTTATGAATAGAGTTTTAGTAAAAGATAAAATCAAAGATTTAAGTGTTTTATTTATCGATGATGAGAAAGTTGTTATTGATATTATGAAAGAGATTTTACCTATGTTATTTAAAGAGGCTTATTATGCTTTGGATGGAATAGAAGGTATTAATCAGTTTAATATACATAAACCTGATATTGTCATCACTGATTTAAGTATGCCAAAATTAGATGGTATACAAATGATAAAAGAGATTAAATTAATTAGTAAGAATATAAAAGTAATATGTATCAGTGGTCATAATGAACACTCAGAAATTGATAAATGTCTAGCCTTAGGCTGTACTTATATTGTAAAACCTATAAGTTCAACTGTATTATTTAAAGCTTTCGAAGAAGTTTTGGATATAACTTAAGCAAGGAAATATTATGAATTTAAAAGATCTTTTACAATATTCAAAAAACCTAACTGTTTTATATGTTGAAGATGATATTTCAAAAGAAGTGACCGCAAAACTTTTAGAAGAAATCTTTGCAATCGTAGATATTGCTTCTGACGGATTAGATGGCTTATCAAAATATAATGAATATTATCAAACACATAACTCATTTTATGATGTAGTTATTAGTGATATAAATATGCCAAAAATGAATGGAGTAGAACTTAGTAAAAATATTTTTGAGATAAATGATAAACAAGAACTAGTAATTGTTTCAGCTTATAATGACCCAAGAAACCTTATTGATCTTCTGAATATTGGAGTGAGTTCTTTTATCCAAAAACCAATGAGTTTTGAGAATACTATCAAAACACTAACAAGGGTTTGCCAAGATATATATAACTCGAATATTGTTAGACAATATAATGAAAATATAAAAGAGTTAAATGAAGACTTAACGGATTCTAATAATTTACTAGAAAAGAAAGTAAGTGAAAGAACTCAAGAATTAGTAGATTTACTTTATAATGATAAGTTAACCGGTTTAAAAAGTTATTACTCTTTAATGAAAAATATAGATGACTCAAGCTTATCTATATTCTTTGTTGTTAATTTAGATTCTTTTCATAATATTAATAATTTATATGGCTTTAAAAACTCAAACTCTTTATTAACACAATTTGCACAGTGTCTAAATATTTTTAATTCTACTTTAGACTATAATTTATATAGAGTTTATGCAGATGAATTTGTGTTATTTAAAGAGATTGATGATAACTACTATTTACAATCTTATGAAAAAGATTTATTTAAATTAATATCAATTATAAAAGAGTATAACTTTACTGTTAATGAAAATGAATCAATTGATTTAAATGCTACTATAGGTCTATCAATCGCAGAAAAGAATCCTTATGTTAGTGCAGGGATGGCTTTAAGACATGCCAAGAAGCATAGACTAAATTACGTGATTTATAATAATACTTTAGATTTATCAAGTTCTATTAATGATGTTTTAAAATGGTCCCCAAGGCTTAAAACAGCAATTGAGAATGACATGATTCTCCCTGCATACCAGCCAATAGTTGATAAAGATGAAAATGTATTAAAATTTGAAGTTCTAATGAGAGTAGGGGAGAAAACAAATGATACACTTAATATAATTTCACCCTTTGAGTTCCTAGAACCATCTAAAAAAACTAAACATTATAATTCGATGATGTCTATTTTAATTGAAAAGAGTTTTATTACTATGTACAATAGAAAAGAAGATTTTTCAATAAACTTATCTTATGAAGATATATATAATAAAACCCTAATAAATATAATAAAAGAAAATCTTACAAGATTTAAAAAAATTGGAAGTAGGTTAATAATTGAGATACTAGAAACAGAGAGTATTGAAGATTTAGAAATTATGCAAAAATTTGTTAGTGATTTTAGAAAATTTGGTGTTAGGATTGCCATTGATGACTTTGGTACAGGGCATTCTAATTTTTCTAATATAATTGCTATTGAACCTGATTATATAAAAATTGATGGATCTTTTATTAAAAATATTCACAATGATGCAAAAGCATATACAATAGTAAAAGGTATAATAGTTGCTTCTAAAGAGTTGAATATTAAAACAATTGCAGAATTTGTACATAATAAGGAAGTATTTGATGTTTTAGTAGAATTAGGAGTAGACGAATTTCAGGGTTATTATTTCTCTGAACCCTTATTAAATATATAAAATATTACAAAATGACATATAATTAAGCAATAAAAATTTATTGTTATATAATCCTTCTAGTTTAATTAACAAGGAATGATTATGAAATTATGTGGTATCGAATTGAAAGCTAGTAATACAATATTAAGTGTTATAGATTTTAGAGAAGATGATGATATTATCGATTATATAGATTTAAAAATAAAAAAAATTACTTTAGAAGATGATGAAAGCCAAGAAGATATATTAAAGTTTTCTTCTTCAATTAATTCATTTCTAAAAGATAATGAAATAGAAAAAGTTTTTATTAAAAAAAGAGCAAAAAAAGGTACTTTTTCAGGTGGTGCAGTTACCTTTAAAATGGAAGGTTTAATTCAAATAAATAGTGAATGTGAAGTTGAACTTATCTCATCACAAAGCATAAGTTCTTTTGAAAAAAAGAATACAATAGTATTTCCTACGAAACTAAAAAAATATCAAGAACAGTCATATTTAAGTGTATTAGCTACAAAAAGAATAAAAAACATTATTTAGATAAGAGATATTTGTAGAAAAGGATAAAAAAGAGTTATTTTTATAAGAAATAGTTAAAATTATTATAGTAACATATAAACATAAATTCGAAAAGGAGAATTTATATATATTTTATATATATAAGTAATGTTTAATTATGCTAAATGAGAATTTTTTTAAAACACTTACAATTTTATATGTTGAGAATGATGTAGAGTTAAAAGCAGAATTTTCTTCTATTTTAAATAAATATTTTAAAAAAGTTTTTATAGCTAATGATGCAAAAGAAGCATTAATTATATTTAATCAATGTAATAAAGATAATATTACAATTGATGTAATTATTAGCGAATCACAATTTGATGATTTTACTGGCCTTGATTTATTAACAAAAATTAGAACTATCGATAAGAACTTACCTTTTATTTTTTTCACTGAGAGTAATGATATTGATTTATTACTTGAATCCCTAAGACAAGATGTTACAGCTTATTTTATGAAACCTCTAAACTTAGATGAGGTATTAATAAAAGTTCAAGAAGTTTGCCAAACAAAAAAACAAGAAGATGAAATTATAGAGTCTCAAAATGAAGTTGAGGATTATTTAAATATCATTAATAAAGTAGCAGTTGTTTTCATCTTTGATAAAGAAGGAAATATTATATATATAAATGATTTCTTGAGAGAATTAGTAAAATGTGAAGATGAAGATATTATAGGATTTAACTATAGAATAATCTTTCATCCTGATATGGCTAGTTCGATTTTAGATGAACAATGGAAAACTTTACAATCAAAAGAAAAATGGCAAGGTAAAACAAAATATATTACAAAAAGTGGAGCTGCATTTTTTTCTAACTCTACGATTATTCCTGTCTTAGATGAGGATACACAAGATATTAGAAAGTTTATTAGTGTTAATTTTCTTACTACAAAAGAAGAGAGTGAAAAAAGAGAATATAAAAAGAAAGTTCTTTTTAACTTACAAGAAACAAAAAGAGTAAATAAAGTAGCTCAGCAAAAAATTGATGAATTAGAACGAGTACTTGAGCGATACAAAGGATATGAAAATATTGAAGAGTATTTCAATAAACAAAAAGTATCTAATATCGAACAATATTCAGAACTACAAAAGCTAGAAAATAGACTTAAAGCTGGAAGAAAAAGATTTGAACAATTAACCTATGGAGTAAATGATAAAATTAATAAAATATCAATTATGACAGCAGATATGAGAGATTCTGAAGAAAAAGCCTCTAAGAAGATTGTTAAAGTCTCAGAAGAAATAAAAATTAGAGAGGCTTATATTTTAAAAATAAAAGAAGAAATAAAAGAGAAGTCATTAAAAATAAAAGACCTAGAAGATGTTGTTCAACACAGAACTGAACAATTAGTTGAAAAGAAAGGTTAATAAAAATGTTTAATTATGCTTTTCTAAAAACTTTAGATATTTTATATGTAGAAAGTGATACTGAAATTAATACATACTTTAGCGAAATCTTAAGTAAACAATTCAAAACAGTAAACTCCTTAGACTCTGGAATTAAGTCTTTAGAAGCTTTTAAAAAAGATCAAAACGGTGAAAATATTCTTAATTTAGTTATTATTGATGTTGATTTAAAAGACATGTCAGGACTTAAACTTCTTGAAGAAATTAGAAAAATTGACAAGAATATCCCTATTATTCTTACTACAAATAAAATTGAAGTAGAACCCTTACTTAGTGCAATTGAATATAAAGCAAGTGACTATTTACAAAAGCCTATTAATGCTAAAGATTTAGTATTTTCAGTTGAAAGAATTTGTCAGAATAAATATTTTGATAAATTAAGAGAAGAAACCCAAAAAGATTTGGAAGATATAAGAAGTGTGATAAATGAAGTTGCCCTTGTAAGTAAAACTAATCTTGATGGTGAAATCATATTTTGTAATAAGTATTTTACTGAGATTACAGAATATTCTAAAGAAGAGTTAGTAAATAATAAACATGAATTAATAAAAGATGATGCTACAAATAAACTTATTTATGAAGATTTATATAAAAGTATTAAAGAAGGTAATATTTGGGAAGGGAAACTAAAGCAACTTACTAAGTCTAAGAGTGAGTTTTATGTTTATCTAACAGTAATACCAGTCTTGAAGAAAAACTCTAATGAAATAAGCGAGTTTATGTGGATTTCTTTTTTAGCAACTGAAGATGAATTGGAACAAAAAGAGTTTAAGAAAAAAGTTGCAAAAAATATGCATTCCAATAGAAGAATAAATATGGAAGCAAGAGAAAAAATTGATGCACTTATAAATAAAATTAATTTTTATAAGAATTTAGAATCAAATGTAAAAACAGAACAACAACGTGGAGCTAAATTTAAGAACCAAATTAAGTATTTTAAAGATGAACTAGTTGGGGTAGAAGAGAAATTAAAAGTTACTAGTGATAAAGCAAGTAAAAAAATTAAAGTAGTATTAGCAGATGAAAAAGAAGTACGAAAGAAGAATGATATTGCAGTTTTGAGTTTAGAAAAACTAACTGGTGAACTAAATGATAAAAATAAAAGTATTAAAACACTTACAAAAGAATTAGCAGAACAAGTGAAAATTATTGAAAAACTGATGAATTCAATTGATAGTAAAGAGAATCAGCTTGATATGTAAAAAAGTAATTATTATATTTCTTCTTTCTTCAATTGTTGTTTTATCAAATGATAAATGGATGAAAATATCTCCTATTGGTTCAGCTTCAAATTCAAATCAAAAAAAACAGACAATAAAAGTATCAAAACCAAATCTTTTATATAAAAAAGAAAATATTAAAGACTACCAAAATAAATTGTTAAATCTTCCTATTGAAAATAAATTATCAAAAGATCATACTGTAAAAAAAGAGTATTACAAAAGAGGTGCTTTAAAGAAAACTACTTCATATTTAAAATCAAAAAAAGATGGAGTTGAAAAAGAGTTTTATATTAATGGAAAAGTTATGATTAAAACTAATTATCTCAATGGAAAAAAACATGGTATTGAAAGAATATACGATGAATCAGGAAAAGTTTATAAAAGTATTTTTTATAAAAATGGGGAAAAACAAGAATAAAATGGCAGAGAGTGGGGGATTCGAACCCCCGGAGGCGTGAACCTCGCCGGTTTTCAAAACCGGTACATTCGACCAACTCTGTCAACTCTCTGCAATTAATAATAGTGGTGCGAATGGTGAGAATCGAACTCACACTCCGAAACCGGAATTGGATTTTAAGTCCAACGCGTCTACCTATTCCGCCACACTCGCACTATATTTATGGTGGTGAGAGAAGGATTTGAACCTTCGAAGCCGTAGGCGGCGGATTTACAATCCGCAGGATTTGACCACTCTCCAACCTCACCATTTGTTTGAAGGTTGAAATAATATATTAATTAATATTAATTTAGTATTAAATTTTATATTTTGTGTTATAATTTTCAGAAATAACTTATAAGGAGTACTTTTGATTAATAGAATGGAAGTAAATGATAGAATGAGCAGAATTGTTGAGCATAATGGAACAGTATATTTAGCTGGAATAGTATCTGATGATAAAACTTTAGATATTCATGGACAAGCTAAAAGAGTTTTTGAAATTGCTGATAAAAGATTAGCTGATGTTGGTGCTAATAAAGGTAATCTCTTAAGAGCTGAGATCTTCTTAAAAGATATTTACAGAGATTTCGCTGACTTTAATTCTGAATGGGATTTATGGGTTGCAGATGTTAATGCTCCTGCAAGAGCTTGTGTTGAAGCAAACATGGCAAGTGAAGGAACACTTGTAGAAATTATATTTACAGCTGTTAAAGCTTAATTTGAAGTGTGATATTATTTGATATCACACTTTCCAAATCTACATTTTAAAAATCTAATTAACATAAAAATAAAAAATATTATAATACCTACTTCAAATGTTTTGTAAATAATCTCCATTTAGTTCACCTTATTTTGTATTTGTTGTATGAATATATATAAAAACTATTTTTTTGTCAAATTTAGTATTAAAAATGTGCAAATAATAAAAATTTGAAGGTGAAGAATGTATAAAAAAATAGTAGGGGAAACTTTTAACGGAATTTTAAAAAAGAAACACGAACTTTTAAAAGCTTTGTTAATACCGTTTCTGTTAATTGTTAGTATTGATATTGCTAGTATTAATTTTTTACAAGATGGAAACAAGTTTTTTTATATTGTCTTGGCACTAATTTTGTTTGCTATAAATATATTAGTTTCTATAACAACACACAGGATTCTACTAATGAACGAGAATGCTGTTCCTACTTGGGGTCTATATAAGTTTGGAAAAAGAGAGTTTAAATTTCTTATTTATACTTTTTTGATTATTATTTTAATTTCAATAGTTCTAACGTTTATTATATTAGTTCTTTCTGTATTTGTTAATTCAAATAGTGCTTTATTTATGCCTCTTACTGTTGCATTCTCTGTAATATTGGGAATCTTTCTTTTTGTTAGATTATCTTTAGTTTTACCTGCAATTGCCCTTGATCAAGAATTGAGTTTTTTAGATTCATGGAATATAACTTCAAAATACAAAATTTTATGTATGTTAACAATAGTAATTATTCCTTCAATAGTTGCCTCAATAATTTCTTTTGTTTATGGGATAGCAATTGAATTTTTGACTGCGGTTATTTCAACTAAACTAAGTTTTTTAAACTCACTATTAACTTTATTCGTAAATGTATTTATTATCAGTGCATTATCAGCAACATATAAATATTTGGTTCATGAAGATTATTTAGAAAAAGA
>DKNG01000016.1:6987-7835 GCA_002470185.1 Arcobacter sp. UBA7394 | reverse complement strand
TTATACAGATAAAACTTAAATTTTCATTATTAAATAATTTTTAATACCTCAATAAAACCTTTTTATGGGATTTATTAGCATTTTTAATAATTTTAATCTTAAAATATCATAAATATTAATTTTAAAATATTTATAATTTTATATACATTTTATATGTTTATATTTTATACATATATATACTAGGTAATTATATATTTTATAATTGAGTATTTTATATACAGCAAATATCAGATATACTCAAAACAAACTTATATAATAAACTTAGATTTACATTAAAGGGTTAAGATGGCAGGATTAAAAGATCTTAAAGGTCAAGGACATGCACCAACATTGTTTATGGCTTTTTTATATTTCGATATGAGTTTTATGGTATGGACAATGTTAGGTCCATTAAGTACAGAGATTAGTGAAGCATTAGCATTAACTGGTCATATAATGACAGCAAGTGAAAAAGCAACTTTACTTTCTCTTCCAATTTTATCAGGGGCTATATTAAGAGTAGTACTTGGATTTGGAGTTGATAAACTAGGAGCAAAAAGAACTGCACTTATTTCTCAAACTATTGTTATTGCTGCTTTATTAACAGCTTATATTCAAGGTAATAGTATTACTTATAATCAATTATTAATAGTAGCACTTGGTCTTGGTTTTGCAGGAGCTTCATTTGCAGTTGCACTTCCACAAGCTGGTCAATGGTATCCACCAAAACTTCAAGGTGTTGTTTTAGGAATTGCTGGAGCTGGTAATATTGGAGTTGTAATTGATTTCTTATTTGCACCAAAAATTGCTGAAATTTGGGGATGGGAATCTGTATTTGGAGTTGGAGCATTTATGGCTATTGTAGTATT
>DKNG01000016.1:6761-6883 GCA_002470185.1 Arcobacter sp. UBA7394 | reverse complement strand
AAACTAAAAGATTATGGAAAGCTATTAAAAGATAAAGATACGTGGTGGTTCTGTTTATTCTATGCTGTGTCTTTTGGTGGATTTGTAGGATTTGCTGGATATATGAAAGTATATTTAATGAA
>DKNG01000016.1:4963-6713 GCA_002470185.1 Arcobacter sp. UBA7394 | reverse complement strand
ACTTATCAAGTTGATATGTCTGCTTTTGGTTTAGATGTATTAGATGAAGGAAATGTAAAAGTAATTGCGGGTTACTTTGGAGCATTATGTATCTTCGCAGGTGCTGTTTTAAGACCAGTTGGTGGAGCAGTTGCGGATAAAATTGGTGGAGTTAGATCACTTTATTACTTCTATGGATTAGTAGCTTTATTAGTAATTATTAATGCTACAATGAGTTTACCATTTGGAGTTGCTATTTTAGTTTTATTCTTAATTATGGCAAGTTTAGGAATGGCAAATGGATCAGTATTCCAATTAGTTCCACAAAGATTTGGTAAAGACATTGGTATTATGACAGGTATTGTTGGATGTGCTGGTGGTCTTGGTGGTACTGCACTTATTCAAACACTTGGTTGGTCAAAAGGTGCCTTTGATGGATATACAGCTGGATTCTTAATCTTTGCACTTGTTGTATTTGTTGCTATTTCTGGTATTTCATTAGTGAAAACTAGATGGAGAACTACATGGGGAGTTCAAGCAGGAGGTAGAATATAAAAAGAGCTTAGCTCTTTTTATATTTAAATTAGAACTTGGATTAAATAGTTTTAATTTAAATATAAAATGAAGGTTTTAAATTGAGTAAAAATAATATAAGTACATCAGGCTTTTCACTAGCTAAAAGACAAGAATTAATAGGTGATGATTATTATGAAATCAAACAATTTAATGACCTAACTATTGCCGTTTTATGTGATGGTGTGGGTTCTGCAGAAGCGGGTGCATTAGCTGCAAAAAAAGTAACTCAACATATAATTACAAACTTCAAAAATATTCCAAAAACTTGGTCTATAGAAAAAGCTATCAAAACTTTTATTAGCTCAATTAATCAAATCTTATATGCTCAATCAATTCAAGATTATGAAAGAGCTGAACTTGTAACTACTGTAACAGTTGCAGTTATCAAAGGAAATAGACTTTATGGTGCAAATGTAGGAGATAGTAGAATCTATCTTTTTAGGGATAATTCCTTAACTCAATTATCACACGACCACAATGAAGAAGGAATGGATAATGTTCTAACAGATGCCATTGGAATTGATAATGAAGTTGAGATTTTTTACTTTGAAAATAATATTCATAAAAATGACAAAGTTTTACTTTGTAGTGATGGTTTATATTCACTTATGAGTGAAGATACACTTTGTAGAAATCTAGAAAATGGAGCTTATCATATTGTAAAAAAAGCTAGTTCCCTAGTAGAAGACAATCTTCCTGATGACACCTCTGCCGTTGTTTTAGAGATTAACCAAACTGATGAAATACAAAAAATGAAAGATCTAAAACTATTAATCCCTGAGAAACTAAAAAGAGGTGACGAAATAGATGGATACAAACTAACATTATCTCTAATACAAAATGATAGAACATGGGTTTGTGAAAAAAATTCAAAAGAGTATGTAATAAAATTCGCACCCTATGAAGCACTAGAAAATGAAGATATTTTAGATTTATATACAAAAGAAGTATGGAATGCAAAAAGATTAAAAGCAGGATTTTTCCCAAAATCAGTAGTTCCAAAAAATAGAACTGCAAGATATTATATTATGAAAAAACTTGAGGGAATTACTCTAAAACAATACTTGAAAAAAAGAACTTTATCTATTGAAGATTCTATTACTTTAGCTAAGACTTTATTATCAATGAGTCAATATCTACTAAAATTCAATTTAGTACATGGAGATATCAAACCTGAAAATATTATTGTTATGAG
>DKNG01000016.1:3060-4827 GCA_002470185.1 Arcobacter sp. UBA7394 | reverse complement strand
CAAGAATCTTCTATAAATGAAAAAACGGAAGTTTATTCTATTGGAGTTACTTTATATGAGTCATTAACAAATAAATTTCCCTATGGAGAAATAGAACCTTTTCAAAATCCAAGTTTCAAAAATATCAAACTACCACAAAAATATAATAGTAATATTCCTGATTGGTTAGAGAGTATAATTTTACGCTCTACTTGTGCAGATGAAAAACTTAGATATTCAAATTATTCTTTTATGAAATTTGAATTAGATAATCCAAATAAAGTGGAACCATTTTTTAATAAAAACACTCCTTTATTAGAAAGAGATCCTTTAAAATTTTATAAATATGGTTTCTATTTTTTATTGATTTTAAACTTTATTTTACTTATTCGTTCATCTTAAAAAAGTAGTTAATTTTTATACATCTATTTCTTAACTTTACATTAATTTATAGTATAATCTTTCATATAAATATTATGAATTATTAATTTAGAGGTTATAAAAAATGATTAAGTCTGTATGTGGTTATTGCGGTGTAGGATGTGGTTTAGAATTTGAAGAAAATAAACTACTTGGAGATGTAACATATCCAACAAATGAGGGTAAACTTTGTTCAAAAGGTATTTCTGAACTTGTAAGTATCCAAACTCCCACAAGACTTCTTCGTCCACATAAAAGAGACTCTATAAAAGATGAATACAAAGTAACATCTTGGGAAGATGCAATCTCTACAATTGCAAATAAAATCCAACAAACATCAAAAGAAAAAATCGGTTTTTACCTATCTGGACAATTACTTACAGAAGATTATTACATTGCTAATAAATTAGGTAAAGGTTTTATAGGTACTAATAATGTAGATACAAATAGTAGAACATGTATGTCAAGTGCAGTAGTTGCTCAAAAAAAAGCTTTTGGAATTGATTATGTTCCAGTTAGAATGGAAGATATACACAAAAGTGATTTACTTATATTAACGGGAGCTAATACCGCTGAAGCTCATGTAGTTTTTCACAATAGAATCAAAAAAGCTAAAAAAGAGGGTCTGAAAATAATTGTAATTGACCCAAGATTTACAGATACTGCAAAAATAGCAGATTTATATTTGCCAATTAAAGCAAATAGTGATATTGATTTTTTCAATCTTATCTCAAAACGAATTATTGATGAAGGTTTAGTAGATGAAGAGTTTGTTTTAAATCATGTGAATAACTATGAACTATTAAAAAATAAATTCAAAAGAATTCCAGTAACAAAAATGCTAAAAAGAACTGGTCTTTCAAAAGAACAGTTTGAGCAGTTTTGGGATATTTATAAAAACTGTGAAAATATTATCACTGCTTGGACTATGGGATTAAATCAATCTTCTCAAGGAGTAGATAAAAATCTAGCTTTAATAAACACTCACTTATTAAATGGAAAAATATTCAAAATTGGAAATGGACCATTTTCTCTAACAGGTCAACCAAATGCAATGGGTGGAAGAGAAGTTGGTGGATTATCAACAATGCTTGCAGTTCATTTAGGATTTGATAAAGAATCTATAAAAAAAGTATCCAAGTTTTGGAATACAAATAAAATAGATAAAAAAGAAGGTCTTACTGCAACACAAATGTTAGAAGCCAATCTTGATGTTTTAATAATCTGTCATACAGACCCAGTTTATCATCTACCAAATAGAAATAAAGTTGAAAAGCTAATACAAAAAATACCTTTAGTAGTTGAAATCAATGCCTATGAAAACTCTGAGACTTCAAACTTCGCACATATAAAACTTCCAGCTGCTCC
>DKNG01000016.1:1750-2951 GCA_002470185.1 Arcobacter sp. UBA7394 | reverse complement strand
TGTAAAGCTGATTGGGAAATATTTCAATTAATTGCTTTTGAGTTAGGTTTTGAAAAAGAGTTTGATTATAAAAAAAGTGAAGATATATTTAAAGAGTTTCAAGAGATGACAAAACTAAATCCCCATCTAAATATCTATGATACATCTTATTCACAACTAAAAGAAGAACCTTTTATTTGGGGTGAAGAAATCAGAGAAAACAAAGAGTTTTTCACATCAAATAAAAAAGCTAATTTACACTTTGTTCAAAACAAACTATTAAGTGAAAAAGCTAATCTAAAATATCCATTTATATTACTTACAGGAAGAACAAGAGATCAATGGCATACGGGAACAAAAACAAATCTTCCTAGAACTTTACTTAAATTCAAAGAGTTAAACTTCTGTGAGATTAATACTAAAAATGCAAAAGATTTAAATATTAAAGATGGGGATTTAATCAAAATATCTTCTATTAGAGGAGAGATAGAATCTAAAGCTTTAGTGACTGATAATATTAGAGTTGATACTATTTTCTTGCCAGTTAGTCATAGAGGAATTAACTATCTTACAAATGATTTATTAGACAAAGAATCTTTTCAACCTGACTACAATCACTCTGCTGTAAAAATCGAATTACTTAAAAATCAATCATAAACTTAATTTTACATTAAATATATTCACTTTATATTTAATGTAATCTTTTTCTTATCAATTGTCTATTTTTTATATAACCTAACTTTAAATTTACATAAAATTTCTATTAGAATAGTAAGTATAAATACTATTTGGAGTAAGAAATAATGAAAGTTTTTGAAGAAGCCTACAACTTAAGAAATAAGAAAATCAATAAAATTGAGAAGATAAAAGAAGAAAAAATTCCCTTAGAGTTTTTTGCACAATTTGAAGAATTATGTAAAGGTTCATATGAAGAAAATATCACAGCAAGTGATACAAAACACTTCCTTAAATGTTTTGGAATTTATGATAAAGGAAGTAGTGATTCTTTTGTAATTAGAATTAGAATACCAGGTGGACAGCTTTCAATTGAACAAGCTTTAAAATTAGCACAAACTGCAAAAAAATATGGAAATGATTATATAGATATTACAACTAGAGGACAACTAGAATTTAGATATTTAAAATTTAGTGAACTTCCTATTGTTTTAAATGAATTAGAATCAGTGGGAATTACTACATATCAAACAGCAGGGGATAACTT
>DKNG01000016.1:0-1630 GCA_002470185.1 Arcobacter sp. UBA7394 | reverse complement strand
CAAGATGTTTTCTTGAAAAATGAAGACTGGATAGGAACACTTCCTAGAAAATTCAATACTGCTATTTTAGGAGATACAGTAAATACATGTAATATTTTTGGAAATGACTGTGCTTTTGCGCTGGCTTCTAAAAATGGTGAATATGGATTTAACTTATACCTAGGTGGAAAAGTTGGAGTTCAAGCAAGACCTTTAAATCTTTTTGTTAAACCAAATCAAGTAAAAGATGTATTTGAAACTGTAATCAAACTATTTAAATCTTATGGTTTTAGAGATAACAGAAATAAAAATAGATTAAATTTCCTTTTAGATGCTGTAAGTTTAGAAGAGTTTGCAAAAGGAATTATTGAGTTCTCAAAACTTCCTTTAGATGAAGCAGGAGAATTATTAGTAAAAGAAGAGTTTACTTTGGATGATACTTCTACTATTGAGCTAAAGAATAATAAAAGTGCTATTCACTTTGGTATTCCATCAGGTATTTTTTGTGGAAAAGACTTGGAAGAAGCTGCATTATTAGCTCAAAACTATGATGGAATTATTAGACTTACTTTCGAGCAAAGTTTTTATATAATCACGGATACTTCAAATATCCAAGATATTAAAACTTCACCTTTATATACTAAATATGATTCTTACCACAATATTTATTTTAACAATCAAATCGCCTGTGCAGGTACTAATGAGTGTTCTTTTGGAGTAATTCCAAATAAACCAGATGCTATTGAAATGGCTATGTATTTAAACAAACATATCCCAATAGAGAATGGAAAAGTAAGAATGTACTGGTCAGCCTGTCCAAAAGGATGTGGTATTCACGGTGTTGCAGATATTGGATTTGAGGGAGCTAAGGCTAAAGATGAAGAAGGAAACTCTTGTTATGGAGTGAAAATCTTCATTGGTGGAAAAGCTGCAAACTCAATACTTGAAGCTAGACAATTAACAAAAGCTATTCCTCTTCCTAAAGCGCAAGAAGTTACAAAAGAATTATTAAGTATTTACAAGAGTGCAAAACTTGAAAATGAAACTTTTGAGAGTTTTGATACTAGAGTTTTAGCAAATCTAGAAATAGAAGAAATTCAAAGTAGAATAGGACTTTAATCATGAGCACCCCTGAAACTACTCCATTAGAAAGCTTTATAAATCACAAAGCAGATACAGACATGCAATGTGGAAATTATAGTATTGATATTCCTAAACCCAAAGAGGGAGAACAATATAGATTTCACTTTGATGCAACTGCTTGTGTTGGTTGTCACTGTTGTGAGGTTGCTTGTAATGAGCAAAATAATAATCCAAGTGATATTAAATGGAGAAGAGTTGGTGAAACTCAAAGTGGGATTTTCCCAAAAGTTACTAATCATTTTAATTCAATGTCATGTAATCACTGTGTTGACCCAGAGTGTCTAAAAGGTTGTCCAACTGAATCATATATCAAGTTTGATAATGGAATTGTTTTCCATGATGATGATACATGTATTGGCTGTCAATACTGTACTTGGAATTGTCCTTATGAGGTTCCAGTATTCAATGAAGATAGAGGAATTGTAACTAAGTGTCATATGTGTCATGATAAACTAGAAGTTGGTCAAACTCCTGCATGTGTACAAGCCTGTCCAGCAGGAGCAATTGC
>DKNG01000232.1 GCA_002470185.1 Arcobacter sp. UBA7394 | reverse complement strand
ACCAGTTGTTGAACCAGCACCAGTGATACAAGAACCAGCTCCTATAAAAGAAGTGGAAGCAGTTGTTTCTGCTCCTATTGTTGAAGAAGTAAAACAAGAAGTTGTTTCACCAATTGTTGAAGAAAAAGTTCAAGAAATCAAAAATGAAACTCCTATTGAAGAGAGATCAACAGTAGAAGAAGAGCTGAAAAATATTGTAGTTGAAGGTGTTGTAAACTCTAATCCTTTTGATGATATGCCAAGTTCAACTCCAGCAGTTACACCAACTCCTGAGCCTATTATGATGCCAGATGATTTACCTGAAACTAAAATAGAAGAATTAACACCAGCTGATGAAGTATTAGTAGAGTCTACTTCTTTTGTAGATTTAGGTTTAGTAGATGCTATTGAAACTGTATCTTATCCTAATCCTTTTGATGAGGGAATGTCTGCACCTATTGAAAAGCAAGCAGCACCAGTTCAAACTCAAGCTATGCAAACGCCAGCACCAGTAGTTGAACAAAAACAAGAAGAGCTTATAACGCCACCTGCACCTAATGAGAGTTTAGAAACAGTAGTAGATGAAGCAGTAAAAGAGATAGTTTCTCAAGAAGTAGAAGTTCAAGCTCTTGAACAACAAGTAGCATTTAATCCAAGTTCAGAAGTTGAAGTTGTACCTGTTCCAGTAGAAGAGCCAGTATCAAACAAAAAGAGTGAAGTTGTAGAGAATGTTTTATATATTAAATTAACTGAAAAAGTTTATGATAGAGATTATTCACTTGGTGAGTGTTTTGAAAAGAACTTTATTTTCAGAGGGTTTGCTGATAATAAACTTTCAATTGCTTCTTATGCACAAGGTGATGATAGAAAGTTTTTATATAAACACTTCGCTTTAATAAGAACATTTGCTCAAGATATCTTTGGAAACGAAGTTGAGCTAGATTTCAAAAAGGAAGAACCCCGACAAGCTTAAACCTAAAAAGGTCATTCAAGCCCCCATTGAGGAAGTAAAACAAAGTATTCAAGATGAAGCACCAATAGAGAATAATAATTCTAATGATTCTGGTTCTATGATTGAAGATGTTGAAGTGGGTTCTGGTTGTGTTGCAGATATGCATAAGACAGCTAAACCAACTCTTTCACAAAAAGAGTTACAATTAAACGATATTATTAACTCTCCTATGCTTAACAAAGCAAAAGAGTTACTTGATGTTAAGAAAATTACAGTTAAATCTAGAAGTTAAAGGAAATATTTTATGAAGATAGCTTTTAAATTATTATGTTCGTCCATTTTATGCTCAACTTTTTTATTTGCAAATGCTGATGACAATGTAATAGATTTTGAAATAAATAGATTAGAAAAGAACCCTGATATTGAAGTTCTAAATGTAGAAATAGCTACAAAAAAAGAATTACCAGTAAAAGGTTGGAATGGGTACATCTTAGATGTAGAAGCAAAGGTTAAATCTAATAAAGTAATTAATGCAAAAGATGTACTTTTCTCTGATGGAGAGTATATCGCTCTTGATTTATTAGATGCTAAAACTGGAAAATCTTTAAAAGATATTGTAACTCCAAATTTGACAGCTAATTATTATGATGAATCTAAGTTAATTGCTGGAAATCATAAGGCAAAAGATAAACTAGTAGTTTTCTCTGATCCTTTATGTCCATTTTGTATGGATTATATCCCAGATGTAATAAAGTATGTGAATAAAAATAGTAATAAAATTGCATTATACTATTATCATTATCCTTTGTTAAAATTACACCCAGCAGCAGGTCCTTTATCAAAAATAATGGAAGTTGCTAAACATCAAAATATCAAAAACCTTGAATTAAGAGTTTATGAGATGGATTGGGATAAATACTTCAAATCTAATGAAAGAGATGAAGCAAAGATTTTAAAAGCATTTAACACTGAATTTAAAACAAATATCACTTTAAAAGATATTTCAATTTATAAAGTAAAAAGTGCATTAAATTCTGATATCAAAATGGGTAAAGACGTTATGGTTAGTGGTACACCGTCAATTTTTGTTAATGGTGTAAAAGATAATACAAGATTAAAATTTGAGACATTAGGAAAATAGAAGTATGGAAAAATTAGTTATTGCAACAAGAAGAAGTCAATTAGCATTATGGCAAAGTGAATATATTAAAGCTAAATTACAAGAGCATTACCCAGATATGGAAGTTGAACTTCAAGAGTTCGTAACAAAAGGTGATAAAATCCTTGATGTTCCTTTAGCAAAAATTGGTGGGAAAGGTCTTTTTACTAAAGAACTTGAACTTGCTATGTTAAATGGTGATGCCCATATTGCTGTTCACTCATTAAAAGATGTACCTACTCAATTTGAAGAGGGATTAGAGCTTGGAGCTGTAACAAAAAGATTTGATGCAAGAGATGCTTTATTAAGTAATAAATATGCTTCTTTTGAAGACTTACCTCAAGGTGCTGTTATTGGTACTACAAGTTTAAGAAGAAGAATGGCAATTAAACTAATCAGACCTGATATTGAACTTTTAGATTTAAGAGGAAATATCAATACTAGAATTGCTAAGTTAAATGCTGGTGAGTATGATGCAATTATTCTTGCAACTACAGGGGTTCAAAAACTAGGAATTGAAAATGAAGTAAAATATTTCACACCTATTTCAACTGATTTAATGATTCCTTCAATGGGACAAGCAACTTTAGGAATTGAAGTTACTTCAAATGAAGAGATTAAAAAAATTGTATCTGTATTAAATGATAAAGATGCACATATTGAATCTACAATTGAAAGATCTTTTGTTGATACATTACAAGGTGGGTGTCAAGTGCCAATTGGTGTAAAAGCAACAATTTTAGATGATAAAGAAATTAGACTTCAAGCAATCGTTGGAATGCCTGATGGAACTGAGATTATCAAAGATGATATCAAAGTATCTATTGAAGACTATGAAACTGCTGGAATCAATCTTGCAAAAGAGTTCATCTCAAAAGGTGCAAAAGAACTTCTAGAAAAAGCTGAAAAAGTAGCTTTTAAATAAACCACTTATATTAAGAGGATTTTCTCCTCTTAATACTTACTTCAAATCTTCCAAAAAACTCAAATTAGCAATATTTTCCAAGAAATTTAAATATATTTTTTAGTATGATAGTTACATATAAATTAAGGAGAGCAAATGAGAATTAATGTGGAAGAAACACTATTTTGTTTAGTTGATGTACAAGATAGACTTTACCCTTATATGACAAACAAAGATGAAATTGAGAAAAACTTAGTAACACTAGTAAAAGGTCTTAAGACTTTGGAAGTTCCATTTATTGTAAATGAGCAATACAAAAAAGGAATAGGTGAAACAATTCCAAGTTTGCGAGAGTTTGTTGATGCAGATCCTCACTTTGAAAAAACTACTTTTTCTTGTTGTAAAAATGAACCAACAATGGAAGCTATTAAAAATGCAGGAAAAAAAGTAGTAATTGTTGCTGGTATTGAAACTCATGTTTGTGTTTTACAAACTTGTATTGATTTATTAGAAGCTGGATTACAACCTGTATTAGTTACAGATTGTGTAACATCTAGAAAACAAAGAGATACTGATATGGCACTTGAAAGATTGATTCAAGCTGGTGTAGTTCCAACTACTTATGAGTCAATTTTATTTGAGCTAACTGTTAATGCAAAAAATCCAGTATTTAAGCAAATATCTAGCCTAGTAAAATAAAGGCTTTATTATTAATCATTAAAAAAATTAATTTGTTATGTTATAATAATTGGAACTTAACTTAAAAATAGGTGGCTCCCATGAAACATTACATTTTCAAATTAATTATTTTAATGTGTGCATTTAATATTTTAAATGCAGGTAATTCAGATTATTTTGCTATTGATGAGTACATAGAGTTTACAAATCAAGAGAAAATCAGCAATGATTTTATTGCACAAATTCAAAAAGATGCAGTAAAAATTAAACAAGAGAATAAGAAGATCAGAATAGTTTTAGTTTACCCTGGTAAACAATTAACCGACTATTGGATGAAAAGTAAAGTTTCATTTGAGAAACGACTTAATGAACTTGGAATTAACTATGAATTAGTTCTTCATTTCACAAAACCTCATGTGGAAACAAGAGTTCAATCAAAACTACTTTTAAAAGCAATCAAAGATAATACAGACTATTTAGTATTTGTATTAGATGCTAGTAAACACGCTAAATTTATTGAAAGAATTATGAGTAGAGAAAAACCAAAATTAATTCTTCAAAATATCACAACACCTTTACGAAAATGGCAAAAAAATCAACCTTTTTTATATGTAGGATTTGATCATATGCTTGGTAGTCAAATGTTAGCTGATTACTATATCAAAAAAACAAATGGACAAGGTAAATATGCTGTTTTATATACGTCAAATGGTTATATTGGATATATGAGAGGTACAAAATTTATTGATTATGTATCAAAGAATTCAGACTTAAAAGTCGTACATGAATACTATACAAATACAAGTAAAGACAAAGCTAGATTAGCAACATTAGATTTACTTAAAATTGATCCAGATGTTAAATTTATTTATGCTTGTTCAACTGATATTGCATTAGGTGTTGTAGAAGCGCTTAAAGAGAAAAATTTAATAGGAAAAGTCTTAGTAAATGGTTGGGGTGGAGGAAATAGCGAATTAAAAGCTATTCAAGATGGATTCATGGATGTTACTGTTATGAGAATGAATGATGATAATGGTGTAGCTATGGCTGAAGGTATTAAGCTTGATTTAGAAAATAGTACAGATAAAATACCAACTATTTTCTCAGGTGATTTTGCTCTTGTTAAAAGAGGAATAAAAGAAGAAGAATTAGAAAAACTGAAAAAAAGGGCATTCAGGTATACATCTGATGATAACAAATAAAAAATTATCTTTATCTTTATTAAATAGTTTACTACTTTTAGTATTTTTTATTGTATTAAGTATTGCTGTACTTTTTTCAACATATATTAATACTCAAAAAGTAGTAGATAAAAATATAGACGACTACTTTAATCAAACATACAATATTACTAAACTAATTATAGAAAATGAACAAAATGATCTTGATAATATCATATCAAAGATATCAAAAGAATTCGAACATACAAAAGATTTAGATAATCCTGACACTATTACTTATAAACTAGAAACTTTGTCTTATATAGATAGTATTGATTTACTCTTTTTCAAGAAAAATGGTAAAGTTTATGATTCTAGTAATTCTTTATTTGATACTGAAGCTATAATAGAAGAAATTAGAAAAATGGAATCTTCAATTAATAATAAAATCATTAATATAAAAGTTAATAATGAAGATATTGTTTTGATGATAAGTACAAAAAAGATTGTAGATAATAGCACTGGACGAGTACAAGCTATTATCTATGCGGCCAAAATATTTAATAACAATTTTACTTTACTTGATGATATAAAAACTAAATCTAAAATTGTTGATATTCATATATTTTTTGATAATAATATTATTGCTTCAACTCAAAATAATGAAGAAATTGACCTAACAGTTTTTTATCAGAATAATATTGCTATTGGAGATAGAACAATATATTCAAGTATGTGGTATGAGATTTTCGATAAAAAATATTTGAATATTGTATATGTTTCAAAGAATAACTCTTTTGATATTTTAAAAGAATCATTTCTTCATCAAGCTTTTGTTCTTTTACTTTTCCTAATTTTTTGTTTTATTCTTTTATATTATTTGTCAAATAAGTTTATTATTAAACCTTTTTCTAAACTTCTTAATTATGCATACAAAGTAAAAGATGATAAAAGTATTAAATATGAAAATACAAAAGTTTTAGAATTTGATAAATTTGCTTATGAATTAAAAGGAATTATCTCAGAGCTTAGAGATGTAAAAGAACAATATTCAAGGGCTATTGATGGAGTTCAAGACGGATTATGGGATATTGACTTAAAAAATAAAAAGATATTCTATTCTCCAAGATTTTTAACAATGTTAGGTTACGAAAGTAATGAAATAAAAACTTTTAAAAGCTTTTGGCAAAAAAGTATTCATAAAGATGATTATGAAAAAACAATGATTGCTTTAAAAGAACATTTATCTGGAAAAACAGAAGTATTTGAAAGTGAATATAGATTTAAATGTAAAAATGGATCTTTTTCATGGATTAAAATACGAGGTAAATTATTTTATGATTCAAAGAACAATCAAAGTAGGTTTACTGGTTTCCATACTGATATTAATGATTTAATTGTTCTGCAAAATGAAAATCAACAAAAAGAAAGAATGTTATATCAACAATCAAAACTGGCTTCAATGGGAGAGATGATTGGTAATATTGCTCATCAATGGAGACAGCCTTTAACTGTAATTAGTGTTATTGCATCAACTATTAGTATGCAATTACAACTAAATACTTTAGATAAAGATTCAACAGTAAAAGATATAAATAAACTTCTGAGTACAGTAGATTATTTATCTTCAATTATTGATAAGTTTAGGTACTTCTTTAATCCAAATAATGAAATTGAAAAATTCTCTATTAGTGAAGCTATTAAAGAAAATTTAGTAATCTTTGAATCGTCATATAAGTCTAGTAATATTAATTTAATACTGAATTTGGATGATATATACATAAGTGGTTATAAATTCGAATTAATGCAAGTAGTAATAAATATAATAAATAATTCAAAAGATGCTTTAAGTGAAAAAAGTATAATGGACAAAGAAGAAAATTATATTTTCATGAAAACTAGTGTTGAAAATAAAGTCTTAACATTAAGTATTTATGACAATGCTGGGGGAATAGATCAAGAGGTTACAGAAAAGATATATGAACCATATTTTACAACTAAACATCAAAGTCAAGGTACAGGTTTAGGATTATATATGTCAAATGAAATAATCAAAAAGCATTTTAATGGTAAATTATCAAATAAAACTATTGAATATGATTATGAAAATAATCACTACATAGGTGAAGAGTTTAAAATAGAGATACCACTTTAGTATCTTTATTTTACTATTGTATTTTTTCCACTTTTTTTTGCTTCATACATTTTTTTGTCTGCTATATTTACTAAGTCATTAAAATTCTCAAGCTCTTTTGTAAACTCAACTAGTCCAACACTTAATGTTATTTTTCCATATTGACTATTCTCAAAATATTTATTAGAATTTTTCATTAATCTATTTAAATGTAAATATGTAGAATCTAAAGTAGCATTAATACTAAGAATACAGAACTCTTCTCCACCAATTCTATATATTTTATCAATTCCTTTTCTTGTTTGTTCTTTTAAAATATTTGAGAATTCTATTAAAACTTTATCTCCCCCATCATGTCCAAACCTATCATTAATTTTTTTAAAATCATCAATATCTATATATGCAAGTGTTGCTTTGATATCACATCTTTTTACTTGTTGGAATAAGTCAGAACATGAGTTAATAAAATGTCGTCTATTATAAGTATTAGTTAGTGGATCGGTTATTGTAAGTTTTTCTAGCTCTTTTCTAATCTTTTCATTTTCCATCTCAAGTTCTAATCTAAAGATTTCTCTTTCAATTTTACATGAATAAATTATTGCAATATCTTCTAGTTCTTTTGCTAATTTTCTTTTTTCTTTTGAGAATATTGAGATATGTCCAATACATTCATTTGTTTTATTATTTATTGGGATACCGTAAAAACTTTGAAAATCTGTAGATTTCTCTTTATAAAAGTCCTTATTTACATTTTCATAAATTTCTACAATTTTATTTTCAAATACTAATTCACATGGTGTACCAACTAATTCAAATTCTTTTGGTATTTTTTTATCTGTTGCATACAATACTTCAACTTTTGTAGTTGGATTGAAGTTTATGGCTTTAGTTATAAATACTAAGTCTGCTTTATAAAGTTTTTTAATTTCATCTGCCGCAGATTTTATAAAATTTTTCCCTATATGTAATGACGTTGCTTCAAGTATTGATTTTAATGCTTCATAGGGGTTGAAATCAAATGCTTTATTCATCTTCTTTTCCTCAATTCAAGTTATCTCTTTTATATTATCCGTTTTTTATAAATAGTTTATAAATAAAAAAAGGCCTAGATAAAAATCTAGACCTTTTTAAATAATTTCGAAGAAATAGAAGGATTACTTATCCATAGTTCCTGCAGGAACATGAACATTACCATCCATGATAATTCTAGCAGATCTAGACATAGAGGCTTTCTCAACGATGTATTTACCATCATTTTGAGATAACGCAGCTCCTACTTTAATAGCACCACTTGGGTGACCAAAAGTAACAGTTTCTTTTTCCCCTCCACCTGCAGCTATATTTACTAAAGTTCCAGGGATACAAGCAGCAACACCAATAGCAACAGAAGCAGTTCCCATCATAGCATGGTGTAATTGTTGCATAGATAATGCTCTTACATGTAAGTCCATTTCTGAAGCTTTAACTTCTTTACCAGAAGAAGTTGTAAAGTCTTGAGCAGGAGATACAAATGCAATTTTTGGAGTATGTTGTTGAGTTAATGCATCAGAAGCATCTTTCATAACACCCATTTTAAGTGCACCTGCAATTCTAATTTTTTCAAATCTAGCTAATGCTTCAGTGTCAGAGTTAATATCACCTTGAAGTTCAGTACCTTTGTATCCAATCTCTTCAGCATTTACAAACACTGTAGGAATACCAGCAGTAATCATAGTAGCTTTAAATGTCCCGTACCCCTCAACTTCTAAATCATCTACTAAATTTCCAGTAGGGAATAACTCTTCACTTGGATCAACTGGTTCAACGAACTCTAATTGAATCTCTTCCGCAGGGAAAGCAACACCATCAATTTCGTAATCACCCATCTCTTTTACAATACCATTTTCCATAGTAACGTAACAAAGAATAGTTTTTTTGATATTTGCTTGCCAGATTCTTACACAACAAACACCATTTTCAGGAACGTTGTCAACTAAACCTTCCGTAATTGCAAATGGTCCAACAGCAGAAGATAAGTTTCCACAGTTTCCACTCATATCAACAAAATCTTTGTCAATTGCAACTTGGCAGAAGTAGTAATCTACATCATGATTAGGAACATCTGATTTTCCAACTAAAATAGCTTTTGAAGTAGAAGAAGAAGCTCCTCCCATACCATCCATTTGTTTTTTATAAACATCAGGAGAACCTACAATTCTTTGAAGTAATTTATCTCTTTTTGCACCATCTTCTTGTGCTTCTTTTGGTAAATCTGCAATATTAAAGAAAGTACCTTTTGAAGTACCACCTCTCATATAAGTTGCTTTTACTTTAAATTGTGGTTGATAAGCCATATTATGTTTCCTTTTTTAATGTTTGAGTTTAAAACTTATTAAAAAAATCCAATGATTTCTTTAATAAATATTGCAAAGAAGAGAAAACTCTTCTTTACATATTTATCTTATAAAGACTATTTACCTTCAGCAATAACGTCTTTAGCGAATTTTTGTAAGATTCCACCATTAGTGTAAACATCAACTTCAGCAGAAGTATCTAATCTACATAATACAGGGAATTTAACAACTTCACCATTTGCTCTAGTCATAACTACATTTAAGTCACATCTAGGAGTGATTTCACCTTCGATATCGAAAGTCTCAGAACCATCAATAGCGTAAGTATGTCTAGTATCACCTTCTTTGAATTGTAATGGTAATACACCCATTCCAACTAAGTTAGTTCTGTGAATTCTTTCAATAGATTCAGCAATTAATACTTCAACACCTGCAAGTCTAACACCTTTTGCAGCCCAGTCTCTTGACGAACCTTGACCATAGTTAGTACCAGCTACGATAATTAGTGGTTGTTTTCTTTGAGTGTATGTCTCAATAGCTTCCCACATTCTAGATTCAGTACCTTCTGGCATGATTTTAGTTAATGAACCTTGTTTAGTTTCACCATTTTCATCTTTAACCATTTCATTGAATAGTTTTGGATTTGCTAATGTTGCTCTTGAAGCAGTATGGTGATCCCCTCTATGTGTTGCATAAGAGTTTAAATCTTCAACTGGAAGACCTTTTTCTAAACAATATTGCCCAGAAGCTGAACTTGGTAAAATTGCATTTGAAGGAGATAAGTGATCCGTTGTAATATTATCTGGGAATACACCTAATGGTCTCATACCTTTTAATGCAGGCATTTGCATATATTCATCTTCCCAGTAAGGAGGCTTGTTAATATATGTTGAGTTTGTATTCCAGCTATAGAATGGATCAATTTTAATATCACCTAATGCTTCTCTAGCGAACATTGGGTCATAAATATCGTTATACATTTCAGGTCTAACACACTCTTTTTCAACAGCGTTAATTTCAGCATCTGATGGCCATAAGTCTTTTAACTTAATATCGTTACCATTTTGATCTTGTCCTAAAACATCATTTTCAATATCAAATCTTACAGTACCAGCTAATGCGTATGCAATAACTAATGCAGGAGATGCTAAGAATGCTTCTTTTACGTATGGGTGAATTCTACCATCGAAGTTTCTGTTTCCAGATAATACAGCAGTTGAGTAGATATCTCTTTCAACAACTTCTTCTTGGATTTTTGGATCTAAAGCACCTGACATACCATTACATGTAGTACAAGCAAATCCAACAACACCAAATCCTAATTTTTCCATTTCAGGTAATAATCCAGCTTCTTTTAAATAAACTTCAATTACTTTTGAACCTGGTGCTAATGAAGACTTAACCCATGGTTTTCTTTGTAATCCAAGCTCATTTGCTTTCTTAGCTAATAAACCAGCAGCAATAACGTTTCTAGGGTTTGAAGTATTTGTACAAGATGTAATTGCAGCAATTAAGATACCACCATCTGGAATTAAATCACCTTCTTGAGTCCACTCTTTAACAATACCTTCTTCTTTTAAAGTAGAAGTTGGAACTAATTTGTGAGGTTTAGATGGACCTGCTAATGATCTTGTAACTGCACCTAAATCAAATTCAATTGTTCTAGCATAAGTTGCATTTTCGAATTGGTCAGCCCATAATCCATTTGCTTTAGCATATGCTTCAACTAATTTAACTTGTTGTGGCTCTCTACCTGTTACAGTTAAGTAATCAATAGTTTGAGAATCAATAGCAAACATACCAGCAGATGCACCATATTCAGGAGTCATATTTGCAATAGTAGCTCTATCACCTAAGTTAAGGTATTGAATACCTGAACCGAAGAACTCTAAGTATGCAGAAATTACGTTGTTTTCTCTTAAGAATGATGTCATAGCTAAAGCAATATCAGTCGCAGTGATACCTTCAGATCTAACACCAGTGATTTCAACACCGATAATTTCAGGAACTCTCATGTATGAAGGGTTACCTAACATTACGTTTTCAGCTTCTAATCCACCAACACCAACAGCGATAACACCAAGTGCATCAACATGAGGAGTATGAGAATCTGTTCCAACTAATGTATCTGGAGATGCAATACCATCAACGTTATGTACAACTGGAGACATTTTTTCTAAGTTTATTTGGTGCATAATACCATTCCCTGGAGGAATAACATCTACATTATTGAAAGCTTCTTTAGTCCAGTTAATAAAGTGGAATCTATCTGCATTTCTTCTATCTTCAATATCTCTATTCTTTTGGAATGCATCTGGATCAAATCCACCACATTCTACTGCTAAAGAGTGGTCAACAATTAACTGAGTAGGAACTACTGGGTTAACTTTATCAGGGTTTCCACCTTTTGAAGCTACTGCTTCTCTAAGACCTGCTAAATCAACAAATGCAGTAAGTCCTAAAATATCGTGACAAATAACTCTTGATGGGAACCAAGGGAAATCTTTGTCTGTTCTTTTTTCAATTAATTGTACAAGTGAATCTTTTAAATCAGCACTTGGACATTTTCTAATTAAGTTTTCTGCTAATACTCTTGAAGTATAGTTTAATTTTTCAAAAGATCCTGGAGTAATGTCTTCAACTGCAGCTCTTACATCATAAAAGCTAGTATCAAAACCTTCAAGTTCTTTTAGATATTTTTCATTTGTCATATTTTATATCCATTTTATGTAATTTTATTTGTTTTGCCACCAGTGTTATTTGTAGTTGTGTATCCACTGTAATGCAGCACTAGTAGCACATCTTTTAGCTAGCTCATTATCTTTGAGTCTAACTAAAAGTCGTATTTTTTTATGTAAGTTTTTTTATGTTTTATATTTATGTTTCTTGTGTTTCCCAAAAGGGAGAGATTAAGCTCTATTATCTAAAGCTACGAAATCTCTTGGCTCTTCACCATTGTACTCAGAACTTGGTCTGATGATTTTATTATTTGCTCTTTGTTCAAATGCGTGAGCAGCCCATCCAGCAGCTCTTGACATAATGAATAAAGGAGTATAATATAATCTTTCAATTTGCATATAGTGGTAAATTAATCCACCGAAGAAATCGATATTATCTGGTAAACCTTTTTCAGCTTTAACTTTGTCTCTAATTGCTTTAGCAATATCAAATAATTTAGGATCAGAAGTTGGTAATTCTTTTAACTCTGCAGCTAAATCGAATCCGATAGGAGATCTTGGATCTACTTCTCTATATACTCTGTGTCCGAATCCCATGATTTTTTCTTTTTTAGCGAATAATTCATCAACTGAAGTTAATGCATTATCTACATCTGTGAATCCAAGTACAAATTTAATTGCAACTTCATTAGCTCCACCATGTAAGTGACCTTTTAAAGTTCCAATTCCAGTAGTCATACAAGAATAGATATCAGATAAAGTAGATGCAGTAATTCTGTTTGCGAATGTAGATGCATTAAACTCGTGCTCAGCGTATAAAGTTAACATTGCGTTCATAGCTTTAACTTCTACTTCTAATGGAGTTTTTTCTTTTAATCTTTCAACGATGTAACCAGCAATTGTAGTTTCATCAGATTTTAATTCAACTTCTTTTCCATTTACATGCCAGTGATGCCAGTAAACTAAGAATGATGGGAATGCACCTAATAATCTAGTAATCTTTTCCATTTGATCAGAGAAATCTTCTGCTTCTGGTTCCATACAACCTAAAGCTGAAGTTGCAGTTTTCATAACATCCATTGGATGTGCTGATGCTGGAATTGATTTTAAAATATCTTTTAAGTTTTGTGGTAAGTCTCTACCAGCAATAATATCCGCTTGGAATTTTGCTAATTGAGTTTTATTTGGTAATTCACCAACTAGTAAAAGGTACGCAACCTCTTCAAAATCAGCTTTTAAAGCTAAATCTGCGATATCATAACCTCTATAGTTAAGACCATTTCCTAATCCACATGTACAAATTGCTGAAGAACCAGCTGTAACACCTGCTAAACCACTCATATTCTCTCCTTAGTTAAATGTATGTATTCTGTTTTATTTGGTAAACGAAGTAAAATTACTTCGATTTACCTGCTGCAAATAATGAATCCATTTTTTGCTCATAATCATGGTAACCTAACATATCGTAAAGCTCCATTCTTGTTTGCATCGTATCTAATGTACTTTCTTGAGTACCTTTGTCTCTTAATTCTTGGTATACATGTAAAGCAGCTTTATTCATTGCTCTAAATGCTGATAATGGGTAAAGTACCATTTCAATACCAACTGAACCTAATTCTTCAGTAGTAAACATTGGAGTTGCACCGAACTCAGTAATGTTTGCTAATACTGGAACTGTCATTTGGTCAGTAAATTCTTTATATTCTTTTAATGTGTGAACTGCTTCAGCGAAAATTGCATCTGCACCAGCTTCAACGTATGCTTTAGCTCTTGCAACTGCAGATTCTTGACCTTCAGATGCATGTGCATCAGTTCTAGCAATAATGTAGAAATCTGGGTCTAATTGGTTTTTAGCGTCAACAGCAGCTCTAATTCTGTCACACATTTCTTCAGTAGTTACTAACTCTTTATTTGGTCTGTGTCCACATCTTTTTGCAGCAACTTGATCTTCAATATGAAGTCCAGCAGCTCCAGATCTAATAAATTCTTTTACTGTTCTAGCAACATTAAATGCATGTCCCCAACCAGTATCGGCATCTACAATTACAGGAGTATCACAGATAGAAGTAACTCTTCTAATGTCAATACAAACATCTTCAATCATAGTCATACCTAAATCTGGTAAACCATATGAAGCATTTGCAATTCCTCCACCTGAAAGGTAAATTGCTTTGTATCCTACTTTAGTAGCTTGTAATGCTTGGTATGCATTGATAGTTCCTACGATTTGTAAAGGAGATTCTTCTTTTAAAGCTTCTCTAAATTTTTTTCCTGCGCTCATACACATCCTTTAATTTGAAATTACTACTATTATACATGATTAATGAATGGAGGTGTTGTATGATTTTTGTATAAGAAATTACAACTTTTTTATAGATATTATCATTTTGTACAAAATCTGTTCTTATGCTTTAAAATGGTACAATTTTGAATAAAGTAAATTATAAGGTAAAGAATGACTTACAAAAACTCAATAGAAAAGTTTATAGAGATTTTTAAGAGATCGAACTTAAGTATATCTAAGTTTGCCTCACTAATCAATAAAGACAGAAGAACCGTAACTTCGTGGATTGATAATGTTACAGATATAGAACCTAGTAATGATATAAAAGAGAAAATTTGTCATATATTTAGGTATCCTGATTATGTTTGGGAAGAGGGTTGTACCGATGAAGAGTTCCTTAAGTCTATTACACAGATACCTCAGAAAGAGGTTAGAATTATAGATGAAGACTATTATGGACGTCTAAAATACATTATGGATATTGAAAAAAATAGAAGATTTGTTATTCAAGCACAATTTCCAGGACCTATGTATAGAGACACTGCCGTACAAGAAGTGTACAGAACTAAGACATCAAAAGATATAGAAGAATTAAAACAATCTAGAATTGATCAGATGTTAAGATATGATTATGATACAACTGAATGGTACTCAATTAAGTCTGTTTTATCTTTCTGTTTCGCAAGTATTGGAAACTTCTATACTAAAGAAGAGAAAATAAAAATCTTAGAACTTATATATGAGCTATTCAATAATAACTATAATAAGAAACTATTTTTATTTGATTCTTTCTCAAGAAAAATATATGGAATGGAAACAACATATATATCTATTAATGTAAAACAAAAGATTCTTTTCTTTAAATCTCCAATAGAGTCAGTATTTATTGAAATTAGAAATAAGAATTTAGTTGAGAGAATGCATAAGTATTACTCTTCACCTATTGAAGCACCTTCACATGTAAACTTTTTAGAGTCAGTTAAAATTATAAAAATTTTACAAGATGCATTAAAATACAATAATGATATAAAACAAGCATATGAAACAATTAATAGAACTACAGATTATGGAGAGCTTTTTTATCATAACTTATCTCTTGATTTACAAAAAGAAGTAAGTGACCCTAAATCTGGTCAAAGAAGGAACTAATAATGAGTTCATCAAAAGATAAACTTTTAAAAGTGGCATTTGAAGAGATATACCAAAATGGTTATCATGCAACTTCAGTTGATAAGATATTAAAAAAAGCCTCAATGAATAAAGGAAGTATGTATCATTTTTTTAAGTCAAAAAAAGAGCTGATTCTAGCAATTATTGATGTTCATGTAGATGACTATATCCAAAATAAATACGGTGTTATTTTGGAAAGTGAAGAAAACATGATAGAAGCAATAATGTCTGTATTAAAAAATAAGCCTTTGTATAATTTCATTTATGGATGTAGGTTAAATAACCTTGTTCATGAGTTATCAAATCAAGATAATGATTTTAAAGTTGCACTTGAAAAATCATATTTTAAATTTGAAGCAATTTTTCAAAAAGCTTTAGATAGAGCAGTTGAAATTGGTGAAATCAAAAAAGATACAGATACAAAAGCTGTTGGAATGTTCATTCTTGCAACAATCCAAGGTGGATTAACTACAAGTAAAAAATCTTCTGATTCTCACTACTATGACGTATGTATCGAACAACTTAATAACTACCTAAACCTACTAAAAACAAAATAACAAAATTTCAATTTAAAAATCTTGACTAATCAGTCAAGATTTTGCTATAGTTTAACTTGACCATATAGTCAAGGAGATAAAATGTTACTTTCAATGAAAACTTTAGCCCTTCCCATAGTGTTTATATTCCTATATGGAAGTGGATTTGTATTTACAGCTTTTGGATTGGAGAATTCTAGCCCTATGGCTTTTTTAGGACTTAGATTCTTCATTGCTTTTTTTATTTTATTAATAATAGCAAGTGTACTAAAAGTACAATGGCCTAAAACATTATTAGAATTTATGCATATTAGTATTGCAGGGTTATTAACTGTTGGAGTATTTTCAATTGGGGTATTTTTATCTCTATCATTTGGAATATCTGCATCTTTATCTGCTTTGATTATTGCTCTTCAACCAATAGTTGTGACTTTTTTGGCTGTGAAGTTATTGGGTGAGAAGTTTAATATGAAGATTTTAATGGGTTTACTTTTAGGTATTTTAGGAGTTGCTTTTGTGGTTTCTTCTAAAGTTGGAGGTTCAAGTACTCAAACCTTTGGAATTGTATTTTCTATTGTGGCACTTTTGGGACTTAGTTTTGGGAATATTTACCAAAAGAAATATTGCTCAAATATGAATTTATACTCAGGAGGAGCAATACAGACTTTATCTTCTACAATATTAGTAGCTCCATTGTTACTATTTTTTGAAGATATTAATATTACATTTAACAATGATTTCTTTATTGCATTAATGTATATG
>DKNG01000253.1:924-2746 GCA_002470185.1 Arcobacter sp. UBA7394 | reverse complement strand
ATCCTAAATTTATTAGCCCTACGACTCTCTTCTTCTTAACTTAACTATAAACTTACAAAACTTTAGATATAATCGCGAATAAATAGAATTAAATATTAGGATTAGCCTTGCAAACAAATATTAGAAACTTTAGTATTATTGCTCATATTGACCACGGAAAATCTACATTAGCAGATAGAATTATCCAAGAATGTGGTTCAGTAGCAGATAGAGATATGTCTGCACAAGTAATGGATACAATGGATATTGAAAAAGAGCGTGGTATTACTATTAAAGCGCAAAGCGTTAGACTTGATTATGTAAAAGATGGACAAAACTATGTTCTAAATCTAATCGACACTCCAGGTCACGTTGACTTCTCATATGAAGTATCTAGATCATTAGCTTCGTCAGATGGAGCACTATTAATTGTAGATTCAACTCAAGGTGTTGAAGCACAAACTATTGCAAATGTATATATTGCAATGGATAATGATTTAGAACTTTTACCAGTTGTAAATAAAATTGATTTACCTTCTGCTGACCCAGATAGAGTACTTGAAGAAGTTGAAGATGCTATTGGTCTTGACTGTACAGAAAACAATCTAATTTCTGCAAAAACAGGTTTAGGTGTGCGAGACTTAATTGATTCTATCGTTGATAGAGTTCCTGCTCCTGTTGGTGATCCAGAAGCCCCTACAAAAGCTTTAATCTATGATTCTTGGTTTGATAGTTACTTAGGTGCATTAGCACTTGTTAGAGTATATGAAGGAAGTATTAAAAAAGGTCAAGTTGTACGTATGATGAATACAGAGCATGAACAACAAGTACTATCTTTAATGTACCCACATCCTCTAAAAAAACAAACAACGGATGAGATTAAAACTGGTGAAATTGGTATTGTTGTACTTGGTATTAAAACTGTAGATATTATTGCAGTTGGTGATACTATTACTGATGCTAAAAATAGAACACCTAAAGCAATTGATGGATTTGAGCCAGCTAAACCATTTGTATTTGCAGGTATTTATCCAATTGATACAGATAAGTTTGAAGACTTAAGAGATGCACTAGACAAATTAAGACTTAATGATTCATCAATTTCTTATGAACCAGAATCTTCAGCTGCACTAGGAAGTGGATTTAGAACAGGTTTCTTAGGTATGCTTCATATGGAAGTTATTAAAGAAAGATTAGAGAGAGAATTCAATCTTGATTTAATTGCAACTGCACCAACAGTTATTTATGAAGTTGAGAAAAAAGATGGTGAAAAAATCACTATTCAAAATCCTTCTGAATTACCAGAACCAAATCATATTGAGACAATTTTTGAACCATATGTAAAAGCAACAATTTTAGTACCAGATGAGTTCTTAGGAAATGTAATTAAACTTCTTAATGACAAAAGAGGTGTTCAGAATAAAATGGATTATATTGGAACTAGAGTTTTATTAGACTATGATATTCCAATGAATGAAATTGTAATGGACTTCTATGATAGATTAAAATCTACTACAAAAGGTTATGCATCGTTTGATTATGAACCAATTGGATTCAGACCAGGTGTATTACAAAAACTTGATATTAAAGTTGCTGGAGATGTAGTTGATGCATTATCAATTATTGTTCCAGAAAACAAAGCTTTATCAAAAGGTAGAGAGTTTATTAAAGCCTTAAAAGAGCTAATTCCAAGACAATTATTCGAAGTAGCAATTCAAGCATCTATTGGTGCTAATATCATCGCTAGAGAGACTGTAAAATCAACAGGTAAAAACGTAACTGCAAAATGTTATGGTGGTGATATTACAAGAAAAAGAAAATTATTAGAAAAACAAAAAGCCGG
>DKNG01000253.1:0-801 GCA_002470185.1 Arcobacter sp. UBA7394 | reverse complement strand
TTGGCGAGACTCACTCGTCAAATTAAAAATTTAAATGCTCACGTACTTTAAGTACGTTGCGCTTTAAATTTTTCCTTTTCCTCAAATTTCACTCAAAATCTAAAACCTTATTTTCAAAACGATTATTCAGTATTAGTTTTAATTATTATAACAAAAATTTGATATCTAGAAAGTGAGCATTTGAAAATAGCGTTAAGAAAAATGAAATTAAGTTCGTTAAAAAACTATAACTGTCTGAGAGAGGTACGAACGAGTTTTATAGTTTTAGAACTTAGTTTCATTTTTTAGCGTACTTTTCAACTTTGCTCACGCTTTTCTTTTGTTTCTTTTCTTTACTAAAAAGAAAAGAAAAAACTATCACAACAAACAAATCTAAGAAATCAAAAAAAACTTTATGAAAGTTCTATTAGTATTCAGTCCTAAACTTCTTACGAATAAACATAAAATCCTCAAATCTATCATTAAAAATCTTAACCAATTTTGGATCAAAATGTTTACCACTTTGTTCATTTACAAACTTCACAATATCGTTTAATTCCCAACCACTCTTATACACTCTAGAACTTCCTAAAGCATCAAATACATCAGCAATTGCAGTGATTCTTGCATAGATGTGAATATCTTCACCTTTAATTCCTCGTGGATATCCTGAACCATCATATTTTTCGTGGTGTTCATGGGCAATTATTGAGCCTGCTTTAATGATATTATTAGAGGTGTCTTTTAACATCAAATAACCATCTGAGGTATGTTTTTTCATAATCTCAAATTCTTCATATGTTAACTTTCCTGGTTTATTTA
>DKNG01000042.1 GCA_002470185.1 Arcobacter sp. UBA7394 | reverse complement strand
ATGTTGCTATACCTTGACCATCAGTACCATGACATGATGAACATTTATTATTATATAAATTCATACCATTTTTATAATTATCATGTGTAGCTTTTTTGATTATTGGTTTTAGTTGTTTATTTCCTGGCCAAATTTTTGTGAAATGTTCATTCACAGGTTTTTTTTCATTCATTTTTATTTTACTACCTGTTGATAACCAAGTAATATATGTAGCCATTGCAATAGATGCTTCAGTATCAACTATTGGTCTTATTCCATTCATACTTCTCATAAAACAGTTATTAATTCTATCTTGTAATGATTGTACTGTTTTTTCTCTTTTTGAGAAAGCTGGAAATGCAGCAGCTGTTCCTATAAATGTTCCTAAAGTCTTTTCTTTCCCTCCACCTAAGTGACAGCTTGTACATTTAAGATCATTGCCAACATACTCTTTCGTAAGTGGGTGAGTATTTGTATTCATTATAATATCTTCACCTAATTTAACCATTTTCCCAACTTCCCCTTTTGGATATATAGTTGGTGCATCTGGTATTTGAGCGAACATTATTGAAACTAGACCTAATAATAAAATTGACTTTTTCATGACTTCTCCTTTTATTTGAAGTATTTTAACAAGTCAATGTAAGTTTAATGTTTGTTTTTTTTGAATCAAATTAAGTTTTGTTTAAGTGTTGAATGTATAGATAAAACTTGTTCCTTTTTTTAATTCTGTATTGCATACTATTTGTACATCATTTTTGTCACAAATATTTTTTACAATATTTAAACCAATTCCAAAACCACCTTTTATTGAGTTTTCTCTATAGTATCTATCAAATATTTTTGATGTATCTTTTATTCCTGATCCAAAGTCTTCAACAATAAATTTTATTTTTTCTTCTTGTCTAAGTTGTATAATGATCTTGTTTTTAGCTTTTGAATATTTAATTGCATTTGAGATAGTATTATCAATTATTCTTTGAAGTTCTGTTCTATTAAACTCTATTTTAATATCTTCAGTGATATTTGTATTGATTTTTATCTCTTTTGATAGGGCTAAACTTTCGAAAATATTTATTCTTTGATTTAGTAATTCTGAAAAATTAGTATTTTCTTTTTTATAAATAACTCTTTTCTTTTTAATTAAATATTCAATGTCATCATAAATCAAATGAAGATTTTTTACTCCATTTAATGCTCTTGATAACTCTTTTGTTTTTTGTTTTTCTTCTAATATTTCTAGATTTAATTGAATTACTCCTAGTGGCGTTTTAAGTTCATGCATAGCATCATTAAAAAATGCATCTAAGTAAGTATTTGCTTCTTTGTAAGGAATAATACTTTGTTTAATAATTAAATATGCAGATATAAATATAAATAAACCAATGCAAAGTGTTAAAATAGCAATCTTTAAATATATTTGTTTATAGGTGAATTTTTTTGTTACAATCAAATACTTAGCATCTAACCTATTAGAGCTTAGGGTTACTTGCTTTGAAATATTGTTTTTATAATTTAAGCTTTGTGATGTTGTAGAAAAAATTAATTCTTTATTTTTTGATAAAAGATAAGAATCAATTAAAAAAGATTTGGGAAACCTAAAAATCATATTTTTTGAATCATTAAAGTCATATATAGCTCTTTGTATATTTAGTGAATGTTCATCAATAGTTTTATATTGATTAAATTTATAGCTGTTTATTTCACTTTGCATATATAAATAAGCCGGTATACAAATAAGAATAATAATACTAATAGTATAAGCAAAACTAAGTTTTATTATATGGCTTTTATTATGATTTTCTTTCAATCTTATATCCAATGCCTCTTTGATTTATAATGAATTCTTTAGATGTCTTATCTCTTATATTTTTAATACAAACTCTAATATCTGCTTCATTTATATATTTGTCATCCCAGACCTCAAATCGCAGTTTTTCAATGCTAACAAATTGGTTTTTATTTGTGATTAAACAGAAAATTGTTTCACTCTCTTTTTTTGTTAAATTAACTTTAATATGCTCTTTTATCAGCTCTTTTTTTAAGGGTTCATAGAAAAAACCATTATTAAGTTCTATATAGCTTTCATTTGCTGAGAAATAAAAGGCTTTTATTACTTGTTCAATTCTATATTTTAATTCTTTAGGGGAAAAAGGTTTTTTTATGTAATCATTACAGCCAAGCTCATATCCTAAGCTAAGATTATTAATATCAGTTAGTGAAGTTATAAAAATCACAGGAACATTATTGTCATTTTCTCTAATATTTTTAACTAAATCATAACCACTAATACCTGGAACTCTTATATCTAAAATTAAAAGATGATATGATTTTTCATAGATAGCACTTAGTGCTTCTTCACCATTTTCAAAGTCATCAATATCATAGTTTAGAGATTCTAAATAATCCTTAATACTATTTTTATAATCAAAATCATCTTCTAATAAAAGTATTCTCATTCTATGATTATCCCGTTTTTTATTTTATTTAATTGCTTTTCATATGTATTACTTAGATGTATATTATTACTATTTTTTAATGAAATAATCACATAACCGAGTTTTTCTCTACTTAAACTATAAAATGTAAAATATGAAAAAGCAAAATTCTGATTTGTAAAATAACCATAATCTTTTAAATTTTTCAAATCAACATCTTTAAATATTTTAGCATTAATCCTTTTTTGATTAACTAGTATAAAGTTTTTAATTTTTTGATTATCCACTAAATCTTTTGCAATATTTAAATACTTATTATCAAGTAATACATACATATTTAAAGAGTTCTCATTTAATCTTTTTGTTAGACGTTCAAAATTTATTATTACTTCAATAGAACCAATGAACTTGTTATTTACAATAAAAGGTGAAATAGCTTTGATATTTAATCTTTTACCTAGTTCTATAGAAACTAAAGGCTCTAAAGACTCTTTAACTTTTACTAAGCCTTGTCTAAAAGAAGATAAAGGAATATCTTTTATTTCTATATCCCAACTTCGTATATATGTTTTTAAATCTTGATTATGAATTTGTATTTCAATATTGCTATTTTGAAGATTTTTTAATGTGGCTATTTTTTTATTTACAAAATTAAAAGATTCAACTCGATCTTTTTTTAAAAAAGATTGAATAATTTCTTTATCTTTTGATAATAAAATAGCTAAAGATAAAGCATATTTTTTTTCTTCTTCAAATATGTTTTTTGTATAAATTAGTGAGTTTTCAAGTTTTGAAATTAATTGGTCATTATTGTTTATATTCTCAAGTAAATAGAATATAAAAGCTATAAAAGAAAGTGTTAATGGAACTAATAAGAAAAGATATTTATTTGTTTTAAAAATATTTTCATTCAAATAAATATCCTTTTATTAGTATTTATTTCTCTTCTGTATAAATTTCATCAAGTAATGAATCTACAAAAGCATCTGGGCTAAATTCGATTAAGTCATCTTGTTTTTCACCAATACCTACAAAGAATATTGGAAGTTCAAGTTGATTTGAAATAGAGAATAATGCTCCACCTTTTGCAGTACCATCAAGTTTAGTAACAATAATTCCATCAATACCAACCATTTCATTAAATGCTCTAGCTTGTGCAATTGCTGTGTTACCTTGAGTTCCATCTAAAATCATTAGTTTTTGATGTGGCGCATTTTCTTGTGCTTTTCCACAAACTTTTACAATCTTCTTTAACTCATTGTTTAAGTTTGTTTGTGTTTGTAATCTTCCTGCTGTATCAATAATAACATTATCAATATTTTTAGAAACTGCTGATGAAATCGTATCATAAGCAACTGCTGATGAATCATGACCTTGTTTTGTTTTGATAATTGGAACATCTAGTTTATCTGCCCAAGTAGCAAGTTGTTCAATAGCAGCAGCTCTGAATGTATCACCAGCTCCTAGGATTACTGATTTACCTTCTTTTTTAGACTTATTAGCAAGTTTTGCAATAGTAGTTGTTTTACCAGCACCATTAACTCCAATAATAAGTCTTACAAAAGGTTTTGGTAAGTTATTTAAATCAACATCAGGAGCATGCTCAAATAACATTACAAGTCTATGTCTTAACTGTTTTCTTGTAATCTCTTCTGGAAGTCCATCCATTGCTTTTTCAATAATCTCATATTCCATATCGGCTTCAATTAACATCTCTTCAATATCATCAAAAGCAATTTTTTCTTTTTTCTGAGGAACTACTGTTTTGATACTTGCAAAAGTTTTTTCTAAAGCTCTTGAAAAGAAACCTTT
>DKNG01000168.1:13498-14040 GCA_002470185.1 Arcobacter sp. UBA7394 | reverse complement strand
ATTAAAATATCATCTTTAATACTATTTTCTAAAAGAGTTTTTAGAGTATTTATCTCTTTTTGTCCTGCCAAGAAGATTAGAATATCTCCTTGGTTTTCATTATAAGCTTTTAGTGTTGTATCTAATAGGTATTTATTAATATCATCTTTATTTGGATGTCTTTTATCATCACTTAAATATATCTCTTCCACATCAAACATTCGCCCTTGGCTTGTTACTAACTGGGCTTGGCTTAGAATACTTGATAGTTTTTTAGAGTTTAATGTAGCAGACATAAGAATGATTTTTAAATCTTCTCTTAGCATCTCTTGTGATTGTAAACTCAAAGCCAAAGATAAATCAGTATGAATACTTCTCTCATGGAATTCATCAAAAATTACACAAGCTACATCTTCTAATGCTTGGTCACTTTGTAGTTTTCGTACAAGTATTCCCTCTGTAACTACTAATATTTTAGTCTTTGAGGTAAAACAACTATCCATCTTTATTTGATAACCTACATCTTGCCCTACTTTTTGACCTAGTAGTTTTGCCATTTGAGT
>DKNG01000168.1:11562-13378 GCA_002470185.1 Arcobacter sp. UBA7394 | reverse complement strand
TTCATTTAATAATGAGATAGGAACAATTGTACTTTTACCAGCACCTGCAGGGGCTTCTATGATTATTTGGGAATTATTATGTAATAGCTCTTTTATTTGGGGTATTACTTCATTTATTGGAAAGTTTAACATTATTGGATTATATAAAAAACTTTATACTATTTTACTTTTTTATATAGTTTTTTTAAAACCTTTTGTTTTTTCTTTAGTTTTATTCTCTCTTTTTCATCTTTACATAAAGAGAGTTCATTTTTTGTTTTTTCTAATTTCTTTTGTATTTCTACTTTAATTAACTCTTTTTTATTTAAGGACTTTTCATCTTCAATAGTTGAATCATATAGTTTTTCTATTTGTTCAAAAATTCTTTCTATTTTCATAGTTCTTCTCCCAATTCTTGAATTTCTGCTCTTTCTATAAATAATATAGTTGCTGCTTCAATTAGATTTTTTGATATATCATGGGCATAAGTAGTGTCATTAATCAGTGATGTAGCCATTTTCTTATCAATGCTATTATCCCTAATCAAAGAATCTAGTCTATCATTTCTAATATCATCCAAATCTTTTATATTTTCTCTTAGCAACTCTATTGAAGTTAAAACTTCTAAATCATCTTCTTGTTCTTTTAGTTCGTTAATAGTTCTTAAAGTATTTGCAATATTTACTCTTAAATTATTATACTCTTCTTTTATGTATTCGTTATCAGATTTTAAATAAATAGCAATATTTCTATGTAAATCTCTAATATCTTTTATGGCTTCTACAATATTTCTTGAGGCTAATTTCAAATCATAAACTTTGCTTTTATCATTTTCAACCATACTCTCTTGGCAAAGTGCAGAGTATCTAATAATCTCCCCATATAAACTTTTTATTTTATTAGTATAAAACTGATTAATATCTGTGTGGATATCAAGGTTTGACTTTTTTACAATCTGTGATAAGTCTTTTTTTCCACTACCTAAAAAATTATGTCTATGTAAATATATCGCATGTGCTATTACTTCTTGAGCATTTTCATAAAGGTGTAATATCTCTTTTTTAATAGAAATAAGTGCCACATCAGGTACAGTAATAGATACTTCATCTAAATATTTTGATTTTAGTTTTGATGATTTTTCATCTTTAAATAAGCCTAATAAAAACTTCTCTAATGAGTAAGTAAATGGAGATACTGCTAATACCCCTATAAGATTAAATATTGTGTGAAACAGTGCTAATTTCATAGCATAATCATCACTTCTAATACCTATATAAGAAGCTAATAAATCAACTAAATCAGAAAGTTGATATAAAAAAACTATTGCAATAAGTCCCGTGATTATATTAAAAATCAGATGGGCAATTGCTAATCTTTTACCATTTGTATTTGAGGCTAAGGAGGCGATTATAGCAGTTACTGTGGTTCCAATATTTGCTCCAATTGCAAGTTCTAATGCATTAATATAAATTATTTGATTAGTAACTAACGCTGTGATTATTAAAGCCATAGTAGCACTACTTGATTGAATAATAATAGTTGCCATAGCTCCAATTAATATATAAATTAAAGCTCCAAGATAACCTTCAACTGCAAATTGAGATAAATCTAAACCAGCTTTTAAAGTATCAAACCCATCTTTCATATAAGAAATACCTAGAAAGACAAAACCTAAACCAATTAATATATTTCCTATACCTTTAAAACTATTTTCTTTTGAAAACCTGAAAACTACTCCAAATATAATCATTGGCATTGCTAAAGAAGCTATTTTTACTTTCACCCCAAATGTAGATACAATCCATGCTGTAGTTGTAGTCCCTATATTTGAGCCAAA
>DKNG01000168.1:304-11429 GCA_002470185.1 Arcobacter sp. UBA7394 | reverse complement strand
AAATCCAGTTAATATTGATTTGGGAATATTATTTGTACTTTTTTTTATGATTTTTTCTAAAAGTCCTCCAGAAAATAATTTGAAACCATCTTCCATAAAAACCATACCAATTAAAAAAATTGCAATTCCCGCAATGATTATTTTTGCATCAGCATTACTAATTAATAAAAATGCCAATAATACTAGTGAAAAGGGTAGGATTAGTTTTTTCAACATCAATTTTCCTCAAAATTTGTATATATAATCTAACTTTATCCTATATTTATATCCTAGATTCTGTTAGAAAGCAATAAATTTAAAATTTAATAAATAATTTTAATCTTGTTACTTATTTTCTGTGTCTATACATAATATTTCTAATATAAAAAACTTATCTGATGAAACTAATGATTTTTTAGATATAATCGCGACATATATATAAAAGATTTTAAAGGAATCATTATCAAAGCATTTAATTCATTAGACTTAGATACAAATATTATAAAAGCTCTAAAAGACTTAGAATATGAAACACCAACAGATATTCAAACAAAAGCTATACCATTAGCTTTAAAGAAAAAAGATATTTTAGCAGCAGCTCAAAGTGGTACAGGAAAAACAGCAGCGTTTTTATTACCAATTATTGATGAGCTTATAGAATCAAATCAAGAAAACAACAATACTCTAAGAGCATTAATTATTGCTCCCACTAGAGAATTAGTAAATCAAATCAATAAAGCTATTGAAGACTTCTCAAGATATGTAGAAATCGAAAAAACAGTAGTTTTTGGTGGAGTTTCTTCTACTGAACAAGCTAGAAAATTAGCTAGAGGAGTAGATATTTTAGTTGCTACTCCAGGAAGACTATTAGAGCATATTAGAAATAAAACTGTTAACTTATCAAGTGTACAAACTCTTGTAGTTGATGAAGTTGATACTATGTTAGAAATGGGATTCTTAGAAGACATCGAAACAATATTTGCACAAGCAAGTACAACTAGACAAATTATGATGTTCTCTGCAACTCTTAACCAAAATGTTAAGAAACTTGCTAAAGAGTTCTTATCAAACCCAGCAGTAATTGAAATTGCAAGTCAAAGATCAACAGTTGCAATTATTGAGCAACAAATTATTCAAGTAGACCCAGATCAAAAATCTGCTTTATTATCATACCTAATTGGTTCAAGAAACTACTCTCAAGTTTTAGTTTTTGTAAATACAAAAAAAGAAGCTGATGGACTTGTTGAACACTTAGAATTAGATGGTTTACCTGCATCTTGTATCCATGGTGATGTAAGACAAACAGCAAGAGCTAAAGCATTAAGAAAATTCAAAAGTGGTGATATTAAAGTATTAGTTGCTACTGATATTGCAGCAAGAGGAATTGATATTCAATTACTTCCAGTTGTTGTAAACTATGAACTTCCAGAAACTGTAACTGATTATACACATAGAATTGGTAGAACAGGAAGAGCTGGAAATGCTGGTACTGCTATTACATTACTTAGTGTAAAAGACTATAGAATGATGCAAGAAATTGAAAAAGAACTTATCTTTAGTGTAAAAAGAGATATTATTGAAGATTTCGAACCAACAGAGAAAAAACCTAGAATTTTCAAAGCTAAAAAAAGACCTTTAAGTCAAGTAAAAAGCTCTAGAAAACCTCAAGGGGCTACAAAACAAGACCCTAGAAAACAAAAAAAGAAAAAGTCTACTAAAACTACAAAAAGAGATGCAAATAGAAACTTCAGAAAATAGTCTAACTATTTTCTAAGTTCATCTTTCTTAGAATCTCAAAAGTTTTCGAAACATCATAGGTTGCACTATGGTGTGAAGACTCATCAAACTCAATACCAAAAAAATCACAAACCTCATCTAAACTTGGGTTTTTTATATTCCCTTTTTTATTCAAAGACTTAACTAATTTTTTATTCTCTTTCATTGTACAAATATGATTTGAAAAAGAAGCCATTTTATCAATATGCCTTAATTCAAAACTTATATTATGTGCTACTAAAGTATTTGCTTCTTTACAAAATTCTATAAAATCTTCATCTTCTGTAAAATAGGAAGAGTACTCTTTATCTGCTCTATGCTCTAAAATCAACTCAGGTGTTAATCTATGAACCGCATAAGAGTAGAAATTTACAGGATATCTTGATAAATAGTATCTATGGAATTTATCTACTACTTTATATTCACTATTTACTACTTCTAATCTAACAGCAGCTACTTCTATTACATCACCAATATTTTGACTATTTGTCTCAAAGTCTAAAATTATCATTTTATAAATTCATCTCTTTTCGTATATATTAAAGTTTTTATTTCTTTGTATTTATCTCTATTTGGAGTAATTATAGTATCTATTAAATTTTCATATTTTTTAAAAGTATTCCAAACATTCGTTGAGTGTTGGGATCTATTCATTTTATGTAATTCTATTGAGATACTTGCATTTGTAAACGCTTTTAGAATAAAAGATTCTTCTCTAGTATTTACAGAATCTTTATATGCTCTCCATAAATCTTCGAAAATATCATGAGCTTGAACAAATTCATTTTTACTTAACAACTCTATAGCTGTTTTTAATTCTTTGATTATAATCATAATTCACCTACATTTAAAAGAAGTATTATATCAAATATAATGTTTTTTTGAGTTTTAATAAAAAAAACAGAAAACTTATTAGCAACTAATTTACTAGTTTTATATTGTATTAATAATTTAATATATACAATATGTATAATCAAGGAGTTTTTTATGGAAATAGGTAACAACTCTCAATTAAATAACAATATTTATTCTAATGCAAATCAAGCATTAAATAGAATTGCTACAGGGCTTGAAATAAATCAAGCTAGTGATGATCCTTCTGGATTATCAATACTCAATAACTTACAAGTACAAAGCAGTGGTCTTACCCAAGCAATTGAAAATTCTAATTCAGCAGTAGCACTTACGCAAATAGCTGATTCAGCACTATCTAGACAATCTACAATATTAGATGATGTAAAAGAAAAACTATTGCAAGCTTCAACTGATACAACAAGTCAGCAAGGACGAGAAGCAATACTTCAAGATATTCAAGGTCAACTAAGACAATTAAACGATGTAGCTAGCCAAACTAATTATAATGGTCAGACTTTTTTACAAAATGCATCTGATGATTCAAGTGCTAGCCAAACATTACAGTTTCAAGCTTCAAGTGAAAATGGAACACCAATTGAAACAACAAGTATTCAATCAAATACTCAAGGTCTAGATTTAGAAGGTTTATTAAACCAAGACCCAGCAACATTTGATTCTGCTACAGCTAGATCATTTTTGGAAAATGTTGATAATGCAATAAATACAGTAAGTAATAATAGAAGTGAATTTGCAGCAGTACAGAACCAACTTGATAGTTCTACAAGAAATCTTTTAAATCAAAGAGATTCTACTTTAAATGCTGCTTCTGTTTTTAACACTAATTTTGCAGCGGAAACTGCAAACTTTTCAAAACAAAATATTTTAGCTCAAGTGGGAGCATTTGGGGCAGCTCAGTCAAATAACATTAATCAATCAATTGTTACAAGACTATTGTCTTAAATTTAATAACCCAAGCTTTTAGCTTGAGTTATTAAAAACTAATAGTTTTAGTAATTCTTATTTTATTTCTAGGTCTTTTTGTAATTTTGAAATATTCTCTATTATCATAAGTAAAGTAGTTTTTATAACCTGTTAAAACTTTTCTTTTTCTTTGAGTATAGTTATTTTCACATTGATTATGTTGTTTTCTATAATGTCTTTGTGAAGCACCATATCTTTCATGTCTAGTGTTATTAGCAATTGTTGCACCTAATAAACCACCAGCAACTCTAGCAACATCTCTACCATTACCTCTACCTATTTGATTACCAATAGCAACCCCAATAGTAGCACCGACAATAGTATCTAAACCAATTCCATTGAAGTTATTTGATTCTTCTACGTAATCAGTGTTATGATAATAATCCTCTTCACACTCTTCATAAACTCTATCATATTTGTATTGATATATTGGCTCACTATGATTAACATAGGCATACGTATAAGATCTTCTCTCTTTAGCAAAAGCAAAAGAGGAGATAATTAAAATTAAAATTAAAAATTTTTTCATGACAAACTCCTTAGATTAAATCTATAAGAAGTATATGTCTAAATTGTAGATGTATTGTAGATTATTTATTTAAGTTTTCCAAAAACCTTGTATTTTTCCCAATATATATCCAAAGCCTCTTGTAGTTCTTTACTACTTAGTTTTGTTTTCTTTTTAACCCCAAATCTTTTAATAAAAGCTTCTGGCATAATGGTTTTTTCTTTACTTGGATTTTGCATATAAGAAAACATTGCTTTATTTACATCTTTTTGAGATGAGTATTTTAATAAGTATCTATAAAAGTATTTATCAATAGATACGGGTAATTTCTTATGACATTTAACACAAGTGCTTTCATATATATTTTGTTTTGTCTGTTTTGCATTTATAAAAGATATTAATATAAGTGTTATAAAAATAGTTCTTACCATGATACCTCTATTCTAGTTCCTACTTTTAATTCTGAACTAACATCAATTTTTAGTTTATACTCTTTTGCAATTAAAGATACAATATTTAAACCTATTCCAAAACCACCTACACTTTTATCAAATCTAGTATATCTTTCAAATAAATTATCAAGGTTTTCTTTACTCATACCTTTTCCAGTATCTTCTACTATCATTAATTTATCTTTTAATGAAACTCTAATAGTTCCACCAATTTTATTGTATTTAATAGCGTTTGAAATTAGATTATCTAATAATTTTGAGAACTTTTTAGTATCACATATAAAAGTTATATTATCTTCAACATCTAAAACAAAGTTTATCTTTTTAATAGTTGCTAAACTCTTGAAGTACTCTACTCTTTGTTTTACAATACTTGATAAATCTAATTCTTTATTTTCTGAAATGATTTTATTATTCAAAGTAAGAAAGGTTAAATCTTCATAAATATTAGATATGGTTTTTGCTCCAATATCTATACGATTTACTTTTTTTGATGTTTTTTCATCTAATAAATCTTTATCTATCATTTCTACATTTGCAATAATTGCAGAAATTGGAGTGTTTAACTCATGGGTTGTGTCTTTGATAAATCTATCTAATAAATGCAAAGCATCTCTCATTGGTTTTAAGAATAGTTTAGAAATAAAGTATCCAATAAACATCATAAAAACAAAAGCCATAAAAGAAAAAGTGATTATCTCACCTCTAACTTTAATATACCAAAGCCCATCATCAGGTACTTCAACAATAATATATTTTGCACCTAAATAATATGACTCTGGTTTTTCTATGAAATGTATTTTATTTTTGCTTATATATGCTACTTCATCAAAGTTAATTTTGTTTGATTTTAGTGTTGAGAAAATTTGTTTTTTATCACTATCAAAAATAGCAGAATTAAAGTTTTCATCTCTTGGGTAGTATTTGTATTTATCAAAGTTTACATGTAAGTCTTTTAGTCTAAAAACTAAATTGTTTGAGTACTCTTGTAAAACTTGTCTTTTTTCTTGAAGCATTAAATCTTTTTGGAATGTATAATAAATAAAAGAAACAACCCCAATGATTACAAGAATTAAAAAAGAGTAAAGAAAACCAAAACCTAATAAGGTCCTAGTTTCACTCTTGGTTAAATCTATATCCAAGCTTTTTAAGACTAACAATACGTTCTTTTCCTAATATTTTTCTAAGATTTTTGATATATGTTCTTAATGAATTATCACTATACTCTTCGTCATATTCCCAAACATAATCATAAATTCTATCATGAACTAAAAGTTCATTTTTGTGTTGTAAAAAGAATTTTAGTAGTTTTAATTCTTTTAAATTCAGTTTTACTTCTTCCCCATCTTTTTTAAGTTCATTAGCTTTTGAATCAAAAGTTATATTTTCAGCTATTTGAATGATTTCACTTTTATTTGAATATTCTCTTTTGATTATAGTTTGAACTCGAATAAGTAGTTCCTTTAGCTCAAAAGGTTTTCTAATATAATCATCACAACCACTAGAGAACCCCTCTTCTAGTGAGTCCATAGAATTAAGTGATGTTATAAATATAGCAGGTACAACATTGTCTTCTTCTCTTAATTTTTTTAGAACTTCAAAGCCATTTAGTCCAGGAACATTAACATCTAATAGAAGTAAATCAAAGTTGTTTTCATAAACAGCACTTAGAGCATCATCTCCATCATAAGAAGCAATAACTTCAAAACCTTGCTCCTCAAAATACTCAACTACTGTTTCACTTAGTGTTAAATCATCTTCCAATAATAGTAATTTTGTTTTCATAATTATCTTAACTTTTTTAAATTATTTTGATATTGTTTTTTCTCAGCATTACTCATTGTTGGAACTCTCGATCTTAGTTCTCGTATAAAATCTCTTTTATTTTGAGGTTCTACATAGCCCATAATAGCGATTAGTTCTTGAGTACTCATTTCTGTATAGTCAACTTTAGCAAAAACAAGAGTTAGAGCAAAAGAAATTATTAATAATATTTTTTTCATATATATTCTCTATATTTTTATTTAATTGTACCATAACAAATGTATAAAAATTGTAAATAAACAAATATAGCGAAAGTAGCAGAATTAATACATAAAAATAGCAAATTCATAGCAAGCATTGAAAAAGCAAGCTATTTAGTCACTTTTTAGTCATTTATTTTATTTTTTAATTCAATGAATCTTGATTTGATCACTCATATATGTATAATAGAATCAGAAACCTCGATAGATAAAATATGCAGGAATGGAATATGACGCAAGTAGGAAAATTATTTAAAAAGATGCCTTATATTGTAAGGGATGCAGAAAATAGCTATAAAGACATTAAGTATGTTGAAGCAATATTTAAAGAACTAGTATCAGAATATAATATTAAAGAAGAAAATATTATCAATATATTTTCAAATAATAGGGATAATCTCTTACACTTTCATTTAGTAACAAAAGCAACTATGCCAAAAGAAAGTCTTTGTATTAATTACAAGGGCGATACTCTTGAATTTACTTTTGAAGAATACAAAGAATCAAAAAGTAAAACAAAATATATAAACTCATTTATGTTTATTGAAACATTCAAGCACCTTGGTGAAGACGTACTTGTAAGTGTATTTGATGACATGATAGGATGTAATGGTAAAGAGTTATTTATTAGTACAAACAAAGAAAACTTAAAACTATTTCAACCGAGTTCAAAACACTATAAATGTAGAAAAGTTCTTTTAGAAAAAAGAGAAACTGTGGAAGATACATGTACTTCATTTAATATTGATTGTACAAAACTATATGAGGAATTAAATCCAAACTTAATCAAACAAGTTTGTAAAGATTTAGCTTTAACATATAAAAATTTATCTTATGAATTAGGATACAAACCTGATACTATAAATAAAGCAGCTTCTACAGGCAAAGTAAGTGATCAATTAAGAAAAGCAATTGATTTATATTTAGAAAATCTTAGATTAAGTGCAGAGTTAAAAGATCTTGAAATGATCAAGAAAACACTACGAAATGCAATGGTTTAAGTGTTTGTAAATGTTATTTCACTAAAATCTCTACTAAAAAAAGAGTTTAAATGATCAGAAATATATTATTGACTGCGTGCGCTTGTGTATTATTTAGTGGTTGTATTGGTGAAAAAAAAGAAGAAAAATGGAATTCGTTTATCTACCCTGATAAACAAAACACAAAAAGAAACTTAAAAAGTCCTATGACATTTCCATCATTACAAATTTGTAAAGATGAGTCTATTAAACAACTAGAGAAAATGGGTTTAACTAACTCAGGAACATTTAAATGTGGAATGAACTGTAGTTTTCATGATGGTATGAAACTTGAAGTTTGTGAAAAGATGTTAGCACCAACTGAAAAATAGCCTCTGGCTATTTTTTGAAGTAATTTATTTTACTCTTGTGTTTTTTGCGCTCAAAAGTTATAACTTTATTAGTTTTTTTATAATTTTATATGGAGTAACTTATGAAAGAATTAAAACATATTAACTTAATGTATATTTACGATTCTGATAATTCAGAAATTATGAAAAGCCTTGAAAATATATCAACAAATATAATAAAAGTAGAAAGTTTAGAAGAAGCAAATACTTTGATGAAAAGTAAGTATATTGATATAATTATCTCAGAAAAACTGATTCATAAAGAACAACTAAAATATATTAGAGAAAACTCACCTAGAACACATATTATTTCGTTCAAAAACTATATTGACAATTCATCATATTTTGATGCAATTAAACTAGAAAAAATCAAGTATTTAAATCCTACATTAATAAACTTTACAATTTTTAAAGAAGAACTAAAAGATATTATTCAAACTTTAGATTCAAACAGAAGTAATATTATTCAGTTAAAAGATGCTTTTACTTATGATAAATACAACAATACACTTTTAAAAAATAAAAAAATCATATCTCTATCTAAAAAAGAAGATATGTTCTTAGATTATATAATCAATAATCAAGATAGAGCTATCTCTTATGAGGAACTTAACAGTACATTATGGGAAGGGGATATGACTCATAATGCATTAAGATCAGTTGTAAAAGAAGTAAGAAAAAAGACTTACAAAAACCTAGTAAAAAATATATCTGGTATCGGCTATCGAATAGATTTATAAACCTCCTACACATTAAATACAAGAGTATTTTACTCTTGTATAATTTCTTTTTATTTATTTTTTAATCTAAAACCTATCCATATTTAATATTTATTTGAAAACTATAATAATTTCTAATTATAATTAATTTAATAATAAATTATAACTAACTGTAAAAAGCTATATTTTCGTATGAATATTTATTCATTTTATTGACAGAAAAGACTATATAATAGTTGTTTCAGCTTAATTTATATATAATCCACAAAAATATTAACGTAGCATTAGAATAGCTATAATTAAATAATAATTTTTAAGGAAGCACAAAAAATGAAAAATCTGTCTATAAAATTCAAGTTACTACTCCTAGTAATTTCATCCATTTCTATAATTTCTATTATATTAATAATCGATTCAATTAGTTCAATTAATAAAATAACTAATAACAATATCAAGAACTTTAAGGAAAACTCTTTTCTTACAAAAGAAATTGAACTAAAGAACTATACTGAACTTGCATATAATGTAATTGAGTCGTTTCATAAAAGAGCTAATGCTAATAATGAAGAAGAGTTAAAACAAGCTGCAATAAAAGCTGTAATGAATATGAAATATGGGAAAGACGGTTATTTCTGGATTAACGATTCAAAGCATGTTGTAATTGCACATGGATCAAAGGCTTCACTAAAAGGACGAAATCTTGTTGATTTAAAAGATAAAAACGGTGTATACGTATATCAAGAGATTGTAAGAAAAGCAAATGCTAACACTGATGGTGGTTTAGTTGAATATGCATGGCCTAAGCCTGGTGAAGAAAATGCAAGCCCTAAATTTGCCTATGTTAAAAACTTCAAACCATGGGATTTTATTGTTGGAACTGGTGCTTATGTAGATAATATTGATAAATCAGTTACTAAAATGAAAGATAGTGCAAGTGAAGAAATAACTTCTGCAATTCTTGTTCTTACAATAATTACAATCATTGTAGCTATTATTGTTTCTATTTTATTTATAATAATTTCTAATAAAATAATTGTAAATCCTTTACAAAAGTTTGAAGTTGGATTATTAGACTTCTTTAAATTCTTAAATAAAGAAACAGCTGATGCAAAAGAATTAGAAGTTAATTCAAAAGATGAAATTGGAATAATGTCTAAGATTGTAAATGAAAACATTGTAAAAACAAAAGACTTATTAATCCAAGATAATCATCTAATGAATGATGTAAAACAAGTAGTAAGCGCAGTAAGCCAAGGATACCTGGACAAAAAAGTAGAAAAATCTACAAATAATGAAGCTCTAAATGAATTAAAAGAGTTATTAAACACAATGCTTAGTAATCTTCAATCACTAGTTGGATTAAATATCAACACTTTAAGTGATGTATTAGACTCTTACGCAAATAGAGATTTCACAAAAACATTAGATGTTGAAACTACTGGTAAAATTGGGACTGAGATTTATAATCTAAATAAAATTATTACTTTAATGTTAAATGAAAATAATAAAGATGGAGATATTTTACAAACAAGTTCATCTGAATTATCACAAAATGTAACTACACTATCTCAGAATGCTACAAATCAAGCAGCTTCACTTGAAGAGACAGCAGCATCTATAGAAGAGATTACTGGAAATATTGCTCAAACAAATGAAAAAGCACAAACAATGCTAAAAATCTCATCTGAAACAAAAGATGCTTCTAGTAATGGTAAAAAATTAGCTTCAGATACAGCCTGTGCCATGGAAGATATTAATGAAAATGTAATTGCCATTACAGAAGCTATTACAGTAATTGATCAGATTGCATTCCAAACAAATATTCTATCTTTAAATGCAGCCGTAGAAGCAGCAACAGCAGGAGAAGCAGGTAAAGGCTTTGCAGTAGTTGCACAAGAGGTGCGAAACTTAGCATCAAGATCAGCAGAAGCTGCTAAAGAGATTAAAGTGTTAGTAGAAACAGCAACAGCAAAAGCTGACCATGGAAAGAATATCAGTTCTGATATGATAGAAGGTTTTACAAACTTAGAGAACAAAATCTTTGAAACAAATCAATTAATTGATGATGTAACAAATGCAGCAAGAGAGCAAACTGTAGGTATGGCACAAATCTCTGATGCGGTAAATCAATTAGATCAATTTACTCAACAAAATGCACAAATTGCTGATAAAGCAAACCAAATTGCACAAAGAACTGATGAAATTGCAAAAGAAGTTGTAGAAAACGTACAACAATACAAGTTTTTATAATTATTTCTAAACTACGAAAGCATAGGCTTTCGTAGATACTTTCAAATCTTTTCCCCTATTTTAATAACTAATTTAAGCTATTTATTGTAAAACTTTCTTATAACTAATTTGAAAGAAAAATATGAAAAATAAAATATCATTAAAATATATGTTTAATTTACTATTAGAAAATAAAAAATACCTAATTTTTGGTCAACTAATAACTCTAATAG
>DKNG01000168.1:0-212 GCA_002470185.1 Arcobacter sp. UBA7394 | reverse complement strand
CTATTTGTAAATACTATTGATTCTACTTTTGGAGCTGGAAATGCCTTTTATTATGTGGCTATTGTGGCTTTTGCTGTAATCTTTTTACGATTGATACATTTTATTTTTGTTGTATTAATCACTAAGATATTTACAAAAATCTCAAAACACGTTACCTTTAAAATAAGAGAGAGATTACTAAATCATTTAAGATTAGTAAATATGAATGAATA
>DKNG01000106.1:13935-22223 GCA_002470185.1 Arcobacter sp. UBA7394 | reverse complement strand
GAAATTGTTGGAGCATAAGTTGATGGTCTTCCAATTCCTTCTGATTCAAGTTTTTTTACTAGCGACGCTTCTGTATATCTAGCAGGTGGTTTAGTAAATAATTGCTCTAAATCTAATTTATTTAGATTTAAAACAGTTCCTACTTTAATAGTTGGAAGAATTTTCTCCGTACTATCTAATGCAGACTCAGGGTTATCACTACCTTCTGTATATGCTTTCATAAATCCAGGGAAAATAATTCTTTGTCCCTTTGTTTGGAATTCAAATTCACCATTTTTTCCAGCTTGGATTTTATACGTAGTATTTGCAATCTTAGCAGGAGCCATTTGAGTAGCTAAAGTTCTTTTCCAAATTAATGAATAAAGTTTATATTGAGAATTATCAACATAATCTTTTATTTCACTAGGTTTTAAAGCAAGATTTACAGGTCTAATAGCTTCGTGAGCCTCTTGTGCTCCTTTTGCCTTAGATTTATATGCTCTTGGCTTATCTAATGAGTATTCTTTTCCATATTGTGCTTCAATAACTTCTTTGGCAGCAGATGTTGCTACTTTAGAAAGATTTAATGAGTCAGTTCTCATATATGTAATTAAACCACCAGTATGTCCTGGGATATTACCTACATTTCCTTCATAAAGTTGTTGTGCAATAATCATTGTTTGTTTTACAGAATATCCAAGTTTTCTACTGGCTTCTTGTTGTAATGTAGAAGTAGTAAATGGAGCTGCTGGGTTTCTTTTTGAATCTTTTTCTTCAATATCATTAAGAACAAAACTTCCTTGTTTTAAAGAAGCTTCAATAACTCTAGCTTGCGCTTCATTTGTTACTTTAACATTTGAGCCATTCTCTTTTGCAAGTTCTGATTTTAATTCAGGGTCAATAAATTCAGATTTAATTTTCCAGTACTCTTCTGGTTTAAATTCTCTAATTTCATTTTCTCTATCTACAATAATCTTAACTGCAACAGATTGAACTCTACCTGCACTTAGACCATATCTTACTTTTTTCCATAATAGAGGTGATAATTCATATCCAACTGCTCTATCAAGAATTCTTCTTGCTTGTTGAGCATCAACTAAATGTTGGTCAACATCTCTTGGGTTTTCTAGTGCCTTCATAATGGCGTCTTTAGTAATTTCGTGGAATACAATTCTTTTTATAGGATTATTTTCAATTTTAAGTGCTGGGATAAGATGCCATGCAATAGCTTCTCCCTCCCTATCCTCATCGGCCGCTAGGTAGATAGTTGTATCTTTACTAATATGCTTCTTTAAATCTGATATAACTTTTTTCTTATCTGTAGACACTAAGTACTTTGGCTTAAAGTTATCTGCAGGATCAAAACCAAGTTTTGATTTAGGTAAATCCCTAACATGACCCATTGAAGCCATTACTACATAATCACTTCCTAAAAATTTTGATATTGTCTTTGCTTTGGCAGGAGACTCCACGATTACTAAATTTTTCACTAAAAAAAACCTTATATTATTTTAAATTTTGCATTCTAACATAAATCAATTAATAAATTATAACTTCTTCTTCTATATCTATGTTAAATTGATCTTTTATTCTACTCTTTGCTAAGTTGATTATTTCTACAGCTTCTTCGTATGTTCCGCCACCTAAATTCACTAAAAAATTAGCGTGTTCTTGGGAAAATGACATATTGCCTATTTTATACCCTTTTAAACCTACAGCTTCTATTAATCTACCTGCATAATCATCTTTTGGGTTTTTAAAACAAGATCCAGCACTTGGAATATGTGGCTGATTATCTCTCATTTTATTAAACTCTTTTAGTTTATCTTTACTAAAACCCTCTTCTATATTAAAAACTACTTCATAAACTATTGTATTTAATTGTGTGTGTCTATATGAATAATTCACATCTTCTTTTTTAATATATCCATCTTTAGTTTTAATAGAATGAACATAATTGAAAATTTCCCAAGACTTAAGTCCTGCATTCATTTTTACTAGACCACCTAAGTTACCTGGTAGTTTAGCTAAAAATTCTAAATTTGCGATATTATTTTTTCTTACATAAGTCAAAAGTTTACCAGATGTAGTTGCACATCCCACATAAAGTAAATTATCTTCTCTTCTTATATAATCAAACTCTTCTCCTAAAATTGCAAACTTTGGTGCATTTGAAGAAAGAAGAAGATTATTAGCACGACCAATTATTTGGTACTCACTATAATCAGCTATTTCATTTATAACTAAAACATCAACTGTTGGACCTATTTTAATTGATGAATATTTTGTAAAATCAATAGTTCTTATAGAGTTTTGCATATTTTATTACTTTTGTCTTAATTCTTTATATTCACTTGGAATTAAAAAATCTTGAGATTTAACTAACTCTGTATAAAAACCATTTTTATATCCAAGTTCAAATAGTTTATCTAAAGCTTTATATTGAATATCAGATAATTGTACTGAGTTATCATTTGCATATAAATCAAGATAATTATCTAATGTATCCGCATCAACTCTAATTAAACCTTTGTCAAGTAACATAGGAGCTAAAACTTTTCTGTTTTTATTTGCAACATTAACTGCTTTAATTAATGTATCTTCATAATCAATTGCAGCATGTAATGGAATTGATCTTCTAATACACATTCCACCAAGTGGTAATGGTAAATCTCCGCCACTTAATTCAACCCAAATATCCCACATCTCTTTTTCAACTTCTAATGAATCATCATAAGTTAAAATTGATTCGTGAATTAATACACCAGCATCAACATCACCATTGATTACTGCTTGTTCAATATCTAAGAAATTCATATATGTAATTCTTGCATCTGGATACGCAATTTTGAATAATAAAGCATTTGTAGTGAATTCACCACTTAAAGCTACTTTGAAATTTCTTTTTAATTTAGTGCCTTTTCTTTTAATAAGTTTAGGTCCATAACCTTCACCAAAAGAAACTGCTGTTTTTAATAAGGCATAATCATCTTTAACGAATGGATAAAGTGCAAATGAAATAGCACAAATATCATAGTCACCTTTCAATGTAGCTTGATTTAATGTCTCAATATCGTCTGCAATATTTTCAAATCTGGCATCATTTGGAGTAACCCAACCAAATTTAATTGCATAATACATAAAAATATCATCTGCATCAGGTGAATGTGCAACACTTATAGTCTTCAAATCTTATCCTTAAAATTAATTAGTTGGATTGTAACAAGATATGGTTTATTTCTAGGTTATAAAGAAGGATTTATAGTTTATATTCTAATTTTAGTGTTTTAATGATTTTAAAAATACTAGTTGCATAAAGTAAACCAGTTTTACTTTCATATTTCCAACCCGTATTATAAGAAGCCCAAGTTTTTGCCCAAGATTGATCATGAACACCTTGCCAATAAGTAATCTCTTGTAGTGCATTATTAACAGCATATCGAACATCTGTCACTAATTTTTTTGAGAAATATTCTCTATTCTCTTTTGTATCTTCAACATCTTCTCTTGATAATACAGTTTTTATATTTGCTTGAAATATTCCATAATCTTTTGATTTATCATTAACTAAATACTTTCCAACCGAAGACTCTTTTACTGCAATTGCCATTAAAGTGTATTGTATCATTTGATCATTGCTTAGTGATTTTATCTCTTTTAAAATCAAAATATCTTTTTCACTTAATCTAAGAGAATTAGAATAAGAGAATGAAATAAAAATAAATAGAAGTAAGAATATTTTTTTCATGTAAGAATTATACAAAAATTCTAGCCATTTATATCTAAATGGCTAGAAAATTGTTTTAGAAGCTTGTAGTTCCTACGTAGTAAGAAATTACGTTTAATAAAGGTTCTATAAAGAAAATAGATGTAACTGCTAAGAATACAGCAAAGCCTACTACCGATTTCATTGGTAATGAAGCATTTTGCATAAACTTAGTTTTTGCACCCACTTCTGGATCTCTTAAGAACATGTATGAAACTGGTCTTAAGTAGTAGTATGCAGCAATTGCTGAGTTAAGTACAATAATAACAGCTAAAGCAATTTCACCAGCATTAACGGCACTCGCAATTAAGTACATTTTTCCCCAGAATAATGCAAACGGAGGAAGACCTGTTAAAGCAAATAAGAATAGAGCTAAAATTGAAGCTGTAAATGGTGAAATCTGAGCAAGTCCTGAGAACTTTTTAAATGCGTACGGTGATTTATAATCCCCATACTCTTTTCCTCTATTTAACCATAACATACCAAAGGCACCAAAGTTAGTAACTGTAAATAAAATCCAGTATAAGAATAGTGCTGAAGTTGCTTGTGTTGTTCCAATTAAAATAGCTGCCATTGCCATACCTGCATTTGATACAGATGAGTAAGCTAACATTCTTTTAATATCAGTTTGTTGTAATGCAATAATATTTGGAATAGTCATTGTTAAAACAACTGTAATATAAAGCATAGTATGAATAATCATATCTCCACTATGTACAAATACTTCAAAGAATCTAAGTGCAACTACAAAACCTGCCATTTTAGGAATAACAGATAAGAACCCTGCTAATGCTGAAGTTGAACCTGTATAAACATCTGGAACCCAAGTATGGAATGGGAATAAAGATAATTTAAATCCAAGTGCAGCAAACATAAATACAAATCCAACTAATACCATTGCATAGTTAGAGAAGTTATCTGCTGATAAGTACCCTTGAGAACTTAATACTTCAGAAATTTGTGCTAATTCTAATGAACCAGTTAATGCATAGAAAATCATAGAACCAAATACGAAGAATGCAGCAGCTAATGCTCCCATTGTAAAGTATTTAATCGCGGCTTCAATTGAAACCATTCTATTATGCATTGCAATCATTGTATATAATGACAATGATGCTGTTTCAAGACCTACAAAAATTAAAATTAATGAATCCGAACTTACCATAAACTGGAATCCTGCTACCATAAATAAATATAAAGCAAAATATTCAGCATGTCTGAAATCTTGGAATCTTAACTTAGATAATCCTAGGAAAATAAATAGAATTGATCCTGAGATAATGATAACCTGAGATAGTATTGCAATACCATCAAGTAACATCATATCAAAAAGACCTCTCTCCTCACCAGAATAAGCAAGTAGTGTAAATAGGTCAAACGTTAAAAATAATATAACTAAAACAACATATAACGATTTGTGTTTTTCAGTATTAAAAAGGTCTGTTAATAAAATACTAATTGCACCAATGATTGCAATCATCATTGGAGCTAAAGTACCAAGGTTTAAACTTTCTAAACTAAATGAAATAGGCTCAAGCATTACTTAACCTCCCCTATTGAATTTAAAGCTTTTAATTTATCTTTTGTATCTTGATTAACAGCTTTAATTTGCATAACTTGTGTTAAATGTTTAACAGTTGTATTTAGTGGATCTAAAATCACTTTTGGATAAATACCTAAAGCAATGATTAATGCAACTAGTGAGAATAAAGCAACCGCTTCTCTACCAAAGATATCTTTTAAATCTTTGTTTTTAGGGTTTGTTAATCTACCAAAGAATGTTCTTTTGTACATTGCTAACATATAAATTGCACTTAATACAATAGTAAGTGATGCAATAAATGCTAAGATTGGAGATGCTTTAAAGAACCCTAATAATGATAAGAACTCACCAATGAATCCAATTGTTAATGGTAAACCAATAGATGCCATTAATACAATTGCATAAACAAGTGCGAACATTGGCATATTGTGTGCTAATCCACCAAACTCTTTAATCATCTTAGTTTTACGTCTATCGTAAAGTACCCCAACACTCATAAATAGAGCACCTGACACAATACCGTGACCAATCATCAGATAAACAGCTCCTGTTATACCTTCAACATTTAATGCAAATACCCCAAGAATAATTACACCCATGTGAGATACTGAAGAGTACGCAATCATTTGTTTCATATCTTCTTGTGCATAAGCTAACATTGCTGTATAGATAATTGCAATGATTCCAAGACCTGCCATAAACCACATGAAATAAACACTTGCATCTGGGAATAAAGGTAAAGAGAATCTAATAAATCCGTATGTTTCCATTTTTAATAATACCGCTGCAAGGATAATAGAACCAATTGTTGGTGCTTGTCCATGTGCAATAGGTAACCAAGTATGGAAAGGAATCATTGGTACTTTTACCGCAAATCCAAAGAAGAATGCAATAAATAACCATAACTGAACATCAAATGGTAAAACAGCACCATACCAGTCTAATAAGTTAAAGCTCCAAACTCCTGTTGCTTCGTGGTAAACATATCCAAAATATAACATACCAATAAGCATGATAACTGAACCTGTAAATGTATATAAGAAGAACTTGATTGCTGCGTAGAATCTTTTTTCTGCTCCCCAGAATCCAATGATATAAAACATTGGAATAAGAGTTAATTCCCAGAAAATATAGAACATAATAACATCAAGAGCTACGAATACACCCACCATAGTCATTTGTAAATATAACATTGTAATGATAAGGTTTTTAACATTTCTTTTTTCAGTTAATCCAATAATAGAGATCATTGTCATAAATGTAATCATTACAATTAAGAACAGTGATACCCCATCAACACCCGCAACAAAATTAATACCCATTGTTGGGATTAAAGGTAAAGTTTGAACAAACTGCATCCCTGCCACACTTGAATCAAAGTGGTACCATAATAACAATGCTAATACAAATTCAACCACAGTAACAACAACACCGTACTGTCTCATTGAATCTTTATGAATTAAAAATCCAACAGTAGCTGCCGCTGCTGGGAAGAATATCAGCATAGATAAAATATTTTCCATTTACATAACCCCTTATAGTACCGCTAAAACTAATGCGAAAACAAGACCCATAATAAGCCCTACTACCATTAATCTTAAAGATGTTGATAAATTACCTGATTGAATAGGTCTAGCTGTCGCACCTGCTTTATTAATAAAGTGAGCGATTCCATCAATTGCATTGTCAATAACTTTAATTTCAATCACATTAAAGAACCAAACAGACATTGCGTAATATGGTTTAGAGATAAATTTGTCATAGAACACTGGAATATAATATTGATTTATAAATAATTTATAAAGTGCATTATTTTCCCATTCTTTACTAAATCCATCACCTTTGTAGTATTTAACATAAGCTACTGCTATACCACCAACTGCAACAGCAGTAGTAATTAAAATTAAAATCCATACTGTTGAGCTTGCAGTATTTGAAGCTTCCCATGTTGGTAATGTTTTTGTAACAAAATCAATAAAGGCATGTTCAAACCATCCAGCTACTACTGCAAGAACAGCTAATGGAATCATTGCTGCAATTACAAAGTTTTTAGCTTCATGAGGATGGAAGTCTGCATCTGAATAGTTTTGTTTTCCGAAGAAAATTTTAAATACTAATCTAAATGAATAGAACGCTGTTAAACCAGCAGTTACCCATAATGTTCCCCATAATAGGAATGCATCTGCATTAAATGCTGCTTCTAAAATCTTATCTTTTGAGAAGAAACCAGCTAATGGGAAAATACCAGCTAATGCTAAAGATGCAATTAACATAATAATTGAAGTTGCCTTCATTTTATTATGTAATCCACCCATTTTTCTAATATCTAATTCATCATCCATTGCATGCATAACGTTACCAGCACCTAAGAATAATACTGATTTAAAGAAGGCATGTGTTGCAAGGTGGAATAAAGCCACCCAATAAGCACCAAGACCAGCTGCTACGAACATATATCCTAATTGAGATAATGTTGAGTATGCAATAATTCTTTTCATATCATTATTTACTAAAGCCATAGTTGCTGCAAAAATTGCTACAAATGCACCAAGTGCTGCAATTGCATATCCAACTTCTGGAATTAATGTATATAATTCATTTGATCTTACTACTAAATAAACCCCAGCTGTTACCATTGTTGCTGCGTGAATTAACGCAGAAACAGGTGTAGGACCTTCCATCGCATCAGCAAGCCATGTATGTAATGGGAACTGAGCTGATTTACCCATAGCACCTAGGAATAATAAAGCACCAATCCAAACGATTAATGAATGATCAAGTGTAGAGATATTTGCAAATACTGCATCGTATTGTAAAGTTCCAAGGTTCCAGTATAATAAGAACATACCAAGTAAAAGACCTAAATCCCCAACTCTGTTCATAATAAATGCTTCATTAGCTGCCCATGATGCAGATTCTTTGTGATACCAGAATCCAATTAATAACCATGAACAAACTCCAACACCTTCCCAACCAATAAATAGTACGGCAAAGTTATCA
>DKNG01000106.1:12662-13846 GCA_002470185.1 Arcobacter sp. UBA7394 | reverse complement strand
TCATGTTCCATATAACCAATTGAATGAATATGAACCATAGTAGATACTACAGTTACTACAGACATCATAACAACTGATACTTGATCAACTACAAATCCAAATGGGATTTGTAAACTTCCTGTTTCAATCCATTGGAATAAAATTACGTTTAATACAGTATCTGTAGTATAAACAAAATGTAATAATTTTAATGAAGCGAACATAGAAACAGCTAACATAAAAGATGTAAACCATCCTGTAAAAGCTGTCTTCTTTCTCATTGAGAATAATGCTGCTACTAATGAACCAACTAATGGGGCAAAAAGTGCAATGTATATATATTTTTCCATCATTATCCCTTCATCCCTTGAATATCATCTAGGTTAATTGAACCTGTTCTTTTATACCAAAGAATTAATAATCCAAGACCAATTGCAACTTCCGCAGCCGCAACTGCAATGATAAAGAATGCAAACATTTGACCAGATAAATCCCCATGGAATTTAGATACAGCTGCAAGACCAACGTTAACAGCATTTAACATAATTTCTGTAGAGAAAAAAAGCATTAAAACATTTTTTCTTCTAATTACACCAGCCAGTCCTATACAAAAAAGAACCGTTGATAGTATTAAATAGGCATTAAGTGTCATTTAGCCTCCTTAGATTCTGCTTCTTTAGCTTCTTTTGCTAATTTAGCATCAATTTCTTCTTCATGCATTTCAGAATAAGATTCATTCATTTTTTTACCAGCTAAAACAATTCCACCAATCATTGCAACAAGTAACATAATTGCAGCAACCTCAAATGGAACTAAGTATTTAGTAAATAAAACATAACCAACATCAGCAGAGTTTCCAACTTCTGGGTGAACTGGATAATTAGCTGTAACATTCTCACCAATTACAGGAGAGATAAAAATAACAACAATAATTAAAGCTACCATTCCAGATAATAAGAATACTAATCTTGGGTTATTAATCTTTTCTTTTACTTCTGATAAAGAATCAAAGAACATCATACCAAAGGCATATAAAGACATAATTGCACCTGTATAAACTACAATTTGTACTGCGCCTAAGAAATCTGCGTCAAGTAAGAAAAAGAATGCTGAGATGAATATCATCCCTGCAGCCATTGAACTTAGCGCGTATAAAGCATTGTTTGTAAGTACTGTAATTCCAAACATTGAAACTGTAAGTACTG
>DKNG01000106.1:11229-12454 GCA_002470185.1 Arcobacter sp. UBA7394 | reverse complement strand
TCAGAAGAGTTTTCATATCTTCCTCCATGAACAATTGCAAGTTCTGGACAAACTTCTGCACAATAACCACAGAAAATACATCTACCCATATTAATTGTATATTCACTTACTGCTTTTCTAGAATCTTCATCTATTTTAGTTTCCATTCTAATACAGTTAGCAATACAGATCTTTTCACATAAACCACAACCAATACATCTTTCACTACCTGATTCTAATAAAACAAGTAATTTATGAACTGCTCTATATCTTGGACCTATTGGTAATTTTTCTTTTGGATATTGAACTGTTGCCATTTCTCCATTGAAAAGAGCACCTGTCATCATTTTCCAAGTGATTTTTAAACCAGTGAATAATTCACCTTTAACAGATCTAGTTAAGACCTGTTTGAAAGTGTCCCATTCAGTCTTTGGATAATTATCTTCTTGAACTGTTACATAATCTTCAGAAATATTTCTGTTTTTAAATTCTTTAAAACTCATAATTACTCCAAAATCATTATTACTAGACCAGTTGCTAAGATATTTAACACTGCAAGTGGCATTAATATTTTCCAACATAACCACATTAATTGGTCAGGTCTAACGTGTGGCCAAGCTGCTCTTGTCCATAAGAATATAAAGATTAAGAACATTACTTTTAATATAATTGCTAATCCACCAGGGATAAACCATAATGGCTCAAATCCACCAAGGAAAATTAATGCAGTTAAGAAAGCAATTGTAAATAATGCTGCATACTCACCAATGAAGAACATTCCCCATCTCATACCAGAATACTCAGTTGCATAACCTGCAACTAATTCAGCTTCATGCTCAAGTAAATCAAATGGTGTTCTGTTTGTTTCAGCAAATCCTGCAATAACAAATAAAATAAATGCTAAAGGTTGTGACCAAACAATCCAGTTTGAAACTCCACCAGCTTGGTAGTTATTAATATCAATTAATGATAATGAACCAACCATCATTAATGGTGCTAATAGTGCAAGTCCTGATACAACTTCATATGATAAAAGTTGAATAGCAGTTCTAGCTCCTCCAAGTAGTGCCCATTTATTAGCAGAACTCATACCACCTAATAAAGGTCCATAAAGTCCAATTGCTCCAACAGATAATACAAATAAAACCCCAACATTTACATCTGAGATAATTGGTCTAACTGTATAACCAAACATTTCAAATTCAGGGAAGAAAGGAATAGCACTCATTGCAATAAATGCAGTAGC
>DKNG01000106.1:9883-11125 GCA_002470185.1 Arcobacter sp. UBA7394 | reverse complement strand
GTGAATAGTTTAATACCATCAGCTGCAATTTGTAAAAGACCGTAAGGACCAACATTAGTTGGACCTAGTCTTCTTTGCATAAATGCTAATACTTTTCTTTCTATATATGTTGTAAATCCAGCTAACGCAGAGAAAATTGTTAATACAACTACAACTTTTATTATTGTTTCTATTATAATTCCAGCTTCCATACTATGCCTTTACTACTTGAGCTTTATTAAATCTATAAGTATCAAATAAAACTTTTGAAGATGAGTTTTTATCAAATGTAGATACATAAGCAATATCACCAGCAATTTGAATATCAGTATAAGCATTTAATTCTAATTGTGAACCATTTGCATTTACTTTTACTTTATCACCTTTAGATAATTCTAATTTATCAAATGCAGCTTTAGAGAAGAAAATTCCTGATTCAAGATTATCTTTAAACTCATGTGCAATTGCTGTAAATTCATTAAATTGGTTAATTGGGTTTGCTTGGTAAATTACCATTTCATTTTCAGATACTTCAAACTTAGCTGTATTACTTACCTTTGTTTCATCACATGCTTCAGAATCTGTAGATGATAAATCGTAACCTCTATATTCGACTCTATCTGTACCGAATTTATTTGGTAATGAATCAAATTCTACAGCTTGGAATCCAGCTTCTACTGGTAATTCTTCTGTATATTCAATTGTATATTCAATATCATCATTTAAAACAACATTTGCAATATCATTTAAAGCATAACCATTAAATGCTAATGCAGCATTTGTTGGAACAACTTTTTTATCAATATTAGTAAATGTTCCTTCTTGTTGGTTAAGTGCTGGCATATCAATATTTCCATCACCTAAAGCAGATAATTCATAATCAGCAGCTTCATTGTAACCTACAACAAATCCTGATTCTTCTTTATCTAATTTACAAATTTGAGAAACACCTAATGTGTTAGTTTGTGTTGGTAAGATAACAATATTAAATGCTGTATATCTATCAATAATTCCACATAACTTAGCTAAGTTAGCTGAATCTGGATGAGAAATTAAATCTTCTCCAACCATTAATGAGAAAGTATCTTTTTTAGCTAACATAGAATCAATTAATTCTAAGAAGGCTTCATCTTTTCCAAACTCTTCTAATAAAGTGTTGTATTCAAACTCAACTTCTTTAGAAACTTTTTTAGGAACCATTTTTGAAACTTCTTTTTCTTCACCTGTTTCTTCATCTTTTACGATTTCAACAACTTTTTCTTT
>DKNG01000106.1:6990-9759 GCA_002470185.1 Arcobacter sp. UBA7394 | reverse complement strand
TATAAAATAGCTTCTTCTGCCATTGGTGCATGATAAATAAAGTCTGTAGTTTTACCTTTTTTACCAATTTTTTCCATTACTGGATCTGCAACTGGGTGGAAGTATAAAGCAGCACCTTTATTCATAATTACTGAGTTGTTTAATGCATATCTTGCATTTGGTAAGTCAGATTTTAAATATGAACCAACAGAAATTACAAAGTTTGCATCATGTACTTCTGTAAGAGTTGAAGAGTATAAAGATTTACCAGAAGTACTTGTGTAGTTAGCTAAGAACTCTTGATATCTTCTTGCATCTTCATTTACAAGTTTAGCACCAGTTTTATTAGCTACTTTTTGTAAGATTAATGCTTCTTCATTTGTAATAAATGAGTTGAATTTAATTGTATTTGCTTTTTTGAATGCTTCTACTGCTTCATTAAATGCCGCTTCGTCTTTTGCTTCACATTTGTTTTCAAAATCATAGGCAAATCTAGCTGCACCATTTACAGTTGAGAAATGAGGTTCATTTGTAACTCTATAAATTCTCTTTTGTGCATGATTATCAATTGATTCTTGTTTGATTTCGTAATACATAAATGCACAATCAGATGAGTGTGGATTTACTGCTGGAATTTTCTTTAATTCCCAAGCATTTGAAGTGTATTGGAAGTCATGAGAAACTAAAGCACCTACTGGACATGCTGAGATACACTCACCACAGTTTGTACAGGCATCCGCATCATAACCAATTAAAGATTTGTTTAATTTATTCCACATTGCATAAGCATCTTTTGGCATTTCTGCTTTAAATGTCTTATCAATTGCATCAGCACCTCTTTTAACTGTAGAAAGAGCGTTTGATCCAACCATATCTTTACATACAGTTACACATCTCTCACACATAATACATAAAGCAGGATCATAGTTCATAACACCCCAGTGTTGTGTTGGTCTATGAATATCTCTAATAGAGTATGATTGTTTATCAACATTCATATATAAAGAGTAGTTTTGAAGTTCACATTCACCACTTTGGTCACAAACTCCACACTGTAATGGATGATTTACATCGTAAACTTCCATAATAGCTCTTCGCTCTTTAGAAATATTTTCAGTTACAGTTGTAACGTCCATTCCTTCTTTAACTTTAGTATTACATCCGTATACTTGTTTTCCATCAGCTTCAACTAGACATAATCTACAAGCTAGTGTTGGTGAACATCTTGTTAAATAACATACAGCAGGAACGAAAACATCATTTGCTCTTGCTACGTTAAGTATAGATTCACCATTTTTAGCTTCTATAGATTTACCGTCCATTGTTAATGTAATCATGTCACTCATTATGCATCAACCTTTTCAATTTTTACTTGCTTGTATCTATAATCGTTAAAAATCTCTTCATTTGAAGCAGCTATTTTAGCAATAGATACTGTACCGTTTAACTTCTCATCAACTTTTAAAGTTCTTTTGATTTTTTCATTTTTGTAGTTAATAAATACTTCATCATTATTTTTAACTTTTGCAATATTTGCAAATGTTTGACTACAAAGTAAATCTTCATTAGATTCTTCATCAACTAGTCTGTATAAAACCGTTCCATTGTATGATTTTAAATCTTCTACTTCTTCTAAATCAATATTTTCACATGCGTTAATTTTTGCTTCAAATTCATCATTTAAAACAATTACATTAAAGTCAGTATATTTTTTGATTAGAGAGATAAATCTAATAATATTTTCTACTCTATCATGTTCAATTAAATCGTCACCAATTACTAGAGTTTTAAAAGTACAATTTGAAGATGCTTCGTAAGCTTCTTCAAACTCTTCTTCTCCAGCAGAACTTTCAGCAGAGATATATCCTAAATCTAAATTATTGATATATTTTTGTGTATTCTCATCAGATTCTTTTACAAAAGCATCTAAAAACAGAGCACAAATACCCTCTTCACTACCAACTTCATATTTAATAAATTGTGTATAGTAAAGTTTTAAATCAATATTATCAATTGGGTGCATATACACAAACTTTGCATTTGTTTTAGCAATTGATTCAATAATAGAATTTCTTACAGGTTCTTTGTTATCAGCAAGCATTGAACCAAGTGTGATTACAAAATCACTTTTAGCAATAATTTCTTTTTTATCCATTATTTTGCTTCCTCAGCTTCTTCAACTTCTCTTGGTTCTGGTTTTACTTTTTTAACTACTAAAGTCCAATCAACTTCATTAAACTTGATTGAGTTCATTAATGTATATCCAGCTTCATAAATAACATCCGCAGATTTCTGAATGTTTTCGAAATCACCAATTTCAAACATAATAATTGCAGTTTCACCCTCAACAATTTGTTTATCCATTAGCTCTAACATTCTGTCGTAGAAATCATTTTTTAAAGGTCTTAAATCAAATCTTTTCATTTCCTATTTCCCTTATCTATCAATTTCACCGAATACAATGTTTAAGTTACCAATTAAAGTAACAACATCGGCTAACTGTAATCCAACTAATAATTCTTCAAGAATTGCTGTATGTTGGAAACTTGGTGTTCTAATTTTCATTCTATAAGCGTATGGAGAACCATCACTTACTACGAAATATCCTAATTCACCTTTTGGTGACTCAGTAGCAACATATACTTCACCTTTTGGTGGTCTCATACCTTGTGTTACAAGTACGAAGTGTTGCATTAAAGAGTAGTTTTGAGTCATAATTTGCTCTTTTGGAGCTGAAATATACTCAGGAGCGTGAGCCATTAATTGACATTCACTTTCATCATACATAGG
>DKNG01000106.1:3818-6931 GCA_002470185.1 Arcobacter sp. UBA7394 | reverse complement strand
TATCTACCATAAGAGTCATTTGTGTAAGAAACAGGAATATCAAAATCTAATTCATCATAGATTCCATAAGGCATCTCTTTTCTTAAATCCCATTTGATTCCAGAACCTCTTAAAGCAATTCCTGAACATCCCCATTCTTTTGCCATTTGAGGTGTAATAACACCAATATTTTCAAGTCTCATTTTCCAGATTCTATTCTCAGTTAATAAACCTTCATACTTTTCTAATTCTGTATGTAAAATATCTAAGAATGATAAACAATCAGCTGTCCAGTTTGATGGTAAGTCTAAAGGAACTCCACCAATTCTAACTGCTGAGTGAGTAAGTCTAGCTCCACAATAGTCTTCAATTAAGTCCATTGCATATTCTCTTTCTCTAAAACAGTAAAGGAACATAGACATAGCACCAACATCTAATGCGTGAGTTGCTAACCAGAATAAGTGAGAAGTGATTCTATTTAATTCTAAAAGCATTGTTCTAATAATTTCAGCTCTTCTTGGAGCTTCAATTCCTAGTAATTTTTCAATAGCTAAAGCATATCCATAGTTATTTGAAGTAGCAGCAATATAATCCATTCTATCCGTAGTTGGTAAGAATTCATTATAAATCATATTTTCAGCCATTTTCTCCATACCTCTGTGAAGGTATCCAATTAATGGTCTTGATTTAACTACTTCTTCACCTTGAAGTTCTAATACTAGTCTTAACTGACCGTGAGCAGATGGATGTTGTGGTCCAAAGTTCACCATCATTGTATTGTCTTCTCTCTCGAAATGAATATTTTCAAAGAAAGGTTTTAATCTATTTGGTTGTTGCATATTTCTCTACCTTCTTCTTTTTAAAACAACTGATTCTTCAGGTTTTAATTTTTTCATAATTCCACTGATATCATCTTCTTGGTAAGAAATAGCAGTTTCAGGTTCAAATTCAGAAATATCTGTTTCGTAAGGAACTTCATGTCCTAGTCTTGCAAATCTAGTAGTATCATATCTATCGATTGCAGCTGGATCTCTTTGTTCAGGTCCAATAATATCTCTAGCTTCTTTTCCAAAGATTTTATCTACTTCATACCATGAAGCGGCCTCATCACCTTGAAGAGGGTAAGTCTTTCTAAGTGGGTGATCATACCAATCATCTGGCATAATGATTCTTTTCATGTTGAAGTGACCTTCAACTTTTACACCTAACATATCGTACATTTCTCTCTCAGACCAGTTTGCTGATTTGAAAACAGATGTAACAGAATTAATAGCTTCATCTTTTCCTAAGAAACATTTAATTCTTAGTCTTTTATGTTTTGAAAGTGATAACATTTCATAGAAAACTTCATAACCGTCTTTAGCGCTCAGGTAATCAATAGCAGAAAGTTCCATTAACATATCGTATTCTAATTCATCTCTTAAGAACGTCATTGCTTCAACTATTGCATTTTTATTAATAATCATTACTAAGTGAGTATGTTCAATATAAGCATCGCTTACATTAATACAATTACTGAACTCTTCATAATCTTTAGCAAATTGTTCATCACTTGAAGGAGCAAGTCTTGGTAAACTTGGTACTACATGAAATCTATCAGTAAAATAGGCTTGTTTTTGTGCATTATCTTTGTTTTTATACTGTCTCATTACACTAACCTCTTCTTCTTATGTGCTCTAAAAATTGATTCTTTTCTAATCTTCTTTTGTAAAGTCATAAGTGCATACTGTAATGTTTCAGGTCTAGGAGCACATCCTGGAAGATAAATATCAACTGGTACAATTCTATCTGCACCTTGAACAGTTGCATAAGTATTAAACATTCCACCAGTGTTAGCACATGATCCCATTGAGATTACCCATTTTGGATCTGGCATTTGGTCATATAGTCTTCGCATGAACTCTGCATGTTTTTTTGTAAGAGTTCCTGCGATGATAATACAGTCTGATTGTCTAGGAGAGGCTCTAAAAATAGTTCCGAATCTATCGAAGTCATATCGAGATGCACCAGTAGCCATCATCTCAATGGCACAACAGGCCAAACCATAAGTCATAGGCCAAATAGAATTTGATCTACCAAAGTTAACTAACTTATCAATAGTTGTTAACTTAATTGGTGCGCCACCGTCTTGTAAATAATTTACTTTATGCTGTGCCATTCAAGGGCTCCTTTTTTCCAAGCATATAAAAATCCAATTGCTAATAATGTGATGAAAAGTAACATTTCAATAAATCCAAACCATCCAAGAAGCTTAAAGTTAATAGCCCATGGGAACATAAAAATGATTTCTACATCAAATAGAATAAAAAGCAATGCTATTAAATAAAATTGCGTCGAAATTGTATTGGGTTGTTTTGTAACTTCTGGTCCACATTCATATAATGTTGTCTTCAGTTTTTCAGTGTCAAGCCTTGCGATTTTACGGCTAACAAATCGTGATAGCCATACCGTAGCACCAAATGCAACAAAGGTAACTACGAACATAATAAATGCACCAAAATAAGGATGGGCAAACTCCATGTGTGTCATTGTATTAATCCTTCTTTAATTAAAAAGTTTTCTTTTTTTATAGGTCTATAATAGTATCCAATATCTAATAAATAGCCACTTATATTTAGTTCAAGAAATAGTATTCTAAATTTTTAAAATTAAGCTTATAATTTAATGTTTTTCTAAGAATAACAGGAAAGTGGTACCAAAAGGAACACTAAAATAACTTTGGTTATTTTATGTAATTATTATGTAATTTTAATACTAATTTAGTAAAATATTATTTACTTATTAATAATAAAATACCAAACAAAGGACTTTTTATATGGTAAAAAGTATTAAACTAAAACTTCTGGCTTTGACAATTTTACCTGTCATTTTATCTGTTGCAATAATCAGTATTACAACAATCACATTAATGAATAATAATTCTAAGAACACCCTAGAAAACATCGAGAAAACTATTATACACGAGAAACAAGAGCTATTAAAAAATGAAATTTTAACAGCAGTTACTATAGTAAATGGTATTATAAAACAAGGGTCTGATATTAATGTGACAAAGGAAAAAGCTATAGAAGTATTGTCTAATGCTAGGTTTTTAAATGGCAGCGGTTACTTTTTCGCCTATGAAAACAAAGGGT
>DKNG01000106.1:2956-3726 GCA_002470185.1 Arcobacter sp. UBA7394 | reverse complement strand
ATAAATAAACCAGATATAAAAGGTTATGCTTTTAGAAAAGCATTAATTGATTCTGCAAAAGATGACAATAAGTTTATTGAGTATTTCTACAAGAAACCAAACTCAGATAAGCTAATGAAAAAGATAGCCTTTTCTAAATATATTCCAGAATTAAATTGGGTTGTAGTTACTGGTATTTATATAGATGATATAGAAAAGAAAATAAATGCTTTAGAGAAAGAATCAAATGAGGCTTTAAATTCACTAATTTATACTCTTATTGGTTTCACACTTGCAATACTATTACTACTAATTATAATCGTACCTATTATCTCTGAGAAATCTATTGTTAAACCATTAGATACATTTAAAGATGGATTATTGAACTTCTTGAAGTTTATCAACAAAGAACAAAGTGATACTCAACTAATTGAAGTAAGTACAAAAGATGAGATAGGTCACTTAACGAATGAATTAAATGAGAATATCAAAACAATCAAAGAGAACATCAGAAAAGATAATCTAGTATTAGAAAATGTCTCTTCTGTAGTTGCATCAGTTGCAAAAGGTGACTTATCACAAAAGATTAATACTAAAACAAACAACGAAGTAATCAATGAATTAACAAATGCATTAAACACAATGATAAATTCTCTTCAAAGTCTTACATCTCAAACATTAGATGTTTTACACTCATTCCAAAACAAAGACTTTACTAAAAAAGCAAATATCACATGTACTGCACACTTCAAAGACCTAATGGAAGGTGTTAATATCTTAGGAGATGAAAT
>DKNG01000106.1:2590-2878 GCA_002470185.1 Arcobacter sp. UBA7394 | reverse complement strand
TTAAACTCTAATGTAAATATGTTATCAAAATCCTCAACAGAACAAGCTAGTTCACTTGAAGAAACAGCAGCATCTCTTGAAGAGATAACTGAAACAATGAGAGATAACTCTAGTAGAATGAATGACTTACTACTTAATGCAAAGAGTTTAGAATCATCTGTAAAAGAGGGTCAAAATCTTTCTCAAAAAACAAGTAAATCAATGCAGGAGATTAATGAGCAAGTAAGCTCAATTCACGAAGCAATTACAGTAATTGATCAGATTGCTTTCCAAACAAATATTCTTTCA
>DKNG01000106.1:0-2452 GCA_002470185.1 Arcobacter sp. UBA7394 | reverse complement strand
GATTAAAGACTTAGTTGAAAGAGCTACAATAAAAGCAAAAGAAGGTGATGATATATCTACTCTTATGTATAAAGGGTACGAGAATCTAAATGAAAATATTATTCAGACTACAAATATTATTGATACAATTTCAAATAGCTCAAAAGAGCAAATGCAAGGGGTTGAACAAATCAATACTAGTATTGCAAGTTTAGACCAAGCAACTCAAAATAATGCACAAGTGGCATTACAAACAAAAGAGATAGCAACTCAAACTTCTACAATGGCTAGTGACTTAGTAGATGAAACATCTAAAAATAAATTCTAATTAGAAATACTACAATCAATAAAAGAAAAATCTTTTTGTACTTGGGTACAAGAAGATTTTGGTATTTGAATTAGTATTGGTTTTTTCTTTTTATCCAACCAAGATACAATATCTTTTATATTCTGCTCAAGCATAGAAGTACATCCAGAAGTATAAATCTTTTTTGGATTTTGTACATGTAAAAATATACAAGAACCTAAAGACTTTTTATTCAAAGTATTATGTTCTACTTTAATCACATACTTATAGGTATCATTTGATAAAAGCATATTCTCATAACTCTTGTATTTATTTTTGTTTTTTGTATAGATTATCTGATTGTATTTATCACTTGTAATATCATCTACACAAATGTGATTAGTTGTTGATTGAGTATAAGGCATATTTGTATTAATACTATTTTCATAGGTATAAACCATTGATAAATCAAATACTCCAGCAACGGCTTTTTTATCACCCTCTTTTTTTATTCTTTGATTTTGTTTTTTATATGATTTATATTTTGAAGAGCCCCATGCTAATCCATTTTTTCCTAGATTAACACTAATAGCTTTTGTTTTTTGAATAAAAGTATCATCTACTTTTTCATAAGTGATAAGTTTTGCTTTTTGAGATGTAAAAGTTGGAGATAAAACAAATACTACTTGTTCATAAGCACTTATACTTGAAAGTAGCGCTAAAAACAGAAATATTTGTTTCATCCTAAACTCCTAAAAGAAACCTACTTTATTTTCACTATCAAATTGACCTTTTTTCTCTTTTGTAATTTGTTCTTCAAAGTCTTCTACTTTAAAGATAGGTTCTTCACTAATAGCTATTTTGTAAGCTGTATTTTTTATTACTAACTCGATTTGTCCACCAGTTAATTCATGTTTTGCTAGTTTTTCAATATCAAAGTCTTCAGCTAAAGGAAGAGCTTCTGGTAAAAGCTTCGACCATAAAGTAACTCTTTGTTCTTTATTTGGTTTTATAAACTCTATTTTATAATTGAATCTTCTAGAAAATGCTTTATCTAGGTTTTCTAGTAAGTTTGTAGTAGCTATTAAAATTCCATCAAATCTTTCAATTTGTTCTAGGAAAATATTTTGCATTTGGTTATGCATTTTATCACTACCATTACCAGCACCTGATGTTCTAGAACTTAAGAATTGGTCTGCTTCATTTAATAATAAAATTGGTTCAGATTTTGTTGTTTCTCTTAACTCATAATATTTATCAAAAATAGCTCTTACATTCTTTTCACTCTCACCTACATACATAGAAAGAATTTTTGAACAGTCAAAACTAAGTACTTCTTTTTTAAGAGATTTAGCCATAGCTAAAGCTGTGATTGTTTTACCAGTTCCAGCTACTCCATAAAAGATGATCTTAGCTTCAATACCTTTTTTCTTATCTTTTAATCCCCACTGTTTAAGTCTTCCTATAACATCTTTGTCTACTTGTTTTAAAAGACCATCTAAAGTCTCTCTTGTTTTATCATTTAAAACTACATCATCTAAATCTTTAGTAGTTGTGATTAACTCAAATGTATCTTGGTCTTTAATAATAGAGTCTAATTTGATTTTAGATCTTCTAGTTTTTTTCTTTGTTGGATGAGAGATTTTGTATAAAACCTCATCTGGAATATAGAAGTTTCTGTTTATTCCACCAAAGGCTGTAAGAACCTCATCATAATCAACTAGTGTTTTAGATACTAAGTTTGAGCTCTCTTCTAATAAAGATCTATATTTGATTTTTTCATAATCATCTGATGAAATTAATTCAATTAAAGCATTCATATCTCTTATTGAACCATCACCACCTGAATACTCTTCTTTTAATAAAGCTAGAAACAAAGTCTGTTCTTTTTCACTTAGTTCATTCTCACTAAAGAAGTCTTCTAACATAATAGAGTTATTAGTAACTTTTACTCTCTCTTTAATTCTATTCTCTAATAAAACTAATTTTGATTTCAATCTATTTGAACTAGGTGAATTTACATCAAAGTTTTTCTTTACTACATTTAACTGTTGTGCTAAATCTATTTTGAAAAACTGATCTTGTAAATACTCCAAGTGATCACTATAGTTTTTAATCTCTGGAAGAATAAAATCACTACTTCCTTTATCTAATAGTTTTAAATACGAACTAGATAATGAAATATTA
>DKNG01000263.1:1393-3859 GCA_002470185.1 Arcobacter sp. UBA7394 | reverse complement strand
TTTGCAAAGTATCCCCAAGATGGGTGAAATACCATAAATGCTTTATCATGTGAACCTGCTAAAATTGTTTTTAATTCTTTATTTAAAGCTTCTAATTCACTTACAAATTGTTTGTAGTTTGCTAAATAGAACTCTTTATTAGCTCCATCAATTTTAACTAATGCTTCATAAATATTTTTTGCTTGTACTTTTACTAAAACTGGGTCAAGCCAAATATGAGGGTCTAAACCTGAATGGTCATGTCCTGCATGTTCTTCATGTTTTTCTTCTTCATGGTCATCGTGTTCATCATGGTGTTTTCCATGTTCTTCATGTTTCTCGTGATCATCATGCTTTTCATGGTCGTCGTGTCCATCATGTTCCTCATGTTTTTCTTCTTCATGATGTTCATGAGCTTTCATTTCTAGTTTTTTGATACCTTCATCTGTATCAACTACTAACATATTTTTATTTGAATTTTTGAATTTTTCTAACCACACATCTTCAAATGGTACATCAATTGAAAAATATATTTCTGATTTTGCTAATTTTCTCATTTGTGATGTTTTTGGTTCGTAAGTTGCTGGTGAAAACCCTTTTCTTACCATTACGTTTACATCTATTTTATCTTTTGCTATTTTTTCTACAAAATATTTTTGAGGTAAAATACTAACAGTTACTTCTTTTGCTAGTAATACTGCCGAAAGTGAAAATAAAGCTAATAAAATCTTCTTCATAAACTATCCTTTTATTTTTTGCGATTGAGTTGCATATTTGGAATAATATTAAAAATATTCTTTAATGCAACTTAGTTGTAAAAGCTATTTTTAACGCCTTTTTTTCATAAACACATACATTTAATAGCTATATGAAGGCTATATTGCTCAAGTATACTTTAAGATAAAATCCATAATTAACATATACATAAAAGTCTAAACTCATAGTTTTTTATAATAAAAATGAATTATATACAAGGAGAAGAAATATAATGTCAAGAAAAAGAAGAATAGAAATACCCGGTTTTCATCATATAAATAATATTTCTATTGACAACAAAAAAATATTGAAATCCCATGAAGACAAAGATAGGTTTATTGAAATTTTACAAGAGGTGTCCAATAGGTATAATTTAATAATTCATTCCTACTGTATTACAAAAGACTCTTATCATTTACTCATCCAAAATTTCACAACAAATCTTTCCCTAGCAATGAGACAATTAAACTCAATGTATTCTATGTATTACAACAAAAAATATTCTAGATCTGGTACATTATGGCAAGATAGATATAAATCTTGGTACATTTCAAATATAAAATACTTACATACAATATATAGATATATAGAATCTACTCCAGTTTTTGAAGAGCTTTCATACAATATAGGAGAATATAAATATTCATCTTCATATAGAATTTTCAATAATAATATTTTGGACTGTTCAAAAAATTCTTTTATTCTTAATAGATTTACAAAAAAAGAATTAGCCCAGTACTTAGAAAAGCCCTTTGGTGAGGATGAATTAAAAATAATAGATGAGTTTAGAAAAGAGAAGTTTATTCTAAAAAAAGAAAAAGTAATCAAAGAAAAAACTGAGAGTTTATATACAATTTTTAGAGATTCAAAATCAAAAAAAGATAGAAATAAAAGAATATTACTAGCCTTTAACAAGGGTTATAAACAAAGCGAAATCTCACTTTATTTAAATCTTTCAAGCTCTAGTATTTCCAAGATTATTCAAAAAGGTGGAAATTCATGACCTGACCCCAAAGCCCATAAATAGGCTATTTATGAGCTATAATTCCAATATATACTTCCCTCACAAAATGTTTTGAAAGCAATTTTCAAAGTATTTATATAGTGCGCAACACAGCTTATTAATTTTACTATTGAGTTTTTGCGAATTTGTAAATAGTAAATTAATAAGCAAACATTTAAAACAAAAAAAGAGGAGAAGAATATGAATAAGAAAAGATTAGCATCTGTAGCTACATCATTAGTAATATCGTCTTCAGCATTAGGTGCTGAATTAAGTCTTTTATCAAACTTAGAAATTGAAGGTGATGCAAGAGTAAGAGGTATTTCAACTTCGGGAATCACAAGTAATAGTGATAAAGCAAAAGAGACTTATGACTCTAGAATAAGAATAAACCTTAATACTACAACAGACTCAGGGGTGAAAATTCATTCAAGAGTTGTTTTAGATAATGATACTTGGGGAAAAACAAGTGATAAAAATGTTGAATGGGATGAAGCAAGTGTACTTGTACCATTAAAAGACTTCTTTGTTTATGCAGGTAGAGTTAATGATACTTATGGAACACCTTTTTATGGTTCTCACAATGATAAAATTGATTTAGCATTTATAGGATATACAGGTATTGAAAATACTTTATTATACGGATTTGATTACAAAGCTGTTGAAGGTGCTTATAATAGTAGTAATGGTCAATTAGGATCTTCAACTGGAGATGGTGATTATGATGC
>DKNG01000263.1:0-1235 GCA_002470185.1 Arcobacter sp. UBA7394 | reverse complement strand
TTTGCTAGTGGTGAAATTGCAGGACTTGAATTACAAGCACAAATCCAGCAAAATGGCGGAGATAAATACTCTGGTGGTAAAAAAGTAGATTTAGAAGCATTAGGAATGTATTTAAATGTTGCTAAACAATTTGATAGATTAAAAATTGGAGCTATCGCTATTTCAACAGAAGATGGTTATGTAGCTGGGGGAGATTTAGAAGCTTCTTATTTAACATCACCAACAAATGGTGCAATTGCAACTCTTGGTAGAGTTGGTGGTTATGGGGATACAGTTTTATTATCTGGACAAATTAAATATGATATTAACCCTGAATTACTAGTTGAAGCTACAATAGCTTCACACTCAATAAAAAAAGCTACTCTTAATAGCTTAAATAAAGACCTAGAAATTACTGAATACAACCTAGGACTTCAATATAAAATTGCAAAAGATGTAACTTACAAAATACAATATGCAGCAGCATCTTTTGATCAAGGTAACCTTGATGATATTCAAAATGCTATGCATTCTATAAACATCAAGTTTTAAATAAAAATATTCAAATCTCTTTACTGGCATAAAGAGGTTTGTTTATCCTAATAAAAATGTATCAAAATAGTATATGACTATTTGACTTAAAAGTAATATTCAATTTCCTCTATTCATACACAACTGAGTTTAAAAATAACTAGATATAATATTATCCATGAATATAGAAACATTAACACATGAAAAAAATATAAAACTAACTACGGCACGAAAAGCAATTTTAGAAATCTTATTAGAATCTGATAAACCTCTGTCTTATGAAGATATAAAAGACCAATTATCTATGGATAAGGCAACTTTTTATCGAAATATAACTAAGTTTGAAGAAGAAGATATTATTAATTCTTTTGAATCAAATGATAAAAAAAGATATTTTGAAATTCAAAAAATCAAACATTCTCACTTTATTTGTTCTGTATGTTCAAACATTGAATGTATTCACGAAAAATTAGATTTCAATCTTCAAGGTTATCAAGTTGATAATATTATTATAAAAGGCATTTGTCCAAACTGTTTAAAATAATTTAAGAGGAAATACTTATGATGCATCCATTAATTACCCTAGAAAAGTTTATTAACAAAGAAGCCCTAAGTGGTGTTCTTCTTTTTATTGCAACTGTTGCTGCTGTTATTGTTGCAAACTCTAGTCTAGGTCAGGCTTATTACGACTTATGGCACATGCCACTTGGTATGAATATAGGTGA
>DKNG01000035.1:1850-3277 GCA_002470185.1 Arcobacter sp. UBA7394 | reverse complement strand
AAAGCTTTGTGAAACTGTAATAACTGAGTATTTACACTCACCTTCTAGACAATTAAAAGACATTTCAAAGAATATGGAGTGTGATATTGTATTAGGAACAGTTCAAAGAATGTTTGGAATTAATGATGATTCATCAGATGATTTAAAATGTGAACACTTAGTAAAAAATTAAATAAAATTAGGAAAAAATGAATGAAATTTAGCAGAATGTTTATGCCAACAACTAAAGAAACACCAAGTGATGCAACACTAGTTTCTCATCAATTTTTAATCAGAGGAGGATTTATTTCTCAGTCTGGTGCAGGACTTTATGATTTTTTACCTTTAGGAAAAATTGTTCTAGACAAAATTAGAGCTGTTGTAAAAGAAGAAATGGATAACACAGGTGCAAATGAAATGTTATGTTCTTTTGTAACTCCAATGTCTTACTGGGAAGAATCAGGTAGAAACTTAACAATGGGTAATGAACTTTTAAGATTCAAAGATAGAAAACATGGAGAGTATGTATTATCTCCAACAAATGAAGAATCTGTAGTAAATATGGTAAAAAATAGAATTACTTCATATAAAAACTTACCTGTAAATCTTTATCATATTAACTTAAAATTCAGAGATGAAGCAAGACCTAGATTTGGACTTATGAGAGGTAGAGAATTTTTAATGAAAGATGCTTACTCTTTCCATGACTCTACTGAGTGTCTACAAAAAGAATTTGAAGTAATGGAAGAAGCTTATAAAAGAATTTACACTAGATTAGGTTTAGACTTTAGAGTTGTTGATGCTGATTCTGGTGCTATTGGTGGTTCTGGTTCAAAAGAATTCCACGTTCTTGCAAATTCAGGTGAAGATACAATTGTTGTTTGTCCTGATTGTGAATATGGTGCAAATATTGAAGCAGCTACTAGAAAACCAAATACTAAAGACGCTCTTGAAACAGCTGAATTAACAAAAGTAGAAACTCCTAATTGCAAAACAATTGAAGAAGTAAGTACTTTCTTAAATGCAGATTCTTATTACTCAATGAAAGCAGTAATCAAAAAAGCTATCTTTGAAGAAAGTAGTGAAGTAGTTGTATTCTTTGTAAGAGGATGTGATGAACTTGAAGAGACTAAAGCTTGTAACTCTATTGGCGCTTTAGAGCTTGAAGATGCTTCAGAAGAAGATATTGTAAAAGCTGGATTAGTTGCTGGTTATTGTGGAATTATTGATTTACCAAAAGATGTTAAAGTAGTTGTTGATCAAGAATTAAAAGCTGATAATAACCTTGTTTGTGGTGCAAACGAAGAGAACTATCACTTTACAGGTGTTGATTTAACTACAATAGAAGATCTAAATTTTGCTGATTTAATTGCTGTTCAAGAAGGTGATTCTTGTTCTTGTTGTGGTGGAAAACTTGAATACACTAAAGGTATTGAAGCTGGACATAT
>DKNG01000035.1:0-1654 GCA_002470185.1 Arcobacter sp. UBA7394 | reverse complement strand
TTAGTAGATGTAATTGTATCAAATGCTAAAAAAGATGAAGAATTAGATGCTGGAATGAAAATCTATGAAGGTTTAAAAGCAGCAGGAATTTCTACTATTATTGATGATAGAAAAAAAGAGAGATTCGGATTTAAAATAGGTGATTTCGAACTTATTGGATTCCCTTATGCAATCGTAATTGGTAAAAAACTTAAAGAAGGTATGGTAGAAATCGTTGATAGAAAGACTGGCGATAAAACTGATGTATCTTTAGAAGAGGCTGTATCTAAACTTTCAGAGCTTCTTAAATAATCTTTTAACTTACTTATATGTATAATTCGTAAAAATTATACATATAGGAATTCCAATGGAAAAAAATGTTGAAAATGTAACTAATACAATTAGTTCATATATTCCAGAAAATATTGTTGAAATATTAGGTGGATATGCTTTCTCTTTAATTATGGCATTAGTTATTTTCTTAGTAGGAAAATGGCTAGCTAAAAAAATCACAAATTTATTAGTAACTGTTCTTAGAAAAGTAAAAGGAATGGATGAAACTCTAATTAAGTTTTTAGAGAATATTGTTTATTACATTTTAATGATAGTTGTTATTTTAACATCATTATCAGAACTAGGTGTTGAAACTACATCATTCTTAGCAATCTTAGGTGCTGCTGGTTTAGCTATTGGTTTAGCATTAAAAGACTCTCTTGGTAACTTTGCATCTGGTGTTATGATCATTTTATTCAAACCATTTAAAGTTGGTGATGTTGTAAATGCTGCTGGTGTAACTGGTTCTGTTTCAGAAGTTGGGATTTTTAACTCAGTATTTATTACTCCTGATAACCAAAAAATCATTATTCCAAATGGAGCAATTACAAGTGGTTCAATCATTAATATTAATGCTCATTCAACTAGAAGAGTTGATTTAGTAGTTGGTATTGGTTATGACGACGATATTAAAAAAGCAAAAGAAGTTTTAAATGATATTGTATCTTCTAATGAAAAAGTATTAGTTGATAGAGGTATTACAGTTGCAGTTTCAGAATTAGCTGATTCATCTGTAAACTTTGTAGTTAGAGCTTGGGTTAATACTCCTGATTATTGGGATGTAAAATTTGGTTTAACAGAAACTGTTAAATTAAGATTTGATGAAGAGAATATTTCTATTCCTTACCCACAACAAGACCTTCATTTACATAAAAATGATTAATCTTCCTGTAGTTTTACAAACTATTCTAAAAGACTTACAATCAATTGGTGCTAAACCAATTGTTGTAGGTGGATGTGTTCGAGATACACTTCTTGGAATTCCTTGTAAAGATTTTGATATAGAAATTTTTTTAGTAGACTCTTTGGAGCTTATTGAAAAAACTTTGAGTAAATATGGTAGTGTTAAACTTGTAGGTAAATCCTTTGGAGTTTTAATCCTAAGCGTTGATGGATATGATTTTGATTTTGCACTTGCTCGAACTGAGAAGAAAGTAGGAAATTCTCACCAAGATTTTGAAGTAACAACAAATGCTAATCTCTCTTTTGAAGAAGCTAGTATAAGAAGAGATTTCACTATTAATGCTATTGGGTATGATTATTTTGAAGATAAACTTCTTGACCCTCACAATGGTATAAATGACCTAAAAAATAAAACCCTAAAACATATCAAAGATGAAAC
>DKNG01000242.1 GCA_002470185.1 Arcobacter sp. UBA7394 | reverse complement strand
TTGAGCACCTAATGCTCTACCACCTGAAGCATCCCAAGATCCAGAGATAAAGGCAAACTTATAGTTACCAGAGTTATTAACAGTTACAGAAGAAGTATCCCAATTTGTAGATGCTCTTCCACTAGCTCCTGTTTCATTTAGAATAATTTGAGTTGCACCTGTTGCTGTATTTAAAATATATCCAAATACATCATAAGCATCACTACCACCTGCTGCTTTCCATTTAAAAGATACAGTTCCACCAGCTTCTAAACTAACAGTTGAATCACTAATTACAGAAGACCCATGAATAATTCCATAACTAGCAGAAGTTCCACTTGATCTCATTTTTAAAGAATATGTACCACTTGAAGCATCTACATCAGTTGAAATTTCAGAAGTAAAAGAACCAGAAAAAGAGTGATTATCTTTTGCTCCAGAACCCGCAGTTGTTGCAGGGAATACAGTATCATTAGGAGTTGCATAACCACCAAGTTTACTTCCATTTGCACCATTTAGATAAATTTGATTATTAAAAACAGACCAACCATTTGTAGTACCATCTTCAAAACTTGCATTTGTAAACTGCGCCGTTCCTGTTAATCTAACTTTTGCATTATATACTTGTTCATCTAAAGTATTTACATAATCAGTTTTTGAACCAAAATCAACATACTGTGCTGTAGTAGTTAAAGATTTTAAAGCTCTATTTTCACCTACATCATTATCAAAAGCGATAGTTCCAGTTCCAGCATCAATAGATAAAGGTGATTCATTTGCTACATCACTTTCAAGTTTTCCATTAAAATTAACATCACCATTATTTGATTTAATACTAGCTCCGCTAGTACCCTTTAAAATAATACTTCCACTATCATTATTGTCTTTATCTGCATTTAAAACAACATTTAATTTATTACTATTACTATTTTGTGTTGCATCAATAGAAATTCCATCATTAAAAATAATATCATTATGTGCATCAATAGTTAAGGTTCTATCAGCAGATAAAGCTCCCGTTGTAATATTTGAAGCAAGAGTAATATTACCAGTACTTCCACTCTCACCACTTGAAGTATCAGGAGTGTTTCCACCATCAGTTGTTATTGTTACATCAGCGCTATTTAATGCTGATTCAACTGCTGTTGCTAAAGTGTTATCTATTGTAATATTTACAGGGTCAATTAACCAATGAGAAGTTTCAATTCTTGCACTTGATTCAATTTCAAACTGTCTTCCTGAAGTTTCAATAAATCCACCCTCAGAGCTAAGTGTACCATCAACTTTTACAGTACCACCATGGGCAAATAATTCTACTTTTCCCATCATATCATCTAAGCTTTTAGCTTCAACAATACCTGTATTATTAACTACACCTTTTAATAGTTCATCAACTGCATTTGTTGTTAAATAAATTTCTCCGCCATCAGCATAAATGGCTCCTTTATTTTCAACAAGTGCATCTAATACACCTTTTTCAACTGTTAAATTAACTAAAGAGTTTCCATTAAAGTTTATATTTACTTTAGATGCCCCAATTAAAGTTACTTTTCCTCGAATAGCTTTAATTGTTCCTTCATTAGAAACCTCTTTTGCAAGTAATGTTGCATAACCAGAATCTGAAATATCAATAGTTCCTAAGTTGATAACTGAGTTATCACTAGCACCTTCAAAAGTATAATTTCCTGCATTAAAATTTGCATCACTAATATTTGAAGTAGTTGCTAATAATCCAGCTGTATTGATACTAGCATTTTTACCAAATAGAATACCATTTGAGTTTAGTAGCCAAACTTGACCATTTGCATTTAAAGCCCCATTTATAACACTTCTTTCATTACCAACTACTCTATTTAAAGTAATAGAATTAATATTTGGTTGATTGAAATTTACAGTTTCATTTGTAGCAATTGAAAAATTATTCCAATTTATACTGGCTTTTTGACTAGCTTGATTAATATTTGTAGTAGTACCACTTACACTAATATTAGCAGTTCCGCTTGTAACTACACCCCCACTTGGTGCAGCAAAACTTATTGTAGCACTAGATAATAAAGCTGAAACAATTAAAGAAATTTTTCCACCTTTTAGAATTCTGAATCTAGATTTTGTATCTGGATTAAACTTCATACAACTCCCCTATTTATTTATTATTTTTTAATAATATAACGTTAATTGTGATACTAGCATAATAAAAATAAACTTATCTCTTGATCTAAGTCAATTTGCTTATAAGAATTATTATTTCGTTTAGTATAGTAAACAATATATACAAAAATAATTTTATTGTATAAATAATAACCAAAAGAAAATATGATTATTAATTAAGTAGGTGTATAATTATAAAAATCATTACAGGATAAAAAATGAAAGAATTCATAGAAACCTACAAACAACATAAAGAAGAAATTGAATTCTTTTTACAAGAAAGTATTAGAAACCTTGGAGAATTAACACCTCATAAAAAAAGTGAGTTTTCAAAGCTATTTAATCTTTTTCCTTCACTTGAATTAATTTATTTTACAAACAAAGATACAAAGATTCAGACCTCAGCAAACTACTATAGAAATAAAATAGACGAAGAAGCCAAAGACAAAAATAGGTCTTACCTTATCTCAAAATTAGAATTTAAAGATGATAATATTGCTTTTTCTACGCCTTATATTTCTATTGCTACTAGAAACAATTGTGTTACAGTTACTATCAAAGAAGGTGATGAGATTATATTCTTAGATTTTAGAATTGATATTTTACTTGAGAAATTAAACCTACTTGAACTAAATAAACCTTTTCACTCTTTAACAAAAGGTTTTTATGTATTTGCTGGTTTTTCTATGATGATTTTAGCAATGGTTACTATTGGATTTTCATTATATGATTTTGTTTATTATGTATTTGCAAAAAGTACTATATCTTTAGAAATGATATTTAAACCAATTATTGCATTAACTCTAAGTATTGCAATATTTGATCTAGCAAAAACAATACTAGAACAAGAAGTATTTTTCAAATCTTACTCTAAAAACTCAAAAGTTGAGACTAAGATATTAACAAAGTTTTTAAGTACGATTATTATTGCTTTATCTATTGAAGCACTTATTGTTGTATTTAAAATTGCAATTAATGATTATGAAAAAATGATAAATGCTTTCTATTTAATAGCAGGAATTGCATTAATTTTAGTATCACTTACAGTATTTATTCATTTCTCCAATAAAAAACCTAAATAGTTTTATCATTCATTGGAATACTTAATGTAAAGGCAGCTCCTGTATAGGTTTTGTCTTTATAATTAAAAGTCTCATTTGCCACTTCTATGTCCCCATTCATGTGTTTAGAGATAATCTCTTCACTCATAAATAGTCCAATTCCTGTACCTTGAGATTGATGTTTTGTTGTAAAATATGGTTCAAAAATCCTATCAATAATATCACTAGGAATTCCACCTGCACTATCTTTTATTTTGATAACTGCATTTTCATCTTTTTCATAAAAATCCATAAATATAAATCTACTATCATAATCTTCAACATTTACTAATTCATCTCTTGCATTATTCAATAAATTAATCATTACTTGTAATAACTCATTTTCATATGTATATACTTCGAAATCATAAATATTTGTAATAACTACTATATTTTTACTATTAAACTCTGAGTGAATTAAATTGAATACTTTTTCTACTAATTCTTCAGATTTAAAAATATTCTTGTTTTTACTTGGAGAGAAAAAGTTTCTAAAATCTTCAATAGTATTTGATAAATAATTAGCAGAATTCACAATCATATCCATTGATTCAACATACTCTTGATCATTTAAAATACCTATCTCTTTTTTTAATTTCATTCCAGTTGCAGCAGTTGTGATAACTGATAAAGGTTGTCTCCATTGATGTGCAATATTACCAATCATCTCCCCCATTGCAGCCATCTTACTTTGTTGGAAAAGCATTTTGTTTTTTTCATAGTTTTTACTAACTTCTTCATCTACTGTTTGTTGTAAAGAATCATTTAGTTTATTTAACTCTTTTTGATTATTTCTTAATCTTTTATATAGCTTTTTTAACTCTTTTGAATATAGATAGTAACTAATGATATATAAAACAAGTCCTAATAATATTACAAAAAGACCCAAGTATAAAAAGGCATTTTGTTTATATTCATCTATATATGAAGTATCTATAGTATCTAGATTTTTAAACACTAAAAAATTTCCAAGCATCTTATTTTCAAAAATAATAGGTGTATTAACTACTAACTTATCTCTATCTATCTTGTATTTTTCAATATTTAGAAAGCTGTTTAAATCCTGACTATCAAGATATCTAAGAAGCTCTTTACTTACAGATAAATTAGCTATATAGTGATTCTTCAAAAAGATTTTTGTAAAAGCGTTCTTTTCTAATTGTTTTGTATATTTATCATCAATTATTATAATAGGTTCTAAACTATCTGATAATCTAAGACCTCTTGATATAGAATTAAAATGTGTAATAGACTCAATAATTCCTAGAAAATCCCCATTTTTATAAATTGGAACCATTGCTTTAAAAGTAATATCATATTTCCCAATACTAATAGTACTTTTTATTCTAGGTTTCTTTAACATCTTTTTTAAATCTGATCGTACCTTTACAATAGCATCATTTTTTTTATCTGACCAAGATCTATATAATGATTTCCCATTTTTATCAATAATTTGAAACCATACATTCTTAAAGTCTGTTTCTTCTCTTAATAATAATGATAGGCTGTTTAAATTATTATTCTTCATTCCATAATTAATAATATCTGGATTATTGGCAAGTGTTATTGTCAAAGCTAAGGTTGCATTTTTCTTTTTTAGAATTTGTGACTTAATTTTGTCTTGAATATTTGAAGCATGATTTGTATATTTTTTATCTAATAGTTGGTTTTCTTTTTCATAAATATAATTAGTTGTCATAGAAAATGCCAAAATAGTAATAATGGCAAAAGTAATAATGGTAGGGATTCTATATAGGTTTTTTCTCATAATGTTTTCTTTTCAAAATATAATTTAACTTTACATTTTACATACAATAAGCATAGAAGTCAACTAAAAAATTATCTAATTATTCATAATATAAATATTTGGTTATTTTATATACAATTAAAAAAAATTATCTTTATTTTATACAGTATAATTCAGATATAGACAATTTTTTGTATAATATCTTTATATTAAGTAAGGTTAAAAAATATGCAAGATTACATCGCACAAGATGAAATTTCAAAAGAGATACTAAATTCAGCAAAGTTATTACAAGCTGTAAATGTTAATGCACTAATTATTGGTTCATTAGGTGTAGGGAAAAAATCCCTAGCAAAATATATATTGCCAAACTCAAAAATCTATGATGCAAAAATCCTTCAACAAGATATTAAAGATGATGCAATTAATTTACAAGATGATGCAATTATCATTGATAGAATTGAAGAAATAAGTAACATTAATTTATTTTTAGAATGGATAAATGATAATAGTATTAGAGTGATTGCAATTTCAACTACAAATATATTAAATCAAAAAATCAAAGATATATTTTCAATTAATCTTGAAATTCCTGATTTATATAAAAGAGAAAATGATACAAAACAATTAATACAAAAGTTCTCACAAGAAGCTAGTAAAATACTTGATATGCAAACTGTAGCAAATGCAAAACTTATTACTAACATCTCAAATAATGCACATAGTTTAAGAAAATCAATATACTTTTCTTATCTATTTGAAACTATTGGAGAAGAAGAGATTCTAATGTTTTTAGAGAGATACCTAAGTGAACATTTAGAGGGTGAAAACTCATATAAAGATTTATTATATTTATTTGAAGTGCCATTAATAAAAGCTTCAACAAAAAAATATAAATCGCAAGTCCAAGTGGCAAAACACCTAGGACTTAATAGAATCACATTAAGAAAGAAATTAGATATTCATAAAGAGTTATTATGAGCGAATTAAATATACAAATAGAAGAACTTATCTCAAATAATGCAACAGATTTTGAGATATCTAAGGTTTTTAAAACTTATTTTAAAAACTATGTAAACTCAATCGATACTACCTTTGAAACAACAGGTGGTAAAGATTTTTTTATTAAACATACAAAACATACTGATAAATTTTTAATCCAACTTTACAAATATATCCTACGAAAAAATTTTGGTTCATACCAGCCAATGAGTACTTCTATTCCTATTTCACTAGTAGCTTTAGGTTCCTATGGAAGAGAACAGCTTTGTATTTATTCTGATATTGATATTATGATTTTATATGAAGATATCAAAGGTTATAACCTAAAAGAAATCATGGAAGAGTTTATTACTCTTGCTTGGGATTGTGGATTAAAACTAGGCTCTAGAGTACATGAATTAAGTGAAGTGGCTGATGGGGTAAAAGAAGATATTACTATCAAAAGTTCAATTATTGAATCAAGATTAATTTTTGGTTCAAAATATTTATGGTTTGGATATGAAAATATTCTAAGTCAAATTAGAAAAACAAATCAAAAAGATTTTGTATTAGAAAAACTTCAAGAACACAAAGATCGACTTCTAAAATATCCCCTAAAAATGGAACCAAATGTCAAAGATGGTTTTGGAGGAATTCGAGAATCAAATATGATGTATTGGATGGCAAATATTCTATATGGTATTAGAGATACAAAACATCTAATTGGTAAAGAGTTTACAGAAGAAGAATTCAAACTGTATAGACAAGCTTTAGAGTTTATTTTTAGAGTTAGAAATGCTTTACATAATATTGCTAGAAAAAAACAGGATCAAGTTACTTTTGATATTCTTCCTGATTTAAGTACAAAACTTGTATTTAAAGATACACCAAGATATACAAAAGAGCGTCAATGTATGGCAAAACTTCTATCGTGTCTTCATATTGTACATAGTTTTACTGCAACTATGATCAAAAAGTTTACAAGAAGTGTGCTTTTTGAAAATAAAAATATTAAAGAACTTAAAAACAATAGATTTAAAAAAGATTTATATATTGTTGGAAATACTTTATACACATCATTTAATGCGAAACCAAAAACATTAAATGCACTTTTAAAAGAGCTTATTTCTTTACCTGCTGTTGTAACTAGATTTGACAGGTCATATATCTATTATGCAAGTAAAACAAAACTACCAAAAACTCAAACACAAGAGTTAAAAAAGAATATTAAATCTATGTTATTTAAAAAGTCTTTATACCCTGTGATAAAACTACTTTATAATGCAAATCTATTAGAAGTAATTATTCCAAATAGCAAGTTGATAATGAACCAACCACAGTTTGATGGTTATCATCAACACCCAACTGATGTTCATTCTATTAAAACACTTAAGTTTGCACAAAATATTGAAGATGAATACATAAAAAGTATTTTTGAGTCCTTAAGTCCAAATCAAAAAACTATTACAAGATTAGCAGCACTTTTCCATGA
>DKNG01000049.1:1830-5205 GCA_002470185.1 Arcobacter sp. UBA7394 | reverse complement strand
TCATAGAAGTAGCCTTGTAACCTTGTTCAGTTAAAGCTATGGAAAGTAAAGCTGAAGTTACTCTCTCACCAGAACTTAAAAGCATATCAATTTCATCAGCCTTTGGCTTCTTTGAAAAAGTTTCTGCATATTCAATTAATTTATTTGTTTCACCACTCATTGCTGAAACTACAGCAATTACATCGTGACCCTCATCTTTTATATTTTTTATAATATTCGCAACGTTTTGGATTCGCTCAAGCGTTCCCACACTTGTTCCACCAAATTTAAGTACTTTTAACATTTAAATCTTAATCCCTTTCTAAATATAACCTTCATTTCTAAAATATTTTAAAACTTGTTTATAAACTGTTCGTTTGAAAAAAGTTATATAATCATATATATTTTTTGTTGGTACAAATTTGTATTCACTGAATTCTGGAATCTCAGTTTGAATATTTATTTTTGCGCCTTTTTTTAATTTTACTAAAAAGTATTTCTGTCTTTGACCATCAAATGGATGCATTTTTTTTGCTATTGCAGGGGGAAATTCATAAGAAACCCACTTTGGATATTCTGCAATAATTTCTACATCTCTTGTGCCTATTTCTTCTTCTAGCTCTCTATATAAAGCCTCTTTAGCTGATTCGCCTTCATCAATTCCACCCTGTGGAAATTGCCATGCATTTTCTACATCTGTTCGTGAAGCAATAAAAATTTCACATGTATGGGGGTATTTAGCTGATAGTACAATTGCGGCCACATTTGGTCTGTAATTTTTCGTCTCATTTAATGTTGTATTTTCATTTTTATCAGTCATAAATATATTTTCCCTTATAATTAGCCGGATATTATATAGAAACTAGGATTAAAAATTGCTTTTATACATACATATACCCTTTTGCGACAGTAAATGTTTTTACTGCGCGTTTAACTCATATACAGACCGATTTCATCTAAAATCAGAATATATGAAAGCATTAAAATTACAATTGAAAAATGAATTAAATGATTATGTGAAAAAACATAATAAGAAAATTGAAACAGTATTTATAGGAGGAGGGACACCTTCAACAATTAAGCATCACGAATATACAGAAGTATTTGAATTAATTAAACCATATCTTACAAGTGATGCAGAAATTACGACAGAAGCCAATCCAAATTCAGCATCTTTTGAGTGGCAAGAAAACATGAATAAACTAGGAGTTAATAGAATTAGCTTTGGAGTACAAAGTTTCCATACAGAAAAACTAAAATTCCTAGGAAGATCGCATAACAGTAAATCTGCTATAAAAGCTATACAAAATGCAAATCGTATAGGTTTTAATGGTATTAATTGCGATATAATCTATGGAGTTCAAGGTGATACATTGGAGAGTATGAAAGAAGATTTTGATACTGCTTTTTCGCTTCCTATTACACATCTTAGTGCTTACTCACTAACTATTGAAGAAGGAACAAAATTCTTTGATAGAAGTTCAGTAAAAATTGATGATGAAGAATTATCATATGAAATATTTGACTATATTAAAGATGCAGGTTTTAAACAATATGAAATTTCAAACTTTGCAAAAAGTAAAGAATATGAATCAAAACATAACTATGGCTATTGGCAACACAAAGAATATTTAGGTATTGGTGCTGGTGCTGTTGGATATTATAATAATCAAAGAAGATACCCAATTAAAGAAATTGAAGAATATATTCAAAATCCAATGAATATTGAACTTGAAGATATAAGTATTGATGATATAAAAGCTGAAAAGATATTATTAGGTTTTAGATCATCTTGTGGAGTAGAAATAGAGCTTTTTTCAAAAGAAGAGTTAGAGAAAGTAGATGATTTAATTGAATATAATAAAGTTTTTAAAGAAAACAATAGAATATTCAATAATAACTTTTTATTATCCGATGAATTAGCCTTATATATACTAGGATAAAACAAAAAGAATTATCAAAAAATAATCGTAGATATACTATAATATCTACTTACTAAAGGAATATAAATAAGAATGACAATAAAAGAAACAATAAAAAAATACAGCACAAGATTAAAGTTTGTAACACATATTCCTGCAAAAGAAGTAGAGATCTTAATGTTGCACTTACTAGAACAAAATACAATATGGCTTCATCTTAATTATAATAAAGAGTTTGCTTTTGAAAAAGAGCTTGAAAAACTTATAAAAAAAAGAGAGACAAATTATCCAATTGAATACATTATAAATAAAGCTACATTTTATGGTGAGAATTTTAATGTAAAAGATGGTGTTTTAATACCAAGACCAGAAACTGAACTTTTAGTTGATAATGCTTTAGAAATACTAAAAGAGGTAAATAAACCAGTAAAGCTACTAGAAATTGGTACAGGCTCTGGAATTATATCTGTAATGTTAGCTTTGCTTATAGAAGATATTCAAATAATTGCAGTTGATATTAATGAAAAAGCATTAGAGCTTGCAAAGTCAAATGCAATTAAACACAATGTTGAGCATAAAATTGAGTTCAGACTTAGTAATTTATATGAAAATGTAAATGAAGAAGATATTACTATGACAATATCAAATCCTCCTTATATAGCAGATGATTATAAATTACCTGATAATGTAAAATATGAACCATCAAATGCTTTATTTGGTGGCAAAATTGGGGATGAACTATTAAAAGATATTATTGATCAAACTAATGAACGTAATATTGAATATCTACTATGTGAAATGGGATATGATCAAAAGAAACCTTTAGAAGAATATTTTAAAAACTTTGATACAAAAGTTTCTACATTTTACAAAGACTATGAAAAATTTGATAGAGGTTTTACTCTACAATTTAAAAAATAAAAAAGGATAAAAAATGTTTAAAGAATTTAATTTAGAAAACTTAGAAGATTCAAAAAACTTATTAGAACAATTATTAACTTCAAGTAGAAAAGAGATAAACGATTTATTAGAAATAGAGAATAAAACTTATAAAAATTTTGTAACACCTTATCAAGAAATAGGGGAGAGCATTAGTGATTTTGTTACACCAATTTTTCATATTGATTCAGTAAAAAACTCTGAAACAACTAGAAAAGTTCATGAAGAGTGTCTTCCTATTATTTCTAAATATGAAACTGAAATATCTCAAAATGATAATATTTATAGAGCTTTAAAAGATATACAGTCTAATGAAAAAGATATGTTAACATTTATACAAAATAAAGTTCTAGAAAATGAAATTAGAGACTTTAAACTTTCTGGTTCACACTTAGATGATGAAAAAAAGAAAAGACTTGAAAAGTTAAATTTAACACTTAGTGAACTATCACATAAGTTTTCACAGAACTTATTAGATGCAACAAATGCTTTTGAAATGATTATTGATAATGAAGAAGATGTAAAAGAGATTCCA
>DKNG01000049.1:0-1742 GCA_002470185.1 Arcobacter sp. UBA7394 | reverse complement strand
TACAAATTCCTTCTTATTTAGCATATATTACTTATGGTACTTCTAGAGAAAAAAGAGAAGAGTTATATAAAGCTTATTGTACAAGAGCTCCTGAAAATGGAAAAATTATTGAAGAAATATTAACTTTAAAAAATGAAAAAGTTAAAATCTTAGGTTTTGATTCTTATTCACAATATTCAATAGAAACAAAAATGGCAAAAACTGAAGATGAAGTTATCTCATTTCTTGAAGAGTTAGGACATAAAGGAAAAGATAAAGCTAAAGAAGAATTAGATGAAATTAAAGCAATTGCAAAAGAAGATGGAATAACTGACTTTAAATCATCTGATATGGCTTATTACTCTGAGAAACTAAAGAAAGCTAAGTATGATTTAGATGAAGAGTATTATAGACCTTATTTTGAACAAGAATCTGTTTTAAATGGTTTCTTTAACTTCTTAGATCAAATCTTCGATGTTAAATTTACTTTAGCTAATACTCCTGCTTGGGACGAGAAAGTAAGAGTTTATGATTTAAGTTCTAATAATAAAACAATTGCAAGAATTTATATTGATTTAGAAGCTAGAAGTGATAAAAGAGGTGGAGCATGGATGAACAACTGGCATTCACACTTTGATAAGTCAAATGGAGAAACACAACTTCCTACTGCTTATATTGTTTGTAATTTCCCACAATCAACAGATACAACACCCTCATTATTAAGACATTCTGATGTAGTTACACTATTCCATGAAATGGGTCATGCATTACATCATTTATTAAGTGAAGTAAAAGAACCTTACGTAAGTGGTATTGCTGGTGTTGCTTGGGATACAGTTGAGTTTCCATCACAATTCCTAGAATATTTCTCTTATGATAAAGAAGTATTAAAACTGTTTGCTAAGCATTATGAAACAGGAGAAGTTTTAGATGATGCTGCAATTAATAGAATTATTAATGCTAAAAACTTCCAATCATCATTAGCAATGGTTAGACAAATTGAATTTGCGTTATTTGATTTTAAACTTTATCAAAAACTATACAAAACTGAAGAAGAAGTACAAAACTTATTAGATTCTGTTAGAGAAGAGTTTGCAGCTATGATTCCACCTTCATATAATAAATTCCAAAATGGTTTCTCTCATATTTTCGCAGGAGGATATTCAGCAGGTTATTATTCGTATAAATGGGCAGAAGTATTAAGTGCTGATGCATTTTATATGTTCATTGATTCAGGAAATATCTTTAATAAAAAGCTAGCGTTACAATATAAAAAAGCAGTTTTAGCCCAAGGTGGTTCAAAAAATATGGACGAATTATTCTATGAATTTGCATCAAGAGAACCAAGTGTTGATTCTTTATTAAAAATTGATGGAATTATTAGCTAAATTTCGCAATAATACGTTTTAATTATAATAGAAACAAGGATTTAATAACAATGACAAATGCAGAAACAATTACAAAACTAAACAATGCATTAAATACGCTAATAAAAGCTTATGAAGAACTTCAAATTGACAATGAAAGTTTAAAAGCAAGAATTAACGAATTAGAAGACGAAGTATTAGATTTAGAGTCTGCTAAAGAAGATTTAGAATTATCAAAAATGGATTTAGAGTCTAATATCACTGAATTAAATGACCACACAGAAAAAGATAATTCAAATATCTCTTCAATGCTAGGAAAAATTGAATCACTATTAAACACTTCTGATAGTGAAAATAAATCTAGTAACAACTCATCAAATAATAATGTGCAAAATA
>DKNG01000015.1 GCA_002470185.1 Arcobacter sp. UBA7394 | reverse complement strand
AAAAATGGAAAGTTAGTATTAGAAGATTATGGATATATATCAATTTATTCTTTAGATAAAAATATAAACTCTTTAAATGCTTATGAGAAAATATATGATGAAATTAAAAACATAGAAACAAAAAATGTTACAACTTTTTCTTCAATATAGTATTTTGTAGAGAACTCTAGATATATAAAAAATGATGTAAATAAAATAGTTTTATTAGCTGGAACCTTACTTGTCTTTTTATACTTTTTTATATTAAGAAATATTAGTTTATTAAGCAATACCCTTTTAACGCTTGCTTCCTCATCTCTTTTTGCAACACTTATTTTAACTTTTATTTATGAAGAAATATCTATATTTGTTTTAGTTTTTGGTTTATCTATTAGTACAATTGCCATTGACTATATGTTTCATCACTATTTCCACAAAAACTATGAAAGAAAATCTGCTTTTAACAAAGAGGTGTTTTTAGGTTTTTTCACTACTTTTTCTGCATTTTTTATTTTAAGTTTTTGTAACTTTTTATTAATTGAACAAATTACTAGATTTGCTATGGTTTCACTTTTAATTTCTTATGTAATTTTTGCATTTATTTATCCTAAAATTTCTTTTAGACAAAAGGATTTTAATTTATATACACAAAATAAAATATCAATCAAAAAGTTTTATTTTTTTGTTATGTCAATTTTAGTTCTGTTTTTCTCACTACAAAATATAAATCTTGATTTTGATATTAAATCACTTGATTACAATAATAAAAAATTAAAAGAAAAAGAAGAGTTCTTTAAACATAATTTTAATAAAAACAAACAAAAAACTGTTCTAATTAAAGCATCAAATATAAATGAACTTATTTTATTTAATGAAAGAATTAAAGAACTTGATTCTCTAGCAAGTTCATCTTTGGATAAGTTACTAAGCAAAGAAAAGTTTGAAAAAACATATAATGACTTAGAAAAAAGTCAATTAAAAATAATCAAAAGCTCTTTAGAGAAAGAGATTATAAATACTTCTTTTAAAAAAGACTCATTTATAAATGCTTATGATTATGAAGTAAGTGAGCCCTCTTATTCTTATGAAGAATTAAAAGAGTTTGGCATAGCCATAAAAAAATATAAGAATGAATATATCTCGTATATAAATGTTTCAGAAAATAAGTATGAAAGAGTTTTAAAAGAAGATTTTATTTATTCACTGAGTTTAAAAACACTTTTTGAGAAAAATCTGCAAAAAGAATTAGAAAAAATAATTATTTTAGGTCTTTCAAGCCTTATTTTTATTACACTTATAATAATATTTATAACAAAAAACAAGATGATTCAAGCACTTAATTTTTTAATATTTCCAAGTGCATTAATATTTTTATATTTAAGTTTTATTCCTGTTAATATTTTACATATATTTATGTTTTTTATTATTCTTTCAATTAGTATAGATTACGCAATTTATTCTAGTAAAGATAATTCAAAACAGACAAATAAAGCAATAATATTCTCTGCTATTAGTTCTTTTGCAGGATTTGGTGTATTAATATTTTCAGATATTAATTCACTATTTTCCATTGGTAGTGTGGCTACATTAGGAATACTTGCTATTTTAATTTTAATTTTCTTTCAAAAGGTAGATAATGCATCTAAAAGTTTATAATGATAATGGCTCTATAAGTTCACATGAAATACATAGAAGTGAACTTATAAACAATGAATATAAAAATAGAGTTTCATATATTTCTAGTACATCAAAAGAAATAAATGCTTTAAATATATTCACATCATATTTTTCTAATGCAAAGTCAATTCTATTTGATGATACAAATAAACTTTTAGTTAAAAAATTAGAGAGTTTAAATATTCCTAGTTTTGAAGATAAAAATAATACATCTACAATTTTTAATAAAAAAGATTTCTCTTTTGTATATTTTACTAGTGGAAGTACAGGGGAAAGTACAGCAGCATTAAAAACAAAGCAAAATATTGAAAGTGAAATAAAAGCTCTAAGCTCTTTACTTAAAGAATATAATATAAAAAGAGTTATTGTAACTGTTCCATTTATTCATATTTATGGTTCATTAACTGGGCTTTTTTATCCATATTTTAATGATATTGATATCATATTAAAAGAACACTTCTTACCAAATGATTTACTTGAAATTTGTGATGATAATTCTTTAGTAGTTACTACTCCACTTTATATAAAAGCTCTAAATAAAATCTCGGCAAGTAAAGACCTATCTAAATCACTATTTCTAAGCTCTACAGCACCTTTAGATCCAAAAGAAGCAAAAGAGTTCAATGAAAAGTTTTCTTGCCCTGTAATGCAATTATTTGGCTCTACTGAAACTGGTGGTATTGCTTATAAATTTAATGATGATGTTTTATGGACACCATTGGAAAATGTAGTTATTGAAACTAATATAAATAATGAGCTAAAAGTAAAGTCTCCTTTTGTTTCAAAAGTATTATTTGAAAAAGATTTTATAGATACAAAAGGTGAAATACAAACTTTTGATTTTATTGAAAGAGAAAATGAAAAGTTTAAATTAATAGGAAGAAGTTCACAAATACTAAAAATTGCAGGAAAAAGATACTCTACTATACAAATAGAAAATATCTTAGAAGAGCAAGAGCATATAGAAAAAGCCTTAGTTTTTGTAAAAACAGATAAAAACTCATTAAGAGGTGAAATCCTTGATGTTACATTAGAAACAAAAAAAGAGTTTAGAGCAAAAGAAATAAAACAAATTTTACAAAATAATCTATCTAACTTGAAGTTTTCTATGGATTTAAAATGTATTGATAAAATCCCAACATCAAGTGTAGGTAAAAAACTTAGGGTAAATATTTAATGGCAATTAAAATAAAATCTCTAAATAAAAACTATGATAAATATACTGTATTAGAAAACCTAAACTTACATATAAAAGAAGGGGAAATATTTGGGCTATTAGGACCAAATGGTGCAGGAAAAACAACTTTAGTTTCTATTTTAAATTATCTAGAAAAAAAAGATTCTGGAAGTATAGAAATTTTTGGAAAAACTTATGAAAAAAATAAAAAGTACATTCAAAGTATTAGCAGTTACGTACCTCAATCTTATGCTTTTTATCCAGATTTAACTGCTTATGAGAATTTAGAATTCTTTGCTGCTTTATATAAAATCAAAACAAATAAAATGCAAGAAGTAATAAACTCTTGTATAAAAATGACTGCTTTAGAAAAATATAGAAATAAACAAGCAAAAACTTTTTCAGGTGGTTTAAAAAGAAGACTAAATATTGCAATTGGTTTATTAAATGAGCCAAAGATTCTGTATTTAGATGAACCAACAGTAGGAATTGATCCCCAGTCTAGAAAATATATTCTTGATATAATCAAAGAAATTAATATCAATAAAAAAACTACTATTATTTACACTTCACACTATATGGATGAAATTGAGTACTTATGTGATGAAATTGCTATTTTAGATAGAGGTCATATTATTAAAAAAGATTCTAAAATAAATCTTTTAAATGAAAACTCTATAGTGACAATTTTTACAGAAGATGAAGAGTTTAAAATAAATACTCAAGATAATTATGATGATTTCCTAGAGCTTTGTGCAAAACTAAAAAAAGAGAATAAACAAGTACTCAATATAGAGTATGGAAACAAAAGTTTAGAAGAGATGTTTTTAAAAATCACAAAACAGGATTTAAGAGATTAATGTTTAAATATATACTAAAAAAAGAGTTCTTATTAATCTTTAGAAATCTACATGCTTTACTTGTTTTATTTGTAATGCCTAGTGTTTTTATCATTATTATGTCATTAGCTTTGAAAAACACATATTCAAACAGTATTGATGTAAAATTTGATGTACTTTTAACATCAGAAAAAGAGTCTAAAGATATAAAAGATTTATTAGATAAACTTCAAGATAATAACTATTTTAATGTTGAGTTTTCTAAATCAACACAAAATAAAAAAGATATTTTATATTCACAAAATTATAGTTTTTTAATAGAAATACCAAGCTCATATTTAAAAGATATACAAAAAAACAAAGATATAAATGTTGATGTTTTTTCAACATCTGATATGTCTATTCAAAATATTAATCTTTTAAAAAGCCTTATTAGCTCAAATATTAGTAAACAACTAATCAAAAATTTATTAATCCAACTTGATGTAAATACCCAAGAAACAAAAGATTTTAATAAAAGTATTAAACATCATTATATATCAAAAGAGAATAGTTTTAATATAACTTCAGTACAACAAAGTGTACCTGCTTGGCTTATATTTTCTATGTTTTTTATTCTAATTCCAATATCAAATACATTTATAAATGAAAAGAACTTTGGAACATTAAATAGAATAAAAAGTATTAATGTATCAATGATGCCAATTTTACTAGGAAAAATTGTTCCTTATTATGTAATTAACTTATTTCAAGTTCTATTTATGATTCTTATTGGTATTTATTTAATGCCTATTTTAGGTGCAGATAGTTTACAAATTAAAGGAAATATTGCTCTTATATTTTTATTAGCTTCAGTGGTTTCATTAAGTGCAATATCTTTTGCCTTAGTTATTGCAAACATAGCTAATAAAAGTGAAGATGCTACAACAATAGGTGGAATATCAAATATTATTCTAGCAGCCCTTGGTGGAATTATGGTGCCTAAATTCATAATGCCACAAAGTATGCAAGAGATTTCAGAACTCTCTCCAATGTCTTGGGCATTAGATAGTTTCTTAGAAATTTTTGTAAAAGGTGGAACTTTTGTAGATATAAAAGAGTATATTTTTAAATTAACTCTTTTTGCTATAATATGCTTCATTATTTCTTATATATTATTAATAAAAAAAGGTAGTAAATGATTGGTTCAAAAGATGATAACTTCAAAAAAGAGTTAAAAGAGCTTATAATTGAAGAATGTGATAAGGATATAGAGGCATCAGATATAAATGATGATGATATTTTATTTAGTGAAGAGTGCGCATTAGAGCTTGATTCTATGGATGCTTTACAAATATCTATGGCTTTACAAAAAGAGTATGGAATAGAAGCTAATGATAGTAAAAAACTTAGAAAGATTATGGTTTCTATTAATACTTTAGCTGACTATATTCAACCGGAATAAATTTGAAAGAAACTTATATTATAGGTAAATCCTTACATTGTAACTTGGGTAATAATAAAGAAAGTATTACTCAAAAAGTTAA
>DKNG01000184.1 GCA_002470185.1 Arcobacter sp. UBA7394 | reverse complement strand
TGGAAATTCTAATGAAATATTATGGCTAGTACCTTCTCTTGAAACTACTTTCATATTGTGTTTTGTAGACAGTAATTTTACTAAAGCTTCTTTGTTTAATAATCTATCATTTGTACTATAATAAAACCAAATAGGTAAGTCTAGATTTACTAAGTCTTCAAATAAATCTATTCTATTAAACGTAGAAGTTAATTGAGATATAAAAGTCTCTTTTCCTAGGTCAATAAACATATCTTGAACTGTTTTGATTAAATCTTCATCATCTTGTAGTTCTACTAAAGATTTTGCTTTTTCATAAGTAAGTCCATTAAATCCATCTTTTTCAATAACAGCAAACTTTTCTTTTCTTCTCTCAATTTCAGCTTCATTTGAAGCCCCAGGAGTAGCAGCAAGCATAAAAAGTTTATTTACTCTATTTGGATAAGTAACAGCAAAATATGAAGCAATATAACCACCAAGAGAAAAACCTAAAATATTTACTTTTTCTTCAGGAAAAAGGTTAAATAAGATATCTATAATTTCATCAAAATCTTGTGTATGAGGAATAGGAACATGAACTAATTCATAATCATCTTCTAATAATGGTATTACTCTCTTCCAAAGTCTTTCATCTGTCATAAGACCAGGAATTAAATATATTTTTTCTTTCATCAATTTTTGCCTAAATATTATTTAAAGATGTTTTATCAAAACTTTGGTTAAAAACTTATATATTTCTCTCTTTTTTAACTATTGTATATACATGTTTTAAAGGATATTGATCTAATTCTAAGTGCATGATTTTAAAAGAGTTATCTAAAAGTGTTTTCATATTTTCATTTATTCCAATAGAACTATAATAAAAAGTATCCTCATGCCAAGATGAAATATGTTCTCCAATATCATCACCAAAAGTATAAATTAAAATACCATCTTCTTCTAATAAATTTGATAGTTTATTTATTACATTTTTATGCTCAGAAAGTGGTAAATGAAAAAGACTATCCCAAGCAACAATTAAGTCAAACTTTTCATCACTTTCCCAAGTACAAATATCCACATTTTCAAAACTAACCTCAGCATGACTTTTTTTTGCCAAATCAAGCATAGAAGAAGATACATCAATACCTTTAACATCAAAATTTGAACTTAATAATTCGTTTATAATTCTACCACCAACTCCACAGCCAACATCTAAAGCTTTGTTTTTATTCTTTGTAAAACTTATTGCTTGTTTTATTTGTCTAAGACCATAATCTGAATCTTTTAATTCTTCTTGATAAATTTGAGATATTTTATTATATCTATTAGCTGTTTCCAAAGGAGTCAATCTATTTTCCTAGTTTATATTTATTTATATGTTTTTCCATTATGTTTTAACCAACCATGAGCATGTCTATTTCTTGGGTCATGATGTGTCCAGTGAATTACTCCACCTTTTCTATTCCATTCATATTCCCCATAAAACTTCACAGTATCACCAACTCTTAGATTTCTAACTCTTTTTGCTAAGTCAATATTATGAGCTACTAATACTGTAACTTTTTTTGATATTCTAAGAATAAACCTTTGGTGTTTACTACCTTTGGTATCATCTCTTAAAATTTTAATTACTTTTCCTGATCCCTTTACTTGGACGTCACTTTTATGTTTTTTATAAGCTTGAACAATTTGATTATTAGAAGCATTTGCAAAACTAGCAAATAAAAATAGTGAACTAATAAGTGTAAATAAAAACTTTTTCATAAAATATCCTTTATTTAATATCTAATTATTGGCAAGTATATCCACCATCAACAGGTACCATTGCACCAGTCATAAAACTATTTTCTTCTGACAATAAATAACAAGCTACATTTGCAATTTCTTCTGGTTGAGCTATTCTTTTAATAGGTTGAGCTTCTTCTAGAAGTGTTTTTATCTCATCATTTTCCATACCAGTTAATGATTTGAATTTCTCAACTGCTTTATCTAAAAGTGGAGTATCAATAGTTCCTGGGCAAATACAATTTACTTTGATATTAAAGTCTGCATAATCAATTGCTGTACTTTTTGTAAGTTGAGCGATTGCTCCTTTTGTAAGCCCATAAGCTGAACTTTTTCCTTTTCCTACAAAAGATTGATCAGAACCCATAAGTAAGATATTTCCTTTATTTTGTTTTTTCATAATAGGAATAATCTCTTTTAATACAAAATATACACCTTTGATATTAACCGAAAGTACTTTTTCAAACTCTTCAATACTTGTTTCTTCAATATTTGCAAAAAGATGAATACCTGCATTTGCAAATAATAAATCAATTTTTCCCTCTATTTCAAGGATCTTCGCAACTGCATTTTTTACTTGCTCATAATCACTAACATCACATTTGATAAAAGTACTATTAGAATCTTGTGTTTGAACAACGTCTAAGTTATAAACTTTTGCCTTTTCGTTATTTAGTTTTAAAATTGTTTCTTTACCAATACCTGTAGAACCACCTGTAACAACGGCAATTTTGTTTATAAATCTCATATCTTCTCCTAATAGCAATATTATTTAAATGATTATTTTTCAGGAAATATTATATTGTTTTAATATTAAAATTGTATTTGAAAATGCATATTTTATAAACCATTTACAATATTTATTGGTCTTAATCCATCAATTACTCTTTTTGCATTTAAAGCAGTTTTTTCTCTCATTTCATAAAAGGCTGTATCACTAAAATAAGCTGTGTGAGGATTTATAATAACTCTACCATCTAACCATTTTTCGTTGTTTCTCCATGCATTAATAAGCAAAGACTCTTTTGGTGGTTCAAAAGGTAAAACATCAAAAGCTACACTATTTAAATAGCCACTTTTTAAAGGCTCATAAAAAATATCTATATCTTTTACAATTTTACCACGGGCAGTGTTTACAAGGGAACTTCCCTCTTTCATTCTATTAATAAAAGATTCATCAATCATATCTTTTGTCGCTTCAGTCAAAGGACAATTAATAGATAAAATATCTGTTATTTCTAATAAATCATCTAGTTTTTCTACTCTTTTTGAACTTAACTGTTTTTCGTAACCATAAGCTAAATATGGATCATAAAAGTAAGTATCAAACTTCAAAGCATTTGCTTTTAAAAGTACACTTCCTCCAATTCTACCAGCTCCTATTACTCCTACTTTATATTCATTATTTCTTTTTATTATTTTATTTGTATTTTCTTGCCAAGTATTAAAATAGTTTTTAGCTAAAGTATCATAAGTATTAATACCTCTAGCAATATTCATAATCATTGCAATTGCAGTATCACTTACTTCATCCGTACCATAATCAGGAGTATTACAAACAAAAATTCCATTCTCTTTAGTATATTCTAAATCTACATTATCATAGCCTGCTCCATATCTTATAATAGCTTTTAGATTTGGAAACTTATGGATATACTCTTTGTTCGCTATGGTATTCCAAAGCAAAATAACTTCGATATCTTCGTTAGCAGCTTCACTTAAAGACTCTTTTAAAATATCAAATTCAATATCTGGGTTTTCTATATAATCTGAAATAAGAACAGTATTCATAACATATCCTTTTAACACTATCTTTATATAGCTTATAACTAAAAGCATTAAGTGTCAATTAGACAAATAGTTCATTTATGATAAAATTATTTAAAATTTTCAAGCTAGGAATGAATATGAAAGCTTATAAAAGACTTGTTGAAAAATATGAAAGAATACATCATTTATCACATATGCAGTCAATAGTATATTGGGATCAACAAGCCATGATGCCAAGTGGTTCAAATGATGCAAGATCAAAAGCAATGGCAGAATTTGGTGTGATTTTACATGAAGCCTCTACAGATAAAGAGATAGGATTATTATTGGATGATGCTTTAGGGGAAGAGTTAAACGACTTAGAAAAAGCCTCACTAAAAGAGATGAAAAGAGAATATACTCAAAATACAATCTTACCAAGTTCACTAGTTAAAGCCCAAAGTTTAGCCCACTCAAAATGTGGACACGAATGGGTTACACAAAGAGGTGAAAATGACTGGAAAGGATTTTTACCAAATCTAGAAGAAGTTGTAAAACTAGCAAAAGAAGAAGCAAGTATTAGATCAGAAGTTAGTGGATTAAGTGCTTATGATTCATTATTAGATTTATATGAACCAGGAATGAGAAGTGAAACTTTAAATACAATTTTTACAGATGTTAAAACTTGGTTACCAGAACTTATTCAAAATATTATTGAAAAACAAAAATCAGAAAGCTATATCAAACCTCAAGGTTTATTTGATATAAATGCCCAAAAAGATTTAGGTATAAAAGTAATGAAACACCTAGGTTTTGATTTTAACAGAGGTCGTACTGATATTTCAGCTCATCCATTTTGTGGGGGAGTTGCTGAAGATGTAAGAATTACAACAAGATATGATGAAAAAGATTTTATTCAAGCATTAATGGGAACTGTTCATGAAACAGGCCATGCTTCATATGAACAAGGTTTACCTCAAGATTTATTAGGACTACCAGTAGCACAAGCACGTTCTATGGGAATACATGAAAGTCAAAGTCTATTTTTTGAAATGCAAATGGGTAGAAGTCCAGAATTCTTAAAATCAATTCAACCTTATATCTCTGATGCTTTTGGAAAAGATAAAGCCTTTGAACTTGAAAACCTAATCAAGATTTATTCAAGAGTAAACACTTCAAAAATCAGAGTAGATGCAGATGAAGTAACTTACGCTTCTCATGTAATCTTACGATATGAAATTGAAAGTGCTTTAATAAATGGAGAAATAAACGCCTCAGATATTCCAGATATTTGGAATGAAAAAATGAAAGATGCTTTAGGTCTAGATTTAAGAGGGGATTATAAAAATGGTTGTATGCAAGATGTTCATTGGACAGAAGGTCTTATTGGGTATTTCCCTTCTTATACTTTAGGAGCAATGTATGCTGCACAACAATTTGATAGTGTAAGAAAAGCTCACACAAATATAAATGACTCAATTTCAAATGGAGATTTAACTCAAGTGAAATCATGGTTAAAAGAAAATATTTGGAATAAAGCAAGTATTTACTCTACTGATGAATTAATAAAACAAGCAACAGGAGAGTCTTTAAATCCTAAATATTTCAAAGCTCACCTAGAAAATAGATATTTAAAAAATTAAAAATATAAGGAAGAGATTCTTCCTTATGTTTTTAATATAAGCGAATTTTATCAATATAAATTTATTTATTTATTTATTGCAAATTCAAAAGCTTTTTGACATTGAAGTTC
>DKNG01000142.1:3872-4085 GCA_002470185.1 Arcobacter sp. UBA7394 | reverse complement strand
TGGATTTTTAATGAATGATAATGAATTAATCTTTGCAAGTGAGGAATCTGAAAATAAAATTGTTACTGAGGCAACATGGTCAGTTCTAATTATTGATGATGATCATGAAGTGCATGCAGTAACAAAACTTGCTTTACATGATTTCCAATTTGATAATAAAAAGTTAAACCTTGTTTCTGCCTATAATGCAAATGAAGCTAAAGAGATTTTATC
>DKNG01000142.1:1407-3802 GCA_002470185.1 Arcobacter sp. UBA7394 | reverse complement strand
GATATTGTGATGGAATCTAATGACGCTGGGATTAAAGTAATTGAGCATATTAGAAATGAATTAAACAATAAACTAATCCGTATTATTATAAGAACTGGACAGCCAGGTTATGCTCCAGAAGAAGAGATAATAAATTTATATGATATAAATGACTATAAAGAAAAAACAGAATTAACAACTACAAAACTTTATACAACAGCAAGAACAGCCCTTGCACAATACAAACAATTAAGTGAACTGCAAAAAAAGACTGACGAATTATATCACCATCTAATTACTGATTCAATAACAAATCTTTATTCAAGAGAAAAACTATATCAAGACTTAGAAAAATTAGATAATGTAGGTTTACTATTAATAGATATTGACTCTTTTAGTACAATAAACAATGCTTATGGTTATTCTATAGGGGACTCAATTCTAAAAAAAGTTGCTAAAGTACTAAATGAAAATAACTTGGATACAAAACAAATTTATAGAATAGAATCAGATAATTTTGTATTGTTATATCAAAATAAATCAGATGACTTTTTATTAGAAACTGCTTTAAAAATCAAAAATGCATTAGTAAATAAAGAGTTTAATATTGACGATCTAACTCTATTAATTAATATTAGTATAGGAATAGCAAATAATCCTCACAACAACCTATTACAAAAAGCAGAAATAGCTGTTTTTGCATCTAGACAAAAACAAGATAATAAAATTGAATTTTATTCAGAAGAGTTAAATACAATAAAAGTAATCAACAATAATTTACTTTGGTCAAAAAGATTAACAAAAGCTATTAATTCAAATAATATCATTACATATTTCCAACCTATCATTGAGTGTAAAACTCAAAAGATAGTGAAATATGAAACTTTAGTTAGATTAGTTTACGAAGATGAAGTATATTCTCCTTTTCACTTTTTAGGAGCTGCTAGAAATGCTGGGCTTTTAACGCAAATTACAAAAATAGTATTTGAACAAGCTTGTAAGAAATTTGAAAATAATGATCTTGATTTTTCAGTGAATATTACAGACCATGATTTAATGAATACAGATTTCGCAAATATGCTAATGTCTTATTGCGAAAAGTATAATATACAAACAAATAGAATCTCTTTAGAAATATTAGAAGAAGAGAGTATTAGCAAGAATATTCAAGCACTTAAGAATCTTACAAAACTAAGAGAGTTAGGATTCTTATTAAGTATTGATGATTTTGGTGTAGAATACTCTAATTTTTCTCAATTAAAATATCTAGATATTGATAGTGTTAAGATTGATGGAAGTTTTATTAAAGATATAGATACAAATAAATATTCTAAATATGTAGCTCAATCCATTTTATCTTACACAAGTAAAATAAATGTAAAAACAGTTGCAGAGTTTGTTCACTCAAAAGAAGTATTTGAAGAAATAAAAGAACTTGGCGTTGATTATGCACAAGGTTATTATTTTGGAAAACCTGAAAGTGAATTAAAATAATCTCATGTTTAGTTTTTTTAAAAAATCACTAATCATTGCTTTATTACTAAGCACAACAATATTGGGCTCCAATCCAATTAAAATATCTTTAATTGAGAGAATAACCCATTTTATTCAATGGCCTTCATTAAATGAAGAGTTTGTAATTGGTATTTACAAAAATAAAAAACTTCGGGAGGATATGTTAGAAGCTTACGATGGTAAGCTTATACATGATTTACCAATTGAAGTTGTCAATATAAAAAATTACAAAGATATCAAACTTCAAAAAATAAATCTACTTTATTTTACAGAAGACTCAACAAAAGAAATTGACAAAATAATTAAAAAGATAAATAAAGATCCCATTTTAATTATTACAGAATCAGCAAATGATGTTTATCAGGGAATGCACTTAGGTTTTTATTATAAAAATAAACGTATTAAATTTGTAATTAACCAACAAGCCCTTGAAAATGCCCAACTAAAAGCTAGTTATAAAATCTTAAAACTTGCAAAAATTGTAAAGGTTGAAAAGTAATATGAAAACTATTAGCTTATCAATCAAAACACAACTGATTCTAACTTTTATTGCAATTAGTTCTATTGTAATAATTGTTGTTTCTTACTTCAACTTTACATCAAATATAGAACAAGAAAAAAATAGTTTTATTCAAAATTCATTAATACAAGCTAACTTATTAGCTGACTTTTCTGTATCTGCATTAGTATTTAGGGATATAGATGGAGCAAATGAAAACTTAGAGAAATTAAAAAATGATGATAATATTCAAAGAGTAATTATATTTGATAATCAAAAAAATATCTTCTCTGAATATAATCCTTTAAATATTAAAGAACTTGCCCAAATTGATATGAACGAAGTACATTTAGTAAGTAAAAAAGAAGAGTTTTTAAACTATGGAATATTAAAAATAAGTGT
>DKNG01000142.1:0-1329 GCA_002470185.1 Arcobacter sp. UBA7394 | reverse complement strand
TATTTTCTGAAGTTATATTATTTGCTTGTGTCTTATTACTTATAATTTATGCAATATCAATATTTTTAAGTAACTACTTGTTAAAACCAATACTTTCACTTGCAAGTACAGCAGAAGAGATAGCTTCTACTCAAAACTATGGAACAAGAGTTAGTTATAACTCAAGAAATGAAATTGGCTCACTATATAAAGCTTTTAATTCTCTGGTAAAAGATACTGAGAATCTTACTAATAACCTTGAACTACAAGTAAATATTAGAACAGATGAATTAAATACTAAAACAAAACAATTAGAAGAGAGTTTAATTAACTTACAGCAAACACAACAAAAACTAATTGAATCAGAAAAGCTCTCTGCACTTGGGAATCTAGTTAGTGGAATAGCACATGAAGTAAATACTCCTTTAGGAAATGCTATTACGGGAAGTTCTGTTATTGATAAAGAGACACAAACTTTAGTTGAAGAGTTTAATAATGGAACACTTAAACGTTCAACTATGGAGAAAAGACTTCATATAATACAGGAAACATCTTCTTTATTATCAAGAACACTGAATTATGCCTCAGGACTAATCAAAAGCTTTAAGCAAATTTCTGTAGATCAAGTAACAAATGATATAAGAGAAATTCAAATAAAAGATTATATTGAGGAAGTGTTTTTAACAAATCATAATAAATTAAAATTAGTTCCAGCAAAAGTAACAATTGAAGCAGATGATGACTTAGTTATTAAAACTTCACCAGGTGTAATTTCACAGATAATTAATAATCTAATTCAAAACTCAATAAAACATGGTTTTGATAATTATAAAGGTGAGGCGCAAATCATTGTAACTCTAAAAGAAAAAGATGAAAATTTAATAATTCAATATGAAGATAATGGAATAGGTATCAATGAAGATATCAAAGAAAAAGTCTTTGAACCTTTTGTTACAACAAAAAGAAATTCAGGTGGTACAGGTCTAGGATTAAACATAGTTTATAACCTAATCATTCAAAAACTAAAAGGGTCATTAGAAATGACAAGTACAGAAAACATCGGTACAAAATTTATAATTACTATCCCTATGAAGAATTCATTAATGGAGAAAAAATGAGATCAATTTTAATATTTTCAATAATATTTATCAATACATTATTCGCACAAAATATTCCAAAAGAAGAACTTGATAGTTTATCATTAGAAGAGTTAATGGATATAAAAATATATTCAGCAACAAAGAGCTATCAAAGAATAGAAGATATTCCAGCTAATATTATTGTATTAACTAGAAAAGATATTGAAAAATATAACTATACGACATTAGATGAATTACTTAAACATGTTCC
>DKNG01000223.1:30101-31124 GCA_002470185.1 Arcobacter sp. UBA7394 | reverse complement strand
AAAGTATTTTGAAAAAGATACAGCAATGCAAAGAAGGTTCCAGCCTGTTAATGTTGATGAACCTACAGTAAATGAAGCCTTACAAATATTACGTGGAATTAAAGAGAAACTAGAAACGCATCATAATGTAACTATTAATGATTCAGCGCTTATAAGTGCTGCTAAATTATCTAATAGATATATAACAGATAGATTCTTGCCTGATAAAGCAATTGATTTAATAGATGAAGCAGCAGCTGAACTTAAAATGCAAATAGAGTCTGAACCAACTGTTCTTTCAACACTAAAAAGACAAATCCAAACTATTAATGTGGAAAAAGAAGCATTAAAGATGGAGAAGTCTAAAAAGAATGAACAAAGATTAGATGAAATAGAAAAAGAGTTAGCAAATCTAAATGAAGAGAAACAAAATTTAGAGAGTAGATTTGAGAATGAAAAACAAACTTTTAATCTTGCAAGTGAATTAAGAGCAAAAATAGATGAACTTAGAACTAAAGCAGAAAGAGCTAAGAGGGAATCTAAATTTGAAGAAGCTGCATCTATAGAATATGGTGAAATACCTACACTAGAAGCAAAAATAAAAGAAAATGAAGAAAAATGGCAAAGAATGCAAGATGCAGGTACACTTCTTAGAAATTCTGTAGATGAAGAATCAATTGCAAGTATAGTATCAAGATGGACAGGAATACCTGTAAATAAAATGATGGATTCAGAGAAACAAAAAGTACTAAGAGTAGAGCAAGTACTTAAAGAAGATGTAATAGGACAAGATGAAGCATTAAAAGCAATATCAAGAGCTATTAAGAGAAATAAAGCAGGATTAAGTGATGAAAGCAGACCAATAGGTTCTTTCATGTTCTTAGGACCAACAGGAGTTGGTAAAACAGAAGCTGCTAAAACTTTGGCTAAATTCTTATTTGATGATGCAAAATCGCTTATTAGATTTGATATGAGTGAATATATGGAAAAACACGCAGCTTCTAGATTAATAGGTGCAGCTCCTGGATATGTTGGATATGAAGA
>DKNG01000223.1:0-29937 GCA_002470185.1 Arcobacter sp. UBA7394 | reverse complement strand
GATTTTAAAAATACTATTATAATTTTAACTTCAAACATTGGTAGTGCTAAGATTATTGAAATAGATAATAAAGAAGAAAGAAGAACTGAAGTACTTAGTGATTTAAAATCATACTTTAGACCTGAATTTCTAAATAGACTAGATGATATAGTGATTTTTGAACAATTAGGACTTGAAGCTATTACAAATATAGTAGATATTATGTTTGATGCTATTAAGAAAAAAGTTGAGCAAAAAGATATTCATATCTCTTTAAGTTCAAAAGCAAAAGAGTATGTTGCTAATGCTGGTTTTGACCCTGTATATGGTGCAAGACCACTTAAGAGAGCAATTTATGAAATAGTAGAAGATAAATTAGCAGATTTAATATTAGAAGATAAAATACAAGAAGGCTCAAAAGTAGAGTTTGATGTACAAAATGATGAGGTATTAGCTTTAATAAGCTAATATCTTATTAAACTATTCAGATTAAAGATTTCATAACTTTGTTATAATTACTTATTCAAGTAAAAGAGATATTATGAAAGATAATGAAAAAGAAATACTACGTATTATAAAATACTTACCTGTAACGTTAATTTTAATAATCTCAAGCTTACTTACTTATTTTTTGTATACTCAAAATATAAATCAATTTCATGCAGAAAATCAGAAGTTAGAAGAGAAGTATATAAGCCTAAATAAAGATTTGACAAAATTTCAAATTGACAAAATTAAATCAAATATTCTATATGAAAAAAAAGAACAAATTAAAAATCTAAAAAATGAGCTAAAAAATCAAGTAAATAATGCTCATAATATTGCATATTCTTTATATAAAAACAATAAAGACAAACTTACACGTGAAGAGATTACCTCTTTAATTAAAGATGCTTTGAGGGAAATCCGATTTAATGAAAATAGGGGATACTTCTTTATTTATGATATTAGTTCTGGTGTAAATATTCTGCATCCAATAAAACCTAATTTAGAAAATAAAAACTTATGGTCATATCAAGATACAAAAGGTACTTATTTATTACAAGAGATGAATAAAATACTCAAGGTTAAAGAAGCTACGTATTTTAATTGGTTTTGGACAAAACCTAATGATTCAAATAAAGAGTATGAAAAAATTGGATATTTCAAAAGGTTTGAACCCTATAATTTTTTTATAGGAACAGGGGAGTATATACTTGACTTTGAAGAACAATTAAAATATAAAATTACTAGTAGCATTTCTGATTTTAGATATAAAAAAGATGGTTACGTATTTATCTTAGATTTTGATGGTAATTATTTAAGTTATTACAATAAAGAATTTATAGGAAAAAATTTATTTGACTTTGATATGGTACGTAATCAAAAAAATATTTTAGATAAAGTTAAAGCAATTGCAATTAATGGTGGCTATCTCTCTTATGATCATAAAGATAAACCATTCAATAAAAATATTATAAAGAAAATAACTTATGTGGATAGTATAGAAGATTGGAATTGGATTATAGGTACTGGTTTTTATATGGATGATTTTTATAAAGATTTGGAGATTAAAAAGAAATATCTTGAAGAATCAAATAAACATGCATTAGAAAAACTATTTATTGGAAGTATTTTTGTAACTTTATTACTTTTGTTTATTTTCATGTATCTGTCAAAACTTTTGGAAATAAAATTTTATAACTATAAAAAAAGTATAGAAAAACAAATGAATGATAATATCAAAAAAGACAATATTTTAGCTCATCAATCAAAACTAGCATCTATGGGTGAAATGTTAGGAAATATTGCTCATCAATGGAGACAACCTCTTTCAACTATTTCTACTATAGTTTCTGGGATTAGACTACATAGGGAATTAGGGAATAAAGATGAAGATTTAGAAAATGAATCTTTTTTAAAAATAAAAAAACATATAGAATATTTATCTAATACAATAGATGATTTTAGTAACTTCTTTAAACCCAATAAGCTAGCAAAAGAGTTTCAATTAGAAGAGATGATAAACAAAACATTACAATTAGTTGAAAGTCAGTTAGAAAAAGAAGAGATTGTTTTAATAAAAGACATAGAAAATAAAAAAATTTTTGGTTTTGAGAATGAGTTAATACAAGTGCTAATTAACCTAATAAATAATGCTAGAGATGAATTAGTAAAAAGTAATGAAAAAAAACTAATTTTTATTTCTTCGAAAAAAAATGACAAAAATATAATAATTAAAATAATAGACAACGCAGGAGGAGTAAATCCTGTCATTTTAGATAGGATTTTTGAACCATACTTTTCTACAAAAGGTGACTCAAAAGGCACTGGTATCGGGCTTTTTATGAGTGAGGAGATATTAGTTAAACATCTAAATGGAAGTATATCAGTAGAGAATATTAATTATGATTTTGAAGAAAAACCATATAAAGGTGCTCAATTTACTATAATATTTCCAATAAATCATTTTGAATCTAAAGAATATTTAAGTTAGCTTTAACTATAATCCGCAACTTAATTAGTGAATATAGAGGAATACTAAGATGAAAAGAACATATCAACCACATAACACTCCAAGAAAGAGAACACATGGTTTCAGAGTTAGAATGGCAACTAAAAACGGTAGAAAAGTTATCAAAGCTAGAAGAGCTAAAGGTAGAAAAAGATTAGCTATCTAAGCAAAAATCACCGACTAAATAGTTCAAAAGATTTTAACAAACTATATAAAAGCGGCAAAAAGTGGCATACCACTTCTTTTGTCGCTTTTTTTAGTTCTGATGAACACTTAAAAGCTGCCTTTGTTACTTCAAAGAAAGTAGGAAATGCAGTATTACGAAATAAAGCACGAAGAAGAATGCGAGCTTTATTTACTACTTATGACAAGCAAATCAAATCAGGCAAATATATTTTCGTAGTAAAAAATACTATCCACGATAGGGATTTTTTAGGACTAAAAAAAGATTTTGATTTCGCACTAAAAAGGCTTGACCTTTTAAAATGAAAACGATTTTTAAATACTTAATTAGATTTTATCAAAGATATTTAAGTGTTATCTCATTTGGATCGTGTAGATATTATCCAACTTGTTCGCAATATGCCCTATGGCAACTAGATAATAATTCATTTTTTAAGGCTATTTATTTTACAATAACACGCGTATTAAAATGTAATCAGCTTTTTCCTGGTGGATTTGACTATCCCCACATAAAGTTGAAAAATTTCCAAAATACTAATTTTAAAAAAATTAAAATTATATACTGGTATATTCCAGAAGGAAATGGCAAATATATTGTAGTTAAGAATCGGGAGTGGAAAAACAAGAATGAACAATATGAATCAAAATAATGGTATGCAAAAACGAATGTTAATTATGACATTAGTAGTTTTTGTATTCTTTTTAGCTTACGAGTTTTTAGTATTAAAACCTCAAAAAGAAGCTAAAGCTGAAGCTGCAAAGCAAGAGCAAATAAAAAATGCTAATAATACACCTACTGTTGAAGGTATGGTTCAAACAGATGTATCTGGTAACCCAGTTGATATGTCTAAGTCTGTAGAAGCATTATCTACAAAAGCTATTGCATCTTCTAACATTGTAACAGTTGTTAAAACTGCTAAAAATATCATTGAAATTGATACTTTAGGTAGAATTGCACAAGTTACTTTAAGTGAAGAAAAATATAAAGATGAAGATGGTAAGCAAATCAAATTATTTGAAGCTAACCAATTAAGACCTTTAGAGGTTAGATTTGCAGATACAAATGTAAATAATAAAGCCTTCAAAGTTGCAGTAACATCAAGTAATAAAAATGTTGATGCAAGTAAAACTAAACAAGAATTAGTTTTAACACAAAATTTAGGTGAAACTGTATTAACTAAAAAGTTCACATTCTATCCAGATGGACACTATGATTTAAGTACTAGTACTACAAATGGAAAAAAATTCTTTATTACAAATGGATTTAGACCAAATGTATTAGCTGATATGTATGCTGACCATGGTTTATATTTAAAACAAAATGACGGCGTAATGGAATTAACTGAAGATGGTGATTTAGATAAAACTAAAAACTATACAGGAATTAAATTCGTATCTAACTTTGATAGATATTATGCAACAGTTATTTATAACTTCGAAAGATCATTAGCTTTATCTCTAATGCCAGATGCTGAGAGTAATCCTCAAGCATTTATTCATGGAAATGATAATATTACATTCTCAGGATACGCAGGACCTAAAAACTTTAAAGATTTAAAAGCTTTAAATCCAGAATTAACTGATGTTATTGAGTACGGATGGTTTACTTTTATTGCAAAACCTATGTTTATTTTACTTCAATTTATCCAATCTTATGTTGGTAACTGGGGATGGACAATTGTTATTTTAACAATTTTAGTTAAATTAGTTTTATATCCATTATCATACAAAGGTATGGTTTCTATGAACAAGCTAAAAGAATTAGCTCCTAAGATGAAAGAAATCCAAACTAAATATAAAGATGATAAACAAAAACAATCTATGCATATGATGGAATTATATAAGAAACATGGTGCCAACCCAATGGGTGGATGTTTACCATTAATTCTTCAAATTCCAGTGTTCTTTGCTATCTATAGAGTATTATTAAATGCAATTGAGTTAAAAGGTGCAGAATTTATTTTCTGGATTAATGACTTAGCAGAAATGGATCCATACTTTGTATTACCAATTTTAATGGGTGCTTCAATGTACTTACAACAAAGAATTACACCAAATACAATGCAAGATGAGATGCAAAAGAAGATTTTCCAAATGTTACCTGTAGTATTTACATTCTTCTTCTTATGGTTCCCAGCTGGATTAACATTATACTGGTTCATTAATAATGTATTTACAATTTCACAACAGTACTACATTAATAAACTGTTTGATAAAAAAAGAGCTGCAAAAAAATAATAGGAAAATATTATGAAAAAATTTGAAGCAACGTGTTTAGAAGAAGTATATGAATTAGCAACAGCAGAATTTAAGTGTTCAATTACTGATTTAGAAATTGAAATTATCCAACAGCCAAGTAAAGGATTTCTTGGCTTTGGAAAAAAGAATGCAGTAATTCAAGCTTGTTTCAAAAACAACTGTAAGACTTATGAAAAAAAACCTTCATCTAATTCTTTTAAAAGTAAAGACATTAAAATTGAAGATGTATCTAAAAAAATTGAAGACTCTAATAGAGTTGTAGAAAAAGCACATCCCAAAAAAGAGGTTAAAACTTCTAATGTTAGAAAAGTAGAATCAAAAGAAAAAATCTTTGATAATTTCTATAATGAAGACGATTCGCAAGCTCAAATTTCAAATATAATAGTAAAAAAAGATAAAGAAGAAATTCTAAATGAAGTAAAAGAGGGTATTAATACTTTATTTGATGATACTTGTTATGGTATAGACAATATTAAAGTTGAATTCTATGATGAAGAGACTTTATATGTTGAATTTACAGGTTCTGATTCTGCTTTATTAATTGGAAAAGAAGGTTATAGATATAAGGCATTATCTTATATTTTATTTAACTGGATTAATGAAAAATACGGTCTAATGTTAAGACTTGAAGTTGCTGAATTCTTGAAAAATCAAGAAGCTGCAATCCATACTTATTTAGGACCTGTAATTGAAACAATTAAAGAAAAAGGTACTTTCAAAACTAAGCCACTAGATGGTATTTTAGTTCATATTGCTCTTAAGAAGTTAAGAGATGAATTCCCTGACAAATATGTTGCTGTAAAAACAAATGTTAGAGGTGATAAATACGTACTTGTAAATGAGTATAGAAGTAAAGAGCAGTAAATTGTTTGATGATAATACAATAGTTGCCATTGCTACTGCTAATGGTATCGGCTCGATTTCTATAGTTAGAGTTTCAGGGGCACACGCTCTTGAAATTGCTTCAAAAATTTCCAAAAAAGAAACTTTCAAACCAAGACTTGCAACTTTATGTCCACTACATAATACTAATGATGAATTAATTGATGAAGCATTAGTTTTATACTTTAAAGCACCATTTTCTTTTACAGGAGAAGATGTAGTTGAATTCCAATGTCATGGTGGTGTTGCCATTGCTAATATGATAGTAAATGAAGTTTTAGCTTATGGAGCAAGACTTGCTAATCCCGGTGAGTTTTCAAAAAGAGCATTTTTAAATAATAAGATTGATTTATCAAAAGCAGAAGCTATTTCTAAAATCATTGAAGCTAGAAGTGAAGATGCTGTTAAATTACTTGCAAAACAATTAAAAGGTGAATTAACATCATTTGTAAATGATATTAGAGAAGATCTTTTATTCATGTTAGCATATACAGAAGTTAGTATTGATTATGCAGAAGATGATTTACCTAGTGATATTTTTGAACAAATCCAAAATAAAATGGAAAAGATTCAAGTAAAACTTACTAATACTCTTGAAGCAAGTAAAAGAAGAGAGGGTATGATTGAAGGTTTTAAAGTTGCAATTGTTGGTAAACCAAATGTTGGTAAATCTTCATTATTAAATAAACTTCTAAATTACGATAGAGCAATTATTTCTGATATTGCAGGAACTACTAGAGATACTATTGAGGAATCAGTTAAGATTGGTACTCATATAATCAAAATAGTAGATACAGCTGGTATTAGAAATGCTTCAGATGTAATAGAACAAATTGGTATTGAAAAATCAATTGAAACTATTATTGAGGCTGATATTGTTATCTCATTATTTGATAATAGTAAAATGATTGATGATGAAGATTCTAAGATTCTTGATTTATTAGAAGAACACTCTGATAAAGAGATAATCAAAGTTGTTAATAAATCAGATTTAGAAAGTAAACTTGATAAATCTAATTTGGACGAATTTATTGAACTATCAACTAAAGAAGATATTAATCCTTTAATTAAAAATATTGAAACTATTTTAGATTCAAATACTCATAGTGATGAAATGACTTTAATTTCTAAAAGACAAGTTAATTCTGTAGAGGATACTTTATATCATTTAAATATGTCAATGATGCCACTACATAATGGTGAGTTAGAATTCTTTGCTCATCATATTACAGAAGGATTAGAGGCTATCTCTAATATTACTAGACCTTACGAAAATGACCAAATGTTAGATGTAATGTTTGGGGAGTTTTGTTTAGGTAAATAAAAGTGCTTTTGCACTTTTATTTTATTCCCAATCTAGAAGTCTTTTATCACCTTCTAATTTTCTAATGTCAGTAATATCTTGTGACATTTCAATAACACCTTTATATACTTTTTCATCATCTCTTACTGCAAAATATCTAATGTGAATAAATTTACCTTTGAATTGAATCCAAAATTCTGCTGTATCTTGACGTCCTGCTTTAAATTCTTCAAGGATTTTAAGTACTTGATCTACACTTTTTGGTGGGTGACAGAATTTAACTTCTCTTCCAATAATTCCAGCACTTCTTGGGAAGACTCTATCATCCCCTCTATTATAAAATACTACTCTATCATTTTCATCAACATAAGTAATATCTACTGGTAAGAATTTAAAGATAAAGTTAACTTGTTCAGGAGTTAAATATCCTTCATCATAATGCGTTCTATCATCTAAAGAGAAAGGTAGTTTTCTTTTCTTTTTATCTTGACTTGGATGAATATACTCTTCTTCTGTCATCTCTGGATATCTAACCGGTGGTGTTGCAAACATCCAACCAATCTCACTATCTCCTTCATACATCTCTTTCCAGTCATCTTCACTTAACATAGTTAAAGCGTTAGGAAGTAATCTACCTTCTTCTACTTGCATTAGATGTGATAAACTGTTGTATAAGTTCATAGCATCGTTTAATAAGTTATCTAAGTTCTTCTCTTCAACTTGTTTTCTAACATATTTAATCTCTTCTCTAATTTGATCATGGAATGCCCACATCCCTTGACTAGGATTTGTCCATCCATATTTTTCTAAGTATGGGAAAAGTTGATTTTCTTTTCTTGCGAAGTGTTTTTCAACTTCACATAGTTGATTGAAGATATTATAAAAAGCTTGGAAGTCTTCATTTATATCAGTTTGGAATAGTTCTTTAAATAAGTTTTTGATTAGAAAATTTTCTTCAATATATACCCTAACTGGGTGTCCTTGAGGAAAATTATCTATATTATTAGCTAAATCATGCATAGTTAGTTAAATCCCTTTTTTATTAGAAATATAACTAAATGAGGATTATTTACCATGATGTTAATCAATAATTTTATTGATTGTTTTTTATTCTTTTTATTAATTACTTCTTATTTGGATAATCATATGAAATTAGTTTTGCATTCTCTTTTGATATATCTATCCATGAATCACAATTAAATTCAACTTCAACAATTCCACCCATAGCTATTTTTTCTTTTAATCCAACTAGTGTTATTGCTAATGCAGTTAAAGAAGGGTTATGTGCTATTAGAATCATAGTATCAACTGTATCAAAAGTATAAGTGATTGTTTCTATTAATTCATTAACATAAGCCATATACAATACTTCATTATACATAATCGATTTATTATAATTTAATGCTGCTGCAAATATTTCCGATGTCTCTTTTGTTCTTTTTGCAGGACTTGATACAATCAAATCTGCTTTAATACCTTTTGCTGCTAATCTTTGTGCCATTAATTTTGCATCATCTATTCCAGATTGACTTAATGCTCTATCATAATCATCTTGATCTAACTGCTCTAACTCTTTTAATGCGTGTCTTACGATATACAATTTTTTCATTTACATCTCTTCATAATATATATAGTATTGATTTTAGAAAAACTTTGCTTTCTTTGTTATAAAAAAATATTAATCTTGTAAATAATCCATAGTGATGTGTACTTTTTACAAGATTTAGTTATTTTTTTATTAAATTATTTTATTTAATACAAATAATATAGTAAATCCCAAAGAAAGGCTTTATTTAATTTAAAATAATGTTAGAATAATTTTTATACTAAATTTACTAACTTTTTTGGGTATTCAAAGCAAAGGAGTTTTCCATTTTCTTTATTTATCTCAACCCAGCTATTACAAGCAAATTCAAGACCTAATACCCCAGATGTTGGAATGTTTTCATCAAAGCCAATTAAATCATATGCAATAATGTTCAAAGATGGATTATGTCCAAGTATGAATATTGTGTTATGCCTATCATTAACATTTAAAATTAATTCTAAAATATCATTATAGTTTGCATCATACAACTTATTTTTAAATTTAATTTTCTCTTTATTAAAGTTTAGTTTATTGGCTATTTTAATTGAAGTCTTTTTTGCTCTTTTTGCAGGGCTTGAAAAAAATACATCAGGATATATGTTTTCATCTTTAAAGTATTGACCCATTAAAGGAGCATTTTTCTTACCTCTTTTATTTAGGGGTCTATCAAAATCATCTAAAAGGAAATCAGACCAATCTGATTTTGCGTGTCTTATAAAATATACTCTTTTCATAGTTAATCCTTGAATTGATATTTTATTATAACTTTTTGAATAACTTTTTTAAATACTAAATTAAACAAATTAGTAAAATTTTATTTAAGATTCATTATTTATTTTTTGATAGAATAAAGAATAAGGAGTTTTCATGGAACAAATCAAAACAGTTTTTTTTCTTTCTTTGCTTACTGTACTTTTTGTATTTATAGGTTTTTCTTTTGGAGGAAGCTCTGGAATGCTTATTGCTTTTTTAATAGCTTTAGGAATAAACTTTTATGCTTATTATTACTCAGACCAACAAGTATTAAGACAATATGATGCAACATTAATAGAAGACAGGCGACACCCCGTTTATAGAATTACTGAGAAGCTTGTGCAAAAAGCAAACTTACCAATGCCAAGTGTTTATTTAATACCGGATCATACTCCTAATGCTTTTGCTACTGGAAGGAACTATGAACATGCTGCAGTTGCAGTTACAATGGGTTTATATGAACTTTTAAATGAAAAAGAATTAGAAGGTGTTATTGCCCATGAGTTATCTCATATAAAACATTATGATATTTTGATAGGAACAATTGCTGCAGTTTTTGCAGGAGCAATTGCTATGATTGCTAATATCATGCAGTTTGGGGCAATATTTGGAAGTAATAGACAAAATGGAAATCCTATTGTAATGATTATAATGGCTATTATATTACCAATTGCAGCATCTATTATTCAAATGTCTGTTAGTAGAAGTAGAGAGTTTATGGCTGATGAGGGAGCTGCTAGGATGACTGGTGACGCTGTAGGATTACAAAACGCATTATCTAAATTAGAGAACTATGCAAAAAGAGGGCAAATTCATAATGCAAGTGAACAAACTGCACATATGTTTATAATAAACCCATTCTCGGGAATGCAATCATCATTTGGGAATTTATTTAGAACACACCCCACAACGGAAGATAGAATTGCTAGATTAGAAGAATTAAAAGGGGAATTATAATCATGGAACAAAGTAGTATAGATGTAATTTTATCAGTGGCATTTATTGTTGCTGTTATATCATTTATTTTTTTTAAATTTATTTTGCCTTTTATTAATAAAAAGTACTAAAAATCAAGCAAAAAAAAAGCATCCCTTAACCAAAGAGATGCTTATAAATGGAATTATATATAAAAAAGTTTAAAGTAATCTTTATTTACTATAAACCTTTTTTACATTTTCCATTTTAGAACTCATATTAAGTAATGCCATATCAGCTAAAACTAAAGACATCATTGATTCAGCAACAACTGAACCTCTAACTGCAACACAAGGATCATGTCTTCCTTTTAATGAACAATCAACTTCATTGTTGTGAATATCTACTGTCTCTTGTTCTATAAAAATAGATGGAGTTGATTTAAAATACACTTTTACATTAATATCATCTCCATTTGAAATACCACCTAGTATTCCCCCTGAATGATTTGTTTTAAATCCATCTTTTCTAATTTGGTCATTATTATCATAACCTTTTACTCTAGATGAAAGTGTACCATCTCCAATTTCAACTGCTTTAACTGCATTAATACTCATCATTGCATTTGCAATTTGAGAATCAAGTTTGAAATATAAAGGTTCACCTAATCCAATAGGTGCATTTTTAACATTTACTAATGCTACTCCACCAACTGAATTATGTTTATTTTTAGCCGCAAGAATTGCGTCCTTTTGAGCTTGTTCAACTTCTAAATCAAGAGCAAAGATTTCAGAATCACTTACTTTTGTAAAGTCATAGTTTTTAGCTTCAATCCCATCAATTTCGCAAATACCACTTTGTACTTCAATATTAAGTTCTTTTAGCATTAATTTTGCAATAGCTCCAGCTGCAACTCTTGCTGCTGTTTCTCTAGCACTTGATCTTCCACCACCTCTATAGTCTCTTGTTCCATATTTATTAAAATATGTAAAATCAGCATGACCAGGTCTAAAAAGATCTTTTACATTTGTGTAATCTTTTGATTTTTGGTTTTCATTAAAGATTACCATTGAAATTGGTGTACCTGTTGTAATTCCTTCAAATACTCCTGAAAGAATTTCAACTTTATCACCTTCTTTTCTAGATGTTGCGTATTTATTTTGCCCTGGTTTTCTTCTATCCATTTCACTTTGAATAAATTCTTCATCAATAGTAATTCCAGCAGGAACTCCATCCACGATACAACCTAAAGCTTTTCCATGAGATTCACCAAAAGTAGTAAATTTAAATCTATGACCAAAAGTATTCATTAATTACTTCCTTTCAACTTATCAATAGCAATTTTAGCAACAGCTTGTTGTGCTAATTTTTTACTTTTGCCTTTTGCTTTTCCATAAGTATCTCCATCAATCCAAATTGATACTTCAAACTCTTTTTTATGGTCAGGCCCAAAAGAACCTTCAATTCTGTATTCTGGAATAGAACCAAATCTAGCTTGTGTGATCTCTTGTAAAGCAGTTTTGTAATCAGAGAATAGTACATCTAAGTTAATTTGATCATATGACGTTTCTAATAATTCTAAAATTATTGGTTTTAATACTTCAAGACCAGACTCTAAATAAATAGCACCCATAATTGCTTCAAATGCATCTGAAAGAATAGAGGCTTTGCTTCTACCTTTGTTTCGCTCTTCTGCTGTTGATATAAATATATAGTTACCTAGTTTAATTTCATTTGCTAACTTTGTAAAACCAGTTTCATTTACTAGTGAAGCTCTTATCTTTGATAATTCACCTTCATTTGATTTTGGAAACTTTAAGAATAAATATTCTCCAACAATTAAGTTTAAAACTGCATCACCTAAAAACTCAAGCCTTTCATTATTATAAGGCTTTTTAAAACTTTTGTGAGTAAGTGCTTCGATTATCAGATTTTTATCGTTAAACTGATAACCCAAACACTTTTCTAATTTTGAGTAATCACTCATCTTTGACATTCCTTTTAGAAAATTATTATTTTATTATTGAACTTGCAAGTATAGCACATCTTTTATTATGCACATAGCTAGTAAGAAATTTCAATAAAATTGATATTATTTTTGTGTTGTTTTGAAACTACCAAATATTTATAACATAATTTTTTTAAACTAATCTTATTGTAAAGATTGATTTTCACTATCAAATCCCTTTGATAAATTATGTTTAACATTAAAAGTTAAAATATTGTGACAGTGCGGACATCTTGTATCATAAACAGGATGTACATGTTTACATGAAGAACATATAAATTCAAAATCTAATGTAGCATTAGTTTTATGTTCATGTTTGTTAACTGCAATTAATATATCGAAGACAAAATCATCACTATGTTTAATATTGTCTAGATAACCTTTTGCATTGAATAATTCTACTAACAAATTGTTACCTTCAACTTTGTCAAAATCAATATCATCGAAATTTAAATACCACATTAAATCAAGAAAAGCTCTTGTATCAAACTCTTCAACATGTTCCCAAAAAAATGGTTTATTAAATTGTAATAAGAATTCAGCAAATAATCTTTGAATATCTGGATTAGTTTTAAATATGCCATATAGTAGTTCACTTCTTTTTTCATAAGAATAAACAGGATCATTTAAGATAATTAAAGCATCTAAATATACTTTATCTTTTGACATGTCTTTGTTTAATTCTTCTAAACAAGTAGTTACTTCTTTTGCTTTTTGGAATTCTTTTAATTTTTCGTGAATAATTAAAAGATATGTTAATGCTTTTTGGTTTCGAGGTGAGAATTTTAATATTCTTAAAAATATCTCTTTTGATCTTTGAAGGAAACCACCTTTAAAATATGTAGTTCCAAGTAATTCAAGAAGTTCTTCTTTTTTTACTCTGTCACTTACATGTTCAAGTAAGGTAAGATATACTGAAATAGCTTTGTTATAATCACCTTTATGTAAAAAAGATGAGGCTAATAAAAGAATAGAATCAAAAGGTAAATTATATGTTTTATATAAATGTACATAATCTTCTTCTTTTAATTTACCCAGCTCAAATCTGTGTGATAGTTTTCTATAATCTTTTCTTGCAAGTCTTTCTTTATAAACTCCGTAAGAATAGGTAAAGAATGATATTAAAAAGATTAATGCTGCAAGTATAATTAATCCAAAAAGCGGATCTCTATACTCTAAAACTATGTTATCCAATATATACCTTTTATTTGGCTTCAAATTAAGGAAATATATTATCATAAAAGTTCCTATAAAATAATAAAAGAGTATAATAGATACATGATAAAAAAAGAATCGATCGATAATCTTAAAAACCATCTAGATGTAGTAGATGTAGTCTCACAATTTATAGAAGTAAAAAAATCAGGAGCTAACTTTAAAGCTTGTTGTCCTTTCCACGGGGAAGATACACCATCTTTTGTTGTAAGTCCTTCTAAGCAAATATACCATTGTTTTGGATGTGGAGTTGGTGGAGATTCTATAAAGTTCGTAATGGAATATGAAAAACTTTCTTATCCTGAAACATTAGAAAAATTAGCCTCAATGTATAATGTAACTTTAGAATATGATAATTCTAATCAAAAAAAACAAGATATCCGAGTTCTTGAAGATATAAATAAATATTACCAAAAATTGTATGTGAATAATAATACAGCAAAAGAGTATATAAGAAGCAGAGGAATTTCTGAATTTTCAATAGAGAAATTTGAAATTGGATATGCTCCTAAATCTTACGATACTATTAATTATTTAAAATCTAATCATTATAACTTAAATGAAGCCATTGAACTTGGTGTAATTGATAATGGTCAAAATGGTCTATATTCAAGATTTATAGAAAGAATTACTTTCCCTATTTATGGAATAAATGGAAAAATGGTTGGTTTTGGTGGTAGAACTATCACAGGGCATAATGCTAAGTATATTAATTCCCCTCAAACAAAATTATTTAATAAGTCTAGACTTTTATATGGTTACAATCTTGCAAAAGAGAATATCTATAAAAAAGATCAGTTAATTGTGTGTGAAGGTTATTTGGACGTAATTATGCTTCATCAAGCAGGGTTTAATACAGCAGTTGCCACCTTAGGTACTGCTTTAACTCAAGATCACCTACCTTTAGTAAGACGTGGTGAACCAAAAGTTATCTTAGCTTATGATGGGGATAAGCCTGGGCTTGCTGCCGCTTTTAAAGCTTCTGTTATGTTATCACAGAGTGAATTTGAAGGTGGAGTTGTAATTTTTGGTGAAGGACTAGATCCTGCTGATATGGTTAAAAGTGGAAGAGTAGAAGAATTAAATTCTATGTTTAATACACCTATGGCCTTTATTCCTTATGCAATAGATTATATTATTTCAAAATATGAAATAAACAATCCAAGCCAAAAACAAAAAGCGTTAATTGAATCAAACGATTATTTAAAATCATTAGGTGCAATTTATCAAGATGAATATAAAAGATATATTGCTCAAAAATTGAATGTAAGAGAAAATTTAGTAAAAGTCTCTTCTGATAATGCAAGACCTATGGAAGTTAATTTATCAAAAGTTAATATCCAAGAATTATGTATTATAAAAGCAATTTTAGAAAAACCTCAAAGATTAGATGCCGTTTTAGATATTGTGGATCCTTCTATGTTTGAAATTCATCAAAATGAATTTCAATTGGTTTTAAATGATATTGAAAATATTTCATTAAATGCAATAGTATTAAATGAAAAATTAGAAGATTATGATGATGATAGACTAAATCAGGAGTTATTAGTACTGTTATATAAGTTTTATTCAAATAAACTTACGGCAATATCTTACGATAGAACTCTTGAGTTCAAACAAAAAGCAAATTTACTTAGAAAAATTAAAGATAACATTTACCAATTAAAACAAGGTAAATTAGTAAGTTATAATTTATAACTAATTTAAAAAATTTATTTTTTTTGTAGATTACTTTCTGTAAAATTCATAAAAAAGTAATAAACTTTATAAGGAAAAGATAATGAAATTAATTCAAAGTGATAATTTACCAGCAGCAATTGGGCCTTATTCTCCCGCTGTAAAAGTAAATGGAATGATTTATACATCTGCGCAAGTACCAGTAACTTTAGATGGAACTATTGTTGAAAGAGATATTAAAATTCAAACTAGACAAGTTCTTGCAAACTTAAGAACTTTACTTGAAGATGCTGAAAGTGGAATGGAAAATGTTGTTAAAGTTTCTATTTTTTTAGAAAATATAGAAGATTTTGGTGTAGTTAATGTATTATTCGCTGAAGCTTTTGGTGATCATAAGCCTGCACGAAGTACAATTGCAGCCAAAGGATTACCTAAAAATTCTTTAATTATGATAGATGCAATGGCAACTGCCAGCGATTATCATTAAAAAAGCTTAGACTTAAACAAGGTTTAAAGTATTATTAGATAGTATTCACGTTCGAAAAATAAAGTTAGCATGATTTTGACAACAAGAAGTAATCATATAGAACTTAATACTAGAGGAAGAAAAATGTACGCAATTATTAAATGTGGTGGAAAACAATATAAAGTGACTGAGGGTGATATCTTAGACATCGATTATACTGGTAAAACTGCTAAAGAAGCTTTAGAAATTACTGACGTTTTAGCTATCAACGATGGTGAATTAAAAACTGGTGAAGCTGTAGCATCTGCAACAGTACAAGCTGAAGTAGTTTTAGATGGTACAGGTGTAAATAGAGATAGAAAAGTTATCATTTACAAAAAAAGAAGAAGAAAAGATTCTAAGTTAAAAAGAGGTTTCAGAAAAAGCTTCACTAAAATTAGAATTACTAAAATCGCTGCATAAGCATAGAACTTAAGGAGATAAAGTATGGCTCATAAGAAAGGTCAAGGATCTACTCAAAATAATAGAGATTCAGCTGGTAAAAGATTAGGCGTTAAAAAATATGGTGGAGAAGCTGTAAGAGCTGGTAACATTATTATTAGACAAAGAGGTACTAAAGTTCACGTTGGTGCAAACGTTGGTATTGGTAAAGATCATACAATTTATTCTTTAATTGACGGAGTTGTAAAATTCGAAGTTAAAGATAAAAAAAGAAAAAAAGTTTCTGTTTACGCTTCGTAATCAAGAATACTTTTTGTTTCTTAAAGGGTGTATGGCTTTTGCCTGCACCCTTTTTTTATATATATACAATAGTGAAAAATAGAAAGTTAATAAATATAATTGATTTTTTATTTTTCACATAAATAGAGGAAATAATATGTTTATAGATAGCGCTAGGTTTAGTGTTTCTTCTGGAAAAGGTGGGCAAGGTTGTGCATCATTCAGAAGAGAAAAGTTCGTTGTAAAGGGTGGACCTGACGGTGGAGATGGTGGAAAAGGTGGAGATGTTTACTTTTTAGTAGATAACAATACTGATACACTTTCTAACTACAAAGGTAGAAAAGTTTTTAGAGCAGATAATGGAAAACAAGGTATGGCTTCAAGAATGACTGGTAAGTCAGCTGAGCCATTAGTACTAATTGTACCTCCAGGAACACAAGTTTTAGATGATGATACAGGTGAGGTTTTACATGATTTAATTCACGAAGGTGAAAAAATCAAGTTTATTGAAGGTGGAAAAGGTGGATTAGGAAACGTTCACTTTAAAAACTCAAGAAACCAAAGACCAACTTATTTCCAACCAGGGCTTCCAGGTGAAACTAAAAATATTAGATTAGAATTAAAATTAATTGCAGATGTTGGTTTAGTTGGGTATCCAAATGTTGGTAAATCAACATTAATTTCTACTACATCTAATGCAAATCCTGAAATTGCTAACTATGAATTTACTACTTTAACTCCTAAATTAGGTGTTGTTGAAGTTGGTGATTATAATTCATTTGTAATGGCTGATATTCCAGGAATTATTGATGGTGCTGCTGATGGTAGAGGATTAGGTTTAGAGTTCTTAAAACATATTGAAAGAACTAAAACTCTTTTATTTATGGTTGATGTTGCTAACTATAGAACAATGATTGATCAATATAGAGTATTAAAAGAAGAAGTTGCTAAATTCTCTGGAGAATTAGCAGGTAGAAACTTTGCAATTGCTTTAAGTAAAGTAGATGGTTATTATGGTGAAGATTTAGATGCTGATATTAGACAATTTATTGCTGATATTGGATTAGAAGTTACAGGAGAAAATGAATTTGGATTTGATAAAAACTATCCATATTATGTTCAAGACTTAACTTATAATAAATTTGACAATGAAAAACCATTTTTTGTATTACCTGTATCTTCTGTAACTAGAAAAAACGTTAAATCTATTACTTTTGCACTTTATAAATTATTGGAACAAGGTAAATGAAACGACTAGTAATAAAAGTTGGAACTGCTGTATTAACGCAAGATGGACAATTGGCACTTGAGAGATTAAGTGCTTTAGTTGATTTAATTGCTAAGCTTAAAAATGAAAAGAAGTATGAAGTAATTCTAGTAAGTTCTGGTGCCGTAGGCGCTGGATTTACATCTTTGAATTTAGATAAAAAACAAATTGCAAATAGACAAGCTTTAGCTGCAATTGGACAACCACTTTTATTAAAGAACTACAAAAAAAGATTTAAAGAGCATAGTATTACTTGTGCTCAAATGCTTTTAATTGCTGATGATTTTGACTCAAGAAAAAGAACAAAAAATGCTCAAGATGTTATGGAAATATTATTAGAGAATAATGTACTTCCTATTATCAATGAAAATGATGTAATCGCAAATGATGAATTACTATTTGGTGATAATGATCAATTAGCTGCTCATGTTGCTTTTCATTTTAAAGCTGACATGTTAGCAATACTTTCTGACATAGATGGTTATTACAATAAGAATCCTAGAGAACATGATGATGCAGTTATGAAAAAAGAAGTATCTTTTATTAGTGAAGATGAACTTCAAATGAAACATACAGCTAACTCAGAATTTGCAACAGGTGGAATAGTAACGAAACTAAAAGCTGCGGAATTTTTAATGAACAACAATATCCCAATGTATATGTCATCAGGTTTTGATTTGACAAATGCTTATGATTTCTTAGTTGATGAAAATCATAACTCTGGTACAGTATTTAAAGCAAAAAATTAACAACACTACTAAGGACAATTAATGAGTAAAAAAATTCTTTTTATGGGAACGCCTGATTATGCTACTACAATTTTTGAGGAGCTATTAAATAGTTCTTATGAGTTAGTAGGATTATTTACTCAACCTGATAAACCAGTTGGTAGAAAACAGGTATTAACACCTCCTCATATTAAACAATTTTGTATAGATAAAGAATTATCTCTTCCTATTTATCAGCCAGAAAAATTAAGAGGAAATACAGAAGCTAAAGAACAAATTGAAGCTTTAAATCCAGATTTTATTATTGTTGCTGCTTATGGACAAATTTTACCAAAAGAGATTTTAGATATTGCTCCATGTATTAATCTTCATGCTTCTTTATTACCTAAGTATAGAGGAGCTTCTCCTATTCAAGAATCACTATTAAATGATGATAACTTTACTGGTGTTACTTCTATGTTTATGGAAGAAGGACTTGATAGTGGAGATATTTTAGGTTTACAATATTTAAAAATTACTCCTACAATGGAAGTAGCCGAAGCTTTTGCTAAATTATCTGATATTGCAGCAAAACTTACAATTACTACTTTAGATGATTTTGATAAAATTAAACCAAAAAAACAAAATGAAGCAGAAGTAAGCTTTTGTAAAAAGATTAAAAAAGATGATGGTTTAGTATCTTTACAAGATGCAAAGGCATTATTTTTAAAATATAAAGCTTATTCATATTGGCCTGGAGTATTTTTAGAATCTGGTCTTAAATTAAAAGATATTGAATTACTTGATGAGTGTTCATCAAATAATGAAGGTGAACTTTTAGAAATAGCAAAAGATTATATTATTCTTGGATGTAAAAGAGGAAGTTTAAAAATTAAAACTTTACAGGCTCCATCTAAAAAAGCTGTGAATTCTGCAGACTATATTAGAGGACAAAGACTTCAAGAAAAAGATTTATTAATATAAGATATTTAGCTTAAGCTAAATATCTTGTATACATAGTAATTGTTACTAAACTTAATAAAACCCCTAAAACTAAAGAATTAATAGCAACCTTCTCATCTAATCCACCTTTTATTGCTAAAACTGTTGCCATTGTCATTGGTGGCATTGCAACTTCAATAATTGTTACTTTAACCCATGTTTCATCAATTCCATAGAATAATTGAAATCCTAATAGCACAATTATTGGTACAATCACCATTTTTAATATCATAGCCATAGAAACAATGTGGAATTTAACAAAAATATGTTTTAACTCAAGTTTCATACCAATGGCAATCATTGCAATTGGAACTAATGTTGAACCTAAAGTTTCACTAGTTAATAAAACGAAATTTGGTATTTCAAAGTTTTTAAGAAATACTGTTATTAAAAACATTAAGCTTGGTGGAAATAACAGTGCACTTTTTAATATTGATTTTGTATCATTTCTTCTACCACTTCCCCAAGTGATAATAAACATACCTAAAGATACTAATAAAAGAAAAGAACCAAATAAATCATAAATTAATCCATATACAATATAGTCTTGACCATAAAATGCATCAATGTAAGAGAAACCAATAAATGATGTATTTCCAAATGTTGCCATAATCATAAATGTTGCCAACAATAATCTCTCTAATTTCATTAATTTACCAATGAAATATGCAAGGGCAAGGTTAAACAGAATAAAACACATGAACATTATTATTAGTCCCAAGATTCTTTCATCTAAGTGTAGAGGATAGATTTTTGAAAAAACTATTGCTGGCAATGAGAAATAAATTATAAATTCAATTAGTTGTTTAGAATTATCATGATAGATGACTTTAAATAAATATCCTAATAGTAGATACATGGCTATTGGTAATACTGGATCTAACATATTGACCTTTTTTTAAAAAATTATATTTAATAAATTCTTGTAAAGTAATAATGTATAATACAAATATGAAAATTATAAGATTAGATAAAGTTGATTCTACTCATACATACCTAAAAAATTATATTCAAACAAATAATTATAATTATCCTTTGTGTATTGTAACTGATTTACAAACAAATGGCGTAGGCAGTAGAGGAAATGAATGGACTGGAATAAGAGGAAACCTTTTTTTCTCTTTTGTATTAAATAAAAATTTGTTAGTTGATGATTTGCCAATTCAAAGTGCATCAATTTATTTTTCTTTTTTATTAAAAAAAGTGTTAAAAGAAAATGGATCAAAACTTTGGCTAAAATGGCCAAATGATTTTTATATTGCTGATAAAAAAATAGGTGGAACAATTACAAATATTTCAAAAGATTTGATATATTGTGGAATAGGATTAAACCTAATAAATGTTAGTGATAAATACGGTAAATTGGACATTGAAGCCAATATTGATGATATATTAAAAGAGTATTTTATCAAATTAGAAGAAAAAATATCGTGGAAGCAAATTTTTAGTGAGTTTCAGATAGAATTCGAACATAGTCGAAGATTCCGTGCTACCATTGACAATAAGAAAGTATCATTAAATGATGCGATATTAAACGATGATGGTTCAATAGAATTAAACAATGAAAAGGTATTTAGTTTAAGATGACAGAAATTATTTCAATAGCTAATCAAAAGGGTGGTGTTGGTAAAACAACTACTGCAGTTAATCTTAGTGCAGCTTTAGCTTTAGAAGGAAAAAGGGTATTATTAATTGATGCTGATCCTCAAGCAAATGCTACAACATCCTTAGGATTTCACAGAGATACTTACGAGTATAATATTTACCATGTAATGTTAGGTACAAAAGAAATGCCTGAAATTATATTGGATTCAGAGATTGAGAACTTACAAGTTGCTCCATCAAATATTGGACTAGTTGGTATTGAAAAAGAATTTTATAAAAATATGAAAGATAGAGAATTAGTATTAAAAAGAAAAATCGATCCAATTAAAAAAGATTACGATTATATAATAATTGATTCTCCACCAGCTTTAGGCCCAATAACAATTAACACATTAAGTGCATCTAATTCTGTTTTAATACCAATACAATGTGAGTTTTTCGCATTAGAAGGTTTAGCGCAGTTATTAAATACAATTAAACTAATTAAACAAACAATTAATAAATCATTACATATTAGAGGTTTTTTACCTACTATGTACTCTTCTCAAAATAATTTATCGAAGCAAGTGTTTGCAGATTTAGCTCAACATTTTGAAAATAAGTTATTTAAAGTTGAAGGAAATTCTTATGTAGTAATTCCAAGAAACATTAAACTTGCAGAAAGCCCAAGTTTTGGTAAACCAATCATGTTATATGATGCAAATGCAAGTGGAACAAAAGCTTACACAAACTTAGCAAAAGCAATTGCTGGTTAACAAAATTATAATTAGGAAATATTAATGGCATTAGGTAGAGGATTAGGAGAATTATTAGGTGAAGTAGAATCGGCATATGAAAGTTCTACAGAGAATAAAAATTCGGGAATAGCAGAATTAGATGTAAATCATATTATTGCAAATCCAAACCAACCAAGAAAAATTTTTGATGAAGAAAAACTAAAAGAATTAAGTGATTCAATAGTTGAACATGGTTTATTACAACCTGTTACTGTTATTGAATCAGAGAATGGTAAATATATTCTTGTTGCAGGTGAGAGAAGATTAAGAGCACATAAGCTTGCAGATATTTCACATATTAAAGCTTTCATAATAAATGTGGAAGAATTAAAACTTAGAGAATTAGCTCTTATTGAAAATATTCAAAGAGATGATCTTAATGTTATTGAGTTAGCTTATTCCTATGCACAGCTAATAAATGAACATAATATTACACATGAAGAACTTTCAAAAAAAGTATTCAAATCTAGAACTTCAATTACTAATACATTAAGATTGTTACAATTAAGCTCATATGTACAACAGTTTTTAGCAAGCAACAAAATTAGTGCAGGTCATGCAAAAGTTATGCTTGGATTAAGTGATAATGAACAGAAAATGGTTACAGATTCTGTTATTGGACAGAAACTGTCAGTTAGAGAAACAGAAAAACTAGTTAAAGACTTAAAGTCTAAAACTAACCCATCAACTAAAAAAGAGACAAAATCTATAAATTATGACTTTAAGCCACTACAAAGCGTAGTATCAAAATTACAGTCAAATGACCTTAAAGTAAAGGCTGAGAAGAACTATTTTAAGATTGAAATCAACTCACAAGAGGATATTGACAAAATATCTGCTTACTTTCAGTTACAATAGTAACAAAAAATAAAAATTTAGAATGTAATTTATTCCTTTAATAAAATTTTATATATAACTTTGCTAAAATATACCCGTTTTAGTTAAACTAAACTGTAAAAAATATGGAGGAATGAATGTTAGACATAAGTCCTGTATTATTGCTTAGCTCTGGTATCATCTTTCTTTTAGTTGTTGCTAGGCTAAACAGTTGTCTATTTATACCATTACTTAAACACATGGATGATAGAGCGGCTTCTATAAAGAAAGATTTAGAAGATGCAAAATCAAACGGTGCAGACGTTGACGGTATGATTGCAGAAGCAAATAATGTAATTGCTGAAGCAAAAAAAGAAGCAGCTGTGATTCGAGAACAAGCTTATAAGGAAGCAAAAGATAGTGCTGACGCAAAACTTGCTAGCGCGAAGTCTAATTTGGAAGCAAAATCTGCTGAATTTGCAAAAAATTTAGAAGAGGAAACTAAGGCTCTAAGAGATTCTTTAGTATCAACTATGCCTCAATTTAATGAGAGCTTAAAAGCTAAGCTTAGCTCAATTTAGAAAAGGGAATAGGGAACATGAAAAGAATTATATTACTTGGGTTGGCTTTAGCTCCTGTTGCATTACTTGCACAAGAAGGTGCGGTTGAAACTGACATTGTTCAGAGAACCGTTAACTTTATTATTTTTGCTGGAATTTTATGGTATTTACTTGCTGATAAAATTAAAGCATATTTCGCTGAAAGATCTTTATCTATTCAAGCTGAACTTGACAAAGTACAAGATACTTTAAAAGCTTCAGAAGATAAAGTAACTGACGCTCAAAAACAACTTGATGACGCTAAGAAATTAGCTGCTGAAATAGTTGAAACTGCGAAAGCTGATATTGATTCAGTTAAGCAAAAAGTATCTGTAGCTGTTGATTCTGATATCGCTAATTTAGAAAAAAATCTAGATGAAATGATTAAAGTTGAAACATCAAAAGCTAAAAGAGAAGTTGTTGCAGAAATTCTTGATGAGTTATTAAAATCTGACAATATCAAGTTATCTCAAGATGAGTTAGCTAATATTGTTCTTAAGAAGGTAGCGTAATGAATGATTTAGTAGCAAAAAGATATGTTAAAGCTTTAATTGATGGTAGAGATAACAAGGTTATATCTACTGTAGCTAAAAGCTTAAACACAATTTCTACAGCATTTGCTGATGAAAAATTAAATTCTATTATTTCTTCACCAGAAGTTAATGATAGTAAAAAAGTTGAATTAGTTCTTTCTTTAGTGAAAAAAGCTGATGATACTTTAACGAATCTTGTAAAATTACTTGGTGAGAAAAGAAGATTAGCATTATTACCATTTATTGCAGAAGAGTTAAACGCTCAAATTGCAATTATGAATAATAAATATGTTGGTGTTGTTTATACTAATCAAGAACTTTCAAGTGATTACGTGTCTTCAATTGAAGCACAATTTAGTAAAAAATTTGATGTTAACTTGTCATTATCACAAAACGTTTGTGATTATGATGGTATTAAAGTAGATATTGATGGACTTGGGGTTGAAATCTCTTTCTCAAAAGAGAGATTAAAATCACAAATGATTGATCATATTTTAAAAGCAGTTTAGAACTTACAAAGGAGAAATTGAATGGGTGCAAAAATTCAAGCTGATGAAATCAGTTCTATTATTAAAGAAAGAATTGATAACTTTGAATTAAATGTAGATGTAAATGAAACTGGTAAAATCATCTCTTACGCAGATGGTGTTGCTCAAGTTTACGGTCTAAAAAATGTTATGGCTGGAGAGATTGTTGAGTTTGAAAATGGCGAAAAAGGTCTTGCTTTAAACTTAGAAGAATCTTCTGTGGGTGTTGTTGTACTTGGAAAAGGTGAAGGTTTAAGAGAAGGAACTTCTTGTAAGAGACTTGGTAAACTTTTAGAAACTCCAGTAGGTCAAAATATGACTGGAAGAGTTGTTAATGCTCTTGGAGAACCAATTGATGGTAAAGGTGCTATTGAAGCAGCTGAATCTAGATTAGTTGAAGAAAAAGCTCCTGGAATCATGGCTAGAAAATCTGTTCATGAACCATTACAAACTGGTATTAAAGCAATTGATGCACTTGTTCCAATCGGAAGAGGTCAAAGAGAGCTTATTATTGGTGATAGACAAACTGGTAAAACAACTGTTGCTATTGATACTATTCTTAACCAAAAAGGTGAGAATGTACAATGTATTTATGTTGCTATTGGTCAAAAAGCGTCAACTATTGCTTCTGTAGTAAGAACATTAGAAGAAGCTGGAGCAATGGAATATACTACTATTGTTAACGCTGGTGCTGCTGATTCAGCTGCATTACAATTCTTAGCTCCATATACTGGTGTTACTATTGGTGAATTCTTCAGAGATAATGGTCAACATGCCTTAATCGTATATGATGATTTAACTAAACACGCAGTTGCATATAGAGAAATGTCTCTATTATTAAGAAGACCTCCAGGTAGAGAGGCATTCCCAGGGGATGTATTCTATCTACACTCGAGATTACTTGAGAGAGCTGCTAAAATGTCTGATGAAAAGGGTGCTGGTTCTATGACTGCATTACCAATTATTGAGACTCAAGCTGGGGATGTTGCTGCATATATCCCAACAAACGTTATTTCTATTACAGATGGTCAAATCTTCTTAGAAACTAACTTATTCAACTCAGGTATTAGACCAGCGATTAACGTAGGTTTATCTGTATCAAGAGTTGGTGGTGCTGCGCAAATTAAAGCTACTAAGCAAGTTGCTGGTACTTTAAAATTATCACTTGCACAATATAGAGAATTAGAAGCGTTTGCTCAATTCGCATCAGACTTAGATGAAGCTACAAGAAGAGAACTTGAACTTGGTCAAAGAATGGTAGAAGTATTAAAACAAGGTGTTAATGCTCCATTAGTAATTGAAAAACAAATTGTTATTCTTTATGCTGGTACAAAAGGTTATTTAAATGATGTTGCTGTAAATGATGTTGTTAAATTTGAAGCTGAATTACATTCATTCTTCGAACAAAAATATACTAACATCTTAGATGCAATTAAATCTAAACAAAAAATCGATGATGAAACTGAAGCTGAATTAAAAGCTGCTTTAGAAGAGTTTAAAACAGTATTTAGTGCAAACTAAGGATTAGTTAATGGCTAACTTAAAAGAAATTAAATTACAAATTGGTAGTGTAAAAAATACTCAGAAAACAACTAAAGCTATGAAGCTTGTATCTTCTGCGAAACTTACTAGAACTAGACAACTGTCTGAGCAAGCTAAAAGTTACGCAAATAAGATAAATGATGTTCTTTCTGATATTGCTGCTAGAGTTAGCAAAGTTCAAGACGAAGGAAATATTGGTAGAGCATTTGTTTCAAATGATAAACCAAAAACAGTAGATATTGTTTTTGTAACTGCTGACAAAGGACTTTGCGGTGGTTTTAATATGGCAACAATTAAAACTGTTAGTAAAATTAAAGCTGAGCAAGAAGCAAAAGGTGCTACAGTTAGATTAAGAGCTGCTGGAAGAAAAGGTGTTGATTACTTTAACTTCCAAGGTATTGAATTAGACCAAGCAGTAAATGATCTTTCTTCTGCGCCTGAGTATGACAGAGCAGCTGATTTTATTAAGAGTGTTGTTGAAGATTTCCAAAATGGTGTTACTGATAAAGTTATCATCGTTTATAATGGATTCTTAAACATGCTTACTCAAGAAATTAGAGTTAGAGAATTGTTACCAATTAGCTTAGATGCTGTTGAATCTAAAGATTCAGAATCTATGTTAGATATTGAACCAGATGATGATGAAGAAGTGTTAAATGAATTAACAGGTAAATATATTGATTTCAATATGTATTACGGTTTAATTGATTCTTTAGCTGCTGAACATTCTGCAAGAATGCAAGCAATGGAAGCTGCTACTAAGAATGCAAAAGAAAGAGTTGATTCTTTAACAGTAGAATATAATAAAGCTAGACAAGCTGCAATTACAACAGAGCTGATAGAGATTATCAGTGGTGTTGAATCGTTAAAATAATTTAAAGGAGCTGCCCGTATGAAAGGTAAAGTTATTCAGGTAATGGGTCCTGTTGTTGATGTTGAATTCGACGGCTACCTACCAGAAATTAATGAAGCTATTGACGTAGTATTAGCTGATGCTAATGCTGACAGATTAGTATTAGAAGTTGCTGCACACATTGGTGATAGTAGAGTAAGAACTATTGCAATGGATATGACTGAAGGTTTAACTAGAGGTCAAGAATGTAACGCTACAGGAGGTCCTATTAAAGTTCCTGTTGGTGAAGATGTATTAGGAAGAATTTTTAATGTTATTGGTGATCCTGTTGATGAAGGTGAAGCAATTTCTGAAGAAACTCCTAGATGGTCTATTCACAGATCTGCTCCTTCTTTTGAAGAGCAATCAACTAAAACAGAAATGTTTGAAACTGGTATCAAAGTTGTAGATTTACTTGCTCCTTATTCTAAAGGTGGAAAAGTAGGTTTATTCGGTGGTGCTGGTGTTGGTAAAACAGTTATTATCATGGAATTAATCCATAATGTTGCTTTCAAACACTCAGGGTACTCAGTATTCGCAGGTGTTGGTGAAAGAACAAGAGAAGGTAATGACCTTTATTACGAAATGAAAGATTCTAACGTACTGGACAAAGTTGCATTATGTTATGGTCAAATGAGTGAGCCTCCTGGTGCAAGAAATAGAATTGCATTAACTGGTCTTACAATGGCAGAGTACTTCAGAGACGAAAAAGGTCTTGATGTATTAATGTTCGTTGATAATATCTTTAGATTTGCACAATCAGGTTCTGAGATGTCTGCATTATTAGGTAGAATTCCTTCAGCTGTTGGTTACCAACCAACACTTGCTTCAGAAATGGGTAAGTTACAAGAAAGAATTACATCTACTAATAAAGGTTCAATTACTTCTGTTCAAGCAGTATATGTACCTGCGGATGACTTAACAGATCCAGCTCCTGCTTCTGTATTCGCTCACTTAGATGCTACAACAGTACTTAATAGAAAAATTGCTGAAAAAGGTATTTACCCAGCAGTTGATCCATTAGATTCTACTTCTAGAATTTTAAGTGCAGATGTTCTTGGTCAAGAGCATTATGATACAGCTAGAGGCGTTCAATCAGTTCTTCAAAAATACAAAGATTTACAAGATATTATTGCAATTCTTGGTATGGATGAATTATCTGAAGCTGATAAACTTGTTGTTTCTAGAGCTAGAAAAATCGAAAGATTCCTATCTCAACCATTCTTCGTTGCAGAAGTATTCACAGGTTCTCCAGGTAAATATGTTGAGCTTAAAGATACTATTGCTGGATTCCAAGGAATCTTAGAAGGTAAATTTGATGATGTTCCTGAAATGGCATTCTATATGGTTGGTGGAATCGACGAGGTTCTAGCAAAAGCTGAGAGTATGAAATAACCCCATAAGGCATATGATGGATACAATTAAATTATCAATTGTTACACCTAATGGAGAAATTTTTAACGATGACGTTAAAACCGTAACTCTTCCTGGAAAAGAGGGAGAGTTCGGAGTTTTAGCAGGTCACGCATCGTTAGTTTCTTCTTTAACTGTTGGTGTAATCGTAATTGAAAAAGCTGATTCTACTGAAGCTGTTGCTATTAACTGGGGACATGTTAAAGTAGATGAAAAATCTGTTGATGTTTTAGCAGATGGTGCTATCGCATTAACACAAGGGCAAGACTCTGAAATAGCTAAAAACATTGATGCTGCAAAAGAATTAGTAAATTCTGTAAAAGATTCTAATATCTCTGTTGCATCAGTTGAAGCTAAAATTAATTCATTCGCTTAGAGCTTATGATAAACACAATACTAAATTATTTGGCAAATAGTAGCGCTATAACGTATATCGTTTTAGCGCTATTGTCACTTTACTTGATTATTACAATATGGATCTATATTTATAGATACTTCTCATTAAAAGCTATGATTACTAATGAACAAAAATCCTTGGAATCTTTAACTTCTAGAGAAGCTGCTTTCTCACCTTTATCTGCATTAAACAAATGTTCTAATAATTCTCATTCAAGAGAAATTTTACATGCTTGTGAAATTAATATTATTAAAGATGCTAGTGCTGGTATCTCATGGTTAGCTATTATCTCTTCTACGTCTCCATTTATAGGTTTATTTGGTACCGTTGTTGGTATCTTAGAATCTTTTGCTAAATTTTCAAGTCACAGCAAAGTTGGTTTTTCTGTAATTGCACCTGCTATCTCTGAAGCACTAGTTGCTACTGCTGCTGGTATATTTGTTGCAATTTTTGCTTATACTTTTCATCAAATAATTACTAGAAAAGTTTATGAGTTAAATACTTACATTAAGGCTCAATCTGAAATTTTAATTGCTAAAGGTTAGTCTTGTACGATTTCAATCAAAAACCTGATTTAAATATTACTCCACTAGTTGATATTATGCTAGTACTTTTAGCAATTTTAATGGTTACTGCACCAGTTATTGAATTTGAAGAACCAATTAATCTACCAAAAGGTAGTAAATCTCAACAAGTTCAGAGCTTCAAAAAAATAGATATTCTTATTACAAAAAATAGAGTTGTTAGTTTAAATAAGAAGAAAATTGAAATAAATAATTTTCCTGATAGTTTTTTATTATTTGTAAATGGTAAAGATAAAAATACTCCTGTACATATTAGAGCTGATAAATCATTAAAATATGATGATATTATTTATGTTTTAAAATCTGTTAAGGAAGCTGGATTTTATAAAGTAGCATTAGTTACTGATGGATAATTAATGCAAAAAAATCCTATCTTTTTATATGCGGGTATTGCATCTTTTTCTTTTTATATTCTTATAGTTTTTTCATTTATATACTATGTCTCAAGTCCTAAACCTAAAACTTATAATATTAAGTCAAAAGCTACTGTTATTCAGTTAGACATGATTGTAAAAAAAAGTGATAAAAAAAGAATAGAAAAAAAAGAAGATAAAAAAACAAAACAACCTCTTGATAAGTTAATAAAAAAATCAACTTCAGCAGCAAGTAAAAAAAGACCTGACTTAAAGTCTTTATTTGGAAAAGTAAAAACAAAAGAAAAAGTTGTTAAGAAAAAAGAAATTAATAATGTTCAAAAATCATTAGATCCAAAGAGATTCAAAGCAAAATTTGAAAAACAAAAAAAATCATCTAATGTTAAAATTGATAAATTACTTAATGATAAACAAACTACAACAAATGTTAGCTCTTTGAATTCTAGTAAAAATAAAGAGAG
>DKNG01000173.1:8884-9840 GCA_002470185.1 Arcobacter sp. UBA7394 | reverse complement strand
TACAACTCTTTTTATAATTTCTAAACCTTGTTTAACAATATCTCTTGATGTGGCAATATTCATTCTTATAAAACCAACTCCTGCTTCTCCAAACCAATTGCCTGGATTTAGTGCAATTCCTTCATTTACTAGTAGTTCATTTAGTTCTTTACTATTAATATTTAATTCTCTAAAATCAAGCCATACTAAATACATACCTTCAGTTTTCGTAACTTTGATTTGAGGAATGTTTTCTTTGAAATATTTATCAATATAATAAACTGTATCTTCAGTATAAACTAAAAATTCATCAAGCCATTTATCCCCTGTATTGTATGCTGTTTCCATTGCAATGGATTCTAAGGCAGTTGTTTTATCTAAATACATATTCAACATGAACTTATCAAATTTTTCTAATACTTCCTTATTTTCGCTGTACAAGAAACTACTACTATTTGATGGTAAGTTAAATGTCTTTGCAGGGGATAATAAAGAAATAGACATTTCAGTTAGTTCTTTTGATAAGGAACCATAAGGAGTAAAAGTATGTCTTTTAAAAATAATATCACTATGAATTTCATCGGAGATGATATACATATTATTCTCTTTTGCAATTCTTCCAAGTGTTTTTAATTCATCTTGACTCCAAACTCTTCCCACAGGGTTGTGAGGATTACAAAGAATAAATACCTTTGCCTCTTTTGCTTTTTCTTCAAAATCTATAAAATCAATTTCATATTTCCCATTAATTAGTTTTAATGGGCTTTGAATTAGTTTTCTATCATTGTTTGGTACTACATGTAAGAATTTTGGGAAAGCTGGTGTTTGAACTAATACTGCATCACCTTTTTCTGTTAATAGATTAATTAATGAAGAAATAGAAGCCATAATACTTGGACTTGTTCTTAAAAACTTTTTATCCATTTCCCAATTATGTCTTCTTCTAAACCAGTTAATAAGTGATTGTTTTAAGCCAT
>DKNG01000173.1:8428-8762 GCA_002470185.1 Arcobacter sp. UBA7394 | reverse complement strand
TGTTGCTCCAAAGTAGTTTTTTTGAAAGTTGTTATCTCTTTTTACTAAATTTACTTTTGTATGATCTGCTATTTGATTAAACATTTTATTTATCCTTTTTTATTTAAATTTATTTTATTTTGTTACTTGCTAAAGCAATTTCTTTTGTTCTATTTTTTATATTAAGTACAATAAATGTAATTATCATAATAATTAGAAGAGCCATTCCTAAGTCAAATAAGAAGTTTTGTACTCCCATATCTTTTGCAATATTAAAAAATATTATTGGAGATGCAAATTGTCCTAGAAATAAAGAACTTGTAAAATAACCAGAATTTTTAACTCTATTTTTTAT
>DKNG01000173.1:6211-8311 GCA_002470185.1 Arcobacter sp. UBA7394 | reverse complement strand
ATGAATAACTCCATATCCCATAAATCCGCTTGCAAAGATAGTAAGTCCTATAAAAAATATAGACTTATGAGAAAAGTGTTTTTTTAGTTTTGCAAATACATATCCACCTAAAGCATTTGATACTAAAAAAGTAGATATAACAAGTCCTGCAAATTGCCCAGATGCCCCATAATCATTGATAATCATAAAGGGTATTTGTGTAGGCATTACAAAAAATACAGACATATATAAAAATGCTAGAACATAAATAAAAAATACATTTCCTGAAACTTCATTGTTCTCAAGTGTATTTTTATGCTCATCTTCTTTTTTTATCTCTTGTATTTGTTTGTAAGCTAGGGGTAAAATTAAAAGTCCTAATAAATAAATACCAAAAGTATATCTCCACGATATATCAGCTAACGCCCCACCACCAGTAACTAAGATAATACCTCCAAATGCTGCAAAGGCATTTTGTAAACTCATATACTTAGGTCTTTTCTCAAGTGGGAAATAATCCCCAACCAAAGAAGTAGCAACAATCATAATAGAAGCAACTGCAACTCCAAATAGTGCTCTTGAAGCTAAAAGCAATTCAATACTATCAAGATATAATCCCGAACTTCCAGCTATTGAAAATACAAGTATTGCAATAAGTGCTGATTTTCTTTTTCCAAATTTAAAAATCAAATGACCTAAAAAAGGTGCAAGTAGAGCGATTGCTAAAGATGGTAAAGTAATCATAAGCCGAGAGTAAAACTCGATATTTTCTACTTCTTTAAAATATTCTTTCAAAGAAGGCACTGCTGTAATAATTGCTACGTTTGACATTGTTGATAACATTGCCAGTAGTAATAGTGTAAAAATTGATAGTTTATTAATATTATTCATTTTATTCTCTTTCCTGAAATATCTATTTCATAATTCTAGTATTATGGAAATATATTTTAAAAATAAAAGTAATCAAGATAAAACCTTGATTACTTTTGTCTAATTTTTTATTTATAAAAAGTATAGATTTACTAAGAACCCACATCCAATTGCCATTGTAAATACTGCAAGAACAAAGAAAATCATAATTGGTAATTTAAAGATTTTCTTTAACATAATCATCTCTGGTAAACTAGCACCCGCACCTGCAACTGTTAATGCTAAAATAGAACCCATACTAACACCTTTGTCTAATAAAGCAGGTGCAAGTCCAACCATTGATTCTGCTCTAATATATAAAGGAACCCCAATAATTGCTGAAATTGGAACTGCCAAAGGATTATCGGCACTTGCATATTTTGTTAACCATTCTTGTGGAACAAAACCATGTACAAATGCACCAATACCAATACCTATTGCTATATATGGAGCAAAACTTAGAAACTGTTTCCATGTCTTTTTCATCAGTGCTTTGTCACTAATTTTTTTCCATTTACTAGCTTTTTTTATTTCTTGTTTTGGTGGTACCGAATTACAACATGAACTTTGTGAAATATTATTTGGTTTTATACTTGTAAATTTAGGTTTAGCAAGAGGTTTTGCTGTATTTGATTCACAACATGAAGCAGCTTTTTGTTTATCTTCTGCGAAGATTTCTTTTTTTATAAATTTTTCGAAGCCTAGTTTTTCTAATGTAAAACCAGCAAGAATAGATACAAAAAAGGCAATAAAGGCATAAATAATTGTTACTTCATAACCAAAAGCACTCCAAAATACAGCAATGATAATTGGGTTTAATAATGGCGATGTAAAAAGAAAAGTCATTATTGGACCAAATGCAGCTCTAGCTTTTAATAGACCTAATGTTAGAGGTATTGTTGAGCAAGAACAAAATGGTGTAATTGAACCAAGTGCTGATGCAATTAAATATCCACCTTTATTTGAAGATAATACCTTTTGAACTTTTTGTGGATTAATAAATAGGTTTATAATTTCTACAAGAAAACTCACTCCTATAAATAAGATAGTAAGTTCTATAAAGTTAAATACGAAAAAATAACCTGCTTCTTCTAAGTGTTTTAATAATTCTGAATTCATTTTAATTCCTAATAAATATTATATTTCTAGAATTATAGAAATAATTAACTTAAGAATAGCTTTATATTTCTAGATATATAGAAATATGAAAAC
>DKNG01000173.1:257-6144 GCA_002470185.1 Arcobacter sp. UBA7394 | reverse complement strand
AGACAAGTTGTTAGAATTATCCTAACAAAACAAAAATGAAAAAGGTTAAAAATGAAAACAAAAATTTTATTAGCAGTTCAAATTATAGTAGGTTTATTATTAGTAGTATTTGGTTTAAACAAGTTCTTGCACTTTATGGCAAATCCTCCAGTATCACAAGAAATGGGCATGTATATGGGTGCTCTAGCAAAAACAGGATTTGTTTTTCCACTTGTGGGAGCTATTCAGTTATTAGCAGGATTAGCATTTATTCTAAATAGATATGTAGCTATTATGGCTGTAGTAATTGTGCCAGTTATGTTAAATGCTATGTTAGCTCATGCATTTTTAGATCCATCAGGTGTTGCTGCTTCTGGAGTAATTTTACTTTTAATTATTACAGTTATGTTTAAAAACAAAGAAGCTTATGTGAGTGTATTAAAAGCTTAATTGTTAAAAATACTAGGATATAATATGTAATATTTATATCCTAGTTTAATTATTGGATAAATGAGTAAAGATGAAAAATAAAAACCAACTTTTAGAAATACCATTTCAAAAAATAAGTGATGAAGATCTTGAGTTTCAAATCTTAGATATGAAAAAACTTCTAAATAATACTAACTTTTATGAAAGCTTAGAAACTCCCCATAGATTGAAGTTTAATTCAATTGCTATTGTTATTGAAGGTGAGGGTGAACATACTATTGACTTTAAAACATATCCTTATAAGAAAGGAACAGTTCTATTTGTAGCCAAAAATCAAGTAACTTCTTTTAAGTTAAATCCTAATATGAACTCTTATATTTTAGAATTTACAGAAGGTTTTCTTTGTGGTGTTATAGAAGATAGTATTAGTGATATGTTTGATTATATGAGATATCCCGCTTCCTTGCAATTAGATAATGAAACTCTTGATGCAATTTTTATTAATATCAAACTTCTAACAAAACAATTAGAATTACCAAATGATGATTATAAAAAATCTATAATACAATCACTTTTTCAATCTTTACTTATTCAGTTAAAGAGACAAAGAGTAAAATGTGCAACACCTATAAAAACAAAAGATGAGAAGATATATAATAGATTTTTATACTTAGTAAGAAATACTCATAAATATACCCTAAGGGTTGAAGATTATGCCAGAGAATTAGATATATCAAGTAAAACTCTTACTCGAATATTGAGCAAATATACAAATAGAACAACAAAAACATATTTGGATGAGTTTTTACTTATTAAGATAAAAAGGTATTTATTAGATGAAGGACTTACTTTGCAAGAGATTGCAAATAGAGTAGATTTTGATGAGATTACAAACTTAATTAAGTTTTTTAAAAAGTTTGAAAAAGTAACTCCCTCAGAATTCAAAAAAGCTAGCAGCCTTTCTCTTAACTCATAATATTATTATTTTGTAATAATTTAGAATTTATTTATATATTAATTCTCCTTATAATAGGTGTTGAAAGATAGATATCTTGGCATAAATTTTTATTATAATTTAACCTTAAGAGTATACTTTTTTTGCTATTATAACAATAAATGTAACTTCAGGAATTATCTATGAACTCTTTACAAAAATCAATGAATATTATCTCTACTATCTTAGATATTGATCAAAGTTTAGATGGAGAGCTTTATCTAAAAGAATTTATTAAAAATATAGCCAAAAACATGAATGTAAAATATGCCTTAATTGGGCATCCTATTGGTGGAAATTTAAATGAAATAGCAACAGATGTTGTTTGGGCTGATTGCAAGTTTGTTGATAATTTCATTTATTCTCTGAAGGATACACCTTGTGAGATTGTATTAACAGGTGAAAGAGTTTGTATTCATGACTCTAATGTTTGTATAGATTTTCCCGAGGATCAGTTATTGCAAAATATGAATATTGAAGCTTATGTTGGTGCTCCTGTTGTCTCAAAAAATAAAGCTGGTGTTTCAAGTATTTTGGTATTACTAGATGATAAACCAATGGAAGATAGAGAATTTTTCTCTGTAGTTACAGAATTTCTTGCACTAAGAGCAAGTGCAGAAATAGAAAAAATTCATAATGAAGAGAGACTAAAGTTTGAAGTTGAAAAAAGAACAAAAGAACTGAACTTTGCAAATGAAAAAATATTTTCATTAAAAGAAAGTCTTGAGTTAGAACGTTCTGAAACAAAGTTCAAAATTTTATTTGAGAATTCTCCTATTGGTATGGCGATGATTGACTATGAAAGTGGATTTTTTATAGAAGTAAATAAGTCCTTTCAAGAATCAATACAATATACAAATGATGAATTATATTCTTTGTCATATATGGATATTACTCCTAATAAATATAAAGAACAAGGATCTCAACAAATTGAAGAACTTGATTATACTGGTACTTTTGGTCCTAATGAAAAAGAGTATATTAAAAAAGATGGAAGTCTTTATCCTATAAAAATTAGTGGATTTTCAATTATAAATCCTGATGAAAAGAAAGTTGTTTGGGTGATAATTGAAGATATTACGGAAGCAAAGAATCAAATAAAAAATCAAGAAATTATGTTTCATCAATCCAAAGTTGCTTCATTGGGTGAGATGTTGGGTAATATTGCTCATCAATGGAGACAACCACTTTCGATTATTTCTACAACTGCTACAGGAACAAAACTAAAAAAAGAAATGGGAATATTACAAGATGAAGAGTTTCTTGAGAATATGGATAATATAAATGATAAAACACAATATTTATCAAAAACAATTGATGACTTTAGAAATTTCTTTTTATCAGATAGTTCTTCTCAAACTAAAATAGATACAAATACTCTTATTCAAAAAGCAGTTTCATTAATAAAAGACTCATTTAAAATATCAAATGTTGAAATTATTATAAATAATGAAAATCCTGATGATTTATTATATTGTAATGAAAATCTTTTAATTCAAGCCTTGATAAATATATTAAATAATGCAAAGGATGCATTAATTCTTATTGATGATAAAGATTTTAATAAGTATGTTTTTATTAATGTAAGAAAAGAAAATGATTTTATCTCTATAGAAATAAAAGATAATGGAAAAGGTATTCCTTTAAAGATCAAAGATAAAATATTTGATCCTTATTTTACTACTAAACATAAAAGTCATGGAACAGGGATAGGTTTATATATGACAAATCAAATAATCACAAAACACTTAAATTCTAGTATAAGAGTAGAAAATAAAGAGTATACCTATGATAACAAAAAATATGTTGGTGCTTCATTTGATTTAATTCTTAAAAGTTCTATTTAGTTTTAGTAAGTTTCTTGAGCGATTAAGAGTACTTCTTTTATTTTAAGCTATACTGATTTATAACTATAAATAAAGGATAGATTATGGCAAAAGGTAAAGACGTTCAGAAGTCAGTTAAAACTGCATCTACAAAATCATTAAAAGAAAAAAGAGCTGAAAAGAAAGCAAAAAAAGCTTCAAAATAAACAATTACTAATAAATAGTCAATAATTAGTTTTATACTAATTATTGATTTATTTATAAAATCTTAAATAGATTTAAAATCAAGTCCTCAAAAGCTAATAATTACTGATAAGATACTATTGTATCCTGCAAGATTTATCTTACTTCCCAATCCCCTCTAACTCTATGAATTACTCCACCCATTCTGTTATAAGATAGAAGATAATTATATGAGCCTTTTTTTGGCAAGTTCACATTAAAGACATAGTTTCCTTTTTTGTCTATTTTTTTTGTTCTATAATTTATAATTTTGTTATTTACCTGAAATATTTCTAGTTTTACATCTGCATTATATACTGGAATAGTTTTGCTTTTGATTGATATGTTTATTTGATTTATTCCAACTTTTAAAGCTTCTGTTGTTTCTATACTTGCACTATAATCTTTGTCTTTTGCTTGTGCAAATCCTAGTCCTAATAGTGATACTAATAATATATTTCTTAATATTTTCATTTTCGTCCTTTGTGTTTTGATAGAGTAAGTTTAGTTTTTATGAATGAATTACAAGTGAATCTAAAATGAATTTTTATTAATTTACAATACTAAGTATATATAGGCTTTGAAATATACAGAGTTTAAAACAATTTTTAGTAAAATGTCGAAATTAAAAAATAGGCTATATAAAACTAATGAATATAATTTTAAAACTTCTAATAATTCTATCTTTTACACTTACTTTAAATGCAAATATAAACTTGGATTTTAAATCTAATATTTCAGTGAATGAATTTACACTAAGTAAGATTAAATCTTGGGAAGCTATGGTTAAAAAAGCAGAAAATAAAAAGACATTAAAAAAACTAAAAATTGTAAATGATTATTTTAATAAACTAGAATATAAATCAGATTTAAATAATTGGAATAAGAGTGATTATTGGGCTACACCTGTTGAATTCTTATCTTCTGGAGCAGGGGACTGTGAAGATTTTGCAATAGCTAAGTTTTTTACCCTTATGAAGTTAGGAATAAAAGAAGAAAAACTAGGGCTTATTTATACAAAATTAGCCAAAAACAATCAAGCTCATATTGTACTTAGTTATTCTCATAAACCAAATTTTGTGCCAATTATATTAGACAATGTAAATAAAAAACTACAACTATCTACAAAAAGAAAAGACTTATTAGATATGAGAAGTATTGAAAATAAAACTATCTTAGAAAAATTCCAAATACAAGCTACAAATAAACTAAACTAAAATTCTTATTGAAATACCATGCTAGACTATGATAAAATATTGATATATGTAAGAGAATATACAAAAAGAAAAAACTTGATACCTTAATATCAAGGATAAAGTATGCATAATAATATCAATACCCTTTTTGAGTACCTTTGGCAGAACTATCTGCGTGTTACGCCTACTGCCACAAAAATTCATAAACTTTTAGGTTCAACTCAAAATAACGACATAATCAATGATCATATAGCTTTACGTACTTTTAATTTAGAAAAAGTATCTTTAGAAAAACTTGCTAAACATTTTACATCTCTTGGATATGAAGAGTGTGAAGAGTATAATTTTGAAGATAAAAAAATACATGCAAAGCACTATGAACATCCTAATAGTAATTATCCAAAGGTTTTTATCTCAGAGTTGCTAGTTGAGAAGTTTTCTCCTGTGATTCAAGAAGTAATACACTTTTTAGTATCGCAAGTTGATGAAGATATGATTTTAAATGATAACTTCTTATATTCAGGTAGACATTGGAATATTGATTATAGGATTTATAAAATACTTTTAGAAGAGAGTGAATATGCAGCTTGGTTAGCAGCATGGGGATATAGAGCTAATCATTTTACTGTTAGTATTAATCATTTAGAAAAATTTAACACTATAAAAGAAGTAAACCAAAAACTAAAAGAAGCTGGTTTTATTTTAAACTCCTCAGGTGGTGAAATAAAGGGTTCAAAAGAACTTTTATTAGAACAGTCTTCTACCGTTGCAGATAAGTATCCTGTTAAGTTTAATGATTGGGAAAAAGAACTTCCTAGTTGTTTTTATGAATTTGCATTACGTTATTGTGATAAAAAGGGGGAGATTTATACAGGCTTTGTTGAATCCTCAGCCAATAAGATTTTTGAGAGTACTGATACTAGATAGTTTCACAAGCAGAATTATTCTGCTTGCTCATCTGTAATTTCTTCAGTTACTTCTTCTGCTTTTTCTTCTTTTGGTGGTCTTACTGCTTCTTGTGCAATAATTTCCATATAGAATGTTTCACAGTTTTCACTTGCTGCTTCATCGATACATTTTGTAATATCTGGGAAACCAATTACTGCTGGTGTTTCGTCATTTTTACCAAACTTACAATTGAAGTTCCAATGATCAAAACCATCTGAAAGAGGTTTTTTCTTTTCTCTTTTGATGTATTTTCTAATTTCGTTTTTAATAGCTTCTACTTGTCTGTCAGGATG
>DKNG01000173.1:0-190 GCA_002470185.1 Arcobacter sp. UBA7394 | reverse complement strand
TTGTTTGCTACTTGTAATTTGAAAGTTTTTTTCATAATAATCCTTTGGCGGAAGTATAGCGAAATTTTTAGATGATTAGATATATTTGGATATATCTACTTCATCTATTTGTTCTTTTAATAAGAATTTATGTGCATAATCTTTGTAAATACCTGTTTTTAAGAACATTTCAAAAATATCTTTATCTAGA
>DKNG01000202.1:761-3846 GCA_002470185.1 Arcobacter sp. UBA7394 | reverse complement strand
ATATTCATCAATTTTTTTTACAAAATCATCAAAACTTACATCACCAATTTTATTGAAAACTACAATTTCTTCACCAAAATCATCCTGAATTTTGTGTTCACCTAAAATAATAGTTGAATATAATGTTTGTAAATCGTCATCACTTTCTTCTTTATTGAATAAAAACCAATTTGCTGATGATTCGCCAATTCTTACTAATCCATACGTTCTTTCTTCATTAACGTAGTCTTGAATTGTTCCATTTTCGAAACTTGCACCAACAACCATATCGTTTTCATTTAAAATCATTTCCATTTTAAACCTTTGTTTAATAAACTTAATTGGAATTATAATTAAACTACAATTACTTAAGGCTGAGATTTTATCTAGCATTAGATACAATTGCAAAAATTCTAACAAAGGTTGAACTATTAAAAAGTTTAGAAAAGTACATATTGAAATAACTAATATATGTAATTTAAAATGTACATTTTGTCCACCTAAAACAAAACCAACAGGAATTATGTCATTAGAGCATTTTGATTCTATTAATGAACAATTAAAACCTTATACAAAAGAGTTGGCTTATCATATAGTTGGTGACCCTTTAGTTCTTACAAATCTAAATGATTATCTAGATATTTCAGCTAAACATGATTTGAAAGTAAATATTACTACAACAGCAAATAATATAAATGAAAAACACTATAAAGCTTTGAGTAATCAAACAATAAAACAGATAAATTTCTCTATTAATTCTTATAATGCAAACTCTCATAAAAAATCACTTGAAGAGTATTTAAATCCTATTTTGGATTTTATTTCATATGCTCAGAGTTTAAAACATGAATATTTTATAAACTTGAGAATTTGGAATTTAGATGAAGACAAAAGTGCAAAAGAGTTCAATCAAAAAGTATTTGATAGAGTAAATTCTGTATTTGGTTCAGATATTGATATTGAAGATGTATATTCAACGAGACCAAAAAATATTAGAGTTGCTAGAAAACTATTTTTTAATTTTGATGAGTATTTTAACTGGCCTAGTTTAGAGAATGATTTTGTCTCTGACAAAGGTTTTTGTTATGGTTTAGATTCTCACTTTGGAATATTAACATCAGGAGATGTAGTCCCATGTTGTTTAGATCAAAATGCCTGTATTAATCTTGGAAATACAAATATTTCACAAATAAGTGATATTTTAAATTCATCAAGAGTAAAAGCTATTCAAAATGGATTTAGAAAAGGGCAGGTTATTGAAGAACTTTGTCAGAAATGTGAATATAGAACAAGATTCGATAAATAATAAAAAGGAAAAACGTGAACGAAATAGAAATTTTTGGTAAAAGTATAAAAGACTTCTTTACTTCAAGTATGTTAAGAATTGCATTAATACCTTTGATTGTAACAATGATAGTAATTTATATTCTATTTTTTACAGCTGCTGATTTTGGTATCTCTTCATTACAAGAGATTGCCCAAGCTTCTCAAAATGGAGAAGAAATCATTATAGATGAAAATGCACCTTTTTATTTTGTGTGGCTTACGTATTTGATTGTATTTTTATTCAAGTACTCTTTTACAGCATCTTTAGCTGGTTTCTTATTATATACAATTGGAAGTATTGTTGTATTACAAGCTTCTGTTTTATTAACACTTGTAGTTATTGGGTTTTTAACTCCAATGATTTTAGCTCGAGTTCATAGGCGACATTATAGTCATCTGACTTTGCATGGTCATGGGAATTTAATGTCACCTTTATGGGTACTGTTAAAAAGTTCACTTATTATGATTATCTTATTTGTAGTTTTAATTCCAGTGTATTTTATACCTGTATTAAATATTATTGCTTTTTCTTTCCCTATATATTACTTTTTTCATAAGTTATTGAATTATGATGTAGCTTCTACGCTATTGAGTAAAGAAGAGTTTCATACTATATACAAAAAAGAATCAACTGCGTTTAGATTAAGAACTCTGTTTTTATACTTTGTATCTATGATTCCATTTATTACTTTGTTTACTGCTGTATTTTATATTATATATTTAGGTCATGCGTATTTAACAAAACTAGATGAAATGTATAAATTAGATATTCCAAATTCAAATTTGAATGAAGAAAAGAAAGATAATGAAAATAAAAATGAAGATAAGCCAAAGGCTTTAGAAAATCAGAAGTTATTAGAAGATAAGTAAAAGTTTTTACTTATCTCTTTTAATATTCGCTTGATGCTTGGTTTACAGCATTAGTCGCATTAATTTTTCCATAAGCTCTTGTTGTATCAAAGTTACCTACAGAATAATCAGCTCCACTTCCTGTTCCCACTTTTTCAGTAGTCGTTGTTAAAATTCTTCTTATATCATCAGGTGTAAGATTAGGATTTACTGATAACATAAGAGCAATTACTCCAGATGTTATAGGTGCGGAAAAACTAGTTCCCGCAGTAAATGTATAGTTATTATTAACTAAACTATTGCCAGATATAGTATCTGATGCATTGTTTTCCCCTGCATTTCCAGTAGCATCTAATCCAAGAATCCCTAATAAATTATTCCCACCATTTTTACCTCCACCACCAGGAGCTAAAACATCAATAGTAGAACCATAATTTGAATATGTAGTTACATCATTTAATACACTTGTTGCACCAACTCCTAGAACTGTAGTAAGTTCTGATGGGTCTTCATTTCCTGCTGAATCTAAGTTTAGGGCAGTACCCGAAGTATTACCATTTCCAGAAGAAAATACTACTGTAATACCAGCAGTTTTTAAATCAGATATTTTATTTTGAAGAGTACTTGAAAGTGCACTTCCTCCCCAACTACAGTTTACAACTTTTGCTCCTTGTGCTTGGGCATGATCAAAAGCTCTAATAATATCAGCATCAGGAATACTAGCATCTAAATTAATATTAATTAAAATTAATTCAACTTCAGGAGCAACACCAAGGTATGTAGATGCAATAAATCCAGCTACTGCTAATCCATGATAATATGTGTCTCCATCTACATCTGCAATATTTGTAGTACTTGTATCACTAGCATTGTATGTAGAGATGATTTTATCTTTAATATCAGGATGAGTTATTTCAAAATCTTCATCAAT
>DKNG01000202.1:0-629 GCA_002470185.1 Arcobacter sp. UBA7394 | reverse complement strand
TCAATACTATAATCTGTTTTAAAAGTAGCGTCAATATTACTATTTGTAGCCCATTGATATGTTGAATAATCAGTGGCAGTTGTTACTGTAGGAGTAGGTGTTGGAGTTGGTGTAGAACTTTCTGATCCACCACCGCCTCCACCACCACAAGCACTTAGTAGTATTGCAGTACTTGCAGAAAGTAGAATATTTCTCATCTTAGCCATTTTTATCATCTTTTAACTCTAGTATTTACATAGTTTGGATGAGCTATTTTAATATCATCTTTTAAATATAGCTGTTGAGATAATATAAAAATATTTTGAGTTGATTCTACTTGAATCAAAAAATATCCACTTGCAATTTCTTCATAATTTGAGATTGATAAATCACTAAAATCATCTTCGCAGTAAGCATTTTTTTTACATACGACCATTATTTCATTTTTGAATTTAACTGCTTTTCCATTTGTTGTTTCATACTCTAAAATAGAATTCTCAGATGTGCTTTGTGTTTTTAAACTTGGTTTCATTTCTACTTTCTTACCAAACTCATAATAAAAGTCACTAGCAAAAAGAGTAGAAAATGTAATAAGAATTAATAATATAAACTTCATCTATTCCCTTATTAATCTATATCCAGTTCCTTGA
>DKNG01000247.1 GCA_002470185.1 Arcobacter sp. UBA7394 | reverse complement strand
ATTTCAACACGAGTTACTTTAATACCCCAGTTAGCTGCGGCACTTCCTAGTTCACTTTGTAGTTTTGCATTTAGACTTTCTCTATTTGATAAAGTATCATCCAAATCCATTCCACCAATTTCAGATCTTAGTGTTGTCATAGCTAGATTTGCAATTGCATTTTTGAAATCAACAACGTTATAAGTAGCCTCTTTTGCATCTTCAACTTTACAAAATACAATACCATCAATTGAGATATTTACATTGTCTTTTGTAATAACTGATTGTTTCTCAATATCTACTAATTGCTCTCTTGAAGTAAGTGTTGTTCTAACTGAATCAACAATAGGAATTATCACATGAAAACCACCATGTAATATCTTATTAAACTTACCAAGTCTTTCTATAACAAATAAATCAGATTGAGGTACAATTCTTACCCCTTTGGCAATGATAATTAAAACAAAAATAATTATTGCGATGGGGAATATTAGAGTTTCATCCATGAGTTTCCTTTAAATATTTTATATAATATAATAACATATTTAGGTAAACAGTTAGTGAATAATAATGTGTTTTAAATCCAAATTAAATTGATTTCCATTATCAAAAGTGTCAATTTTAATAGATATTTTGTTTTTATCACAAAATTCTTTTACCATTGATAAACCTAATCCAAAACCATCTTTACTTGAGTCTTCTTGGAAATACTTATCAAAAATTATAAATAAGTTTTTTGTGTCAATTTTTTCACCATTATTATAAATAGATAATACGTTATTTTCAAAAGAAATATTTACTTTAGGATTAGATTGTGAGTTATATTTTAAAGCATTTGAGATTAGATTATCTAAAGTCTTTTCAAAGCCATTAATATCAGTAAGAAGCTTGATATTTGGGATAATAGATTCTATTTCAATATCTCTTTTTATGTCTTCAAATTTTTCAATAGAAGAGTTAATCATATCATCTAAATAACACTCTTGATGATCAATTTTATCAATCTCTTTTTTAATATTATATTCCATATTTTCATATAATTTCAAAAGATTATTACTTGCATCTTTTATTCTTTTTAATCTCTTTATACTTTTTTCATCTGTAATATTTTTCTCTAAAAGTTGTGTGTTCATTTTGATGGTGGAAACTGGAATATTTAGTTCATGAATAGTTTCTTTTACACTTTTTTGTAAGTTATCATCGCTTTTAAATAGAGGTTTTAAAATTGTATTTGTAAAACTAAGAAAAAGAGCTAATCCTAAAATTATCAAAGGAACAATTAAAAAAATAAAATTCTCTTGATTTAGTCCAAATAATGCCATTAAAACATGGTTTACATATAAAATAATAATTAGAGTAATAGTAAATATAATAGAAATTGAAATTAAAAAATCTCTTTTTTTAGAATTCAATTTTGTATCCTATTCCTTTAATATTTGATAAGGAATCTTTCCCTAATAGTTTTTTTATTGAATTGATATATACTCTAATTGAACCTTCACTATACTCTTCATCGCAAGCCCAAAGCTTAGTGATTATCATATCTTTAGTTACGATTTCACCCCTATTTTCGATAAATAGTTCTAATAATTCAGATACTTTGATAGGTAAGTTTATATCTTCATTGTTTTCAAAAACTCGCTTTGAAATTGGATTAAATACTAGATTATTGTTTAGCTCTATGTTTTCAAATTGTTTATTATTTCGTTTTAATAAAGCTCTAATACGTAATATTAATTCATCTAAATCTACAGGTTTTTTAAGATAATCATCACAACCATTATTAAAGCCTTTTTGCAAAGTCTCTTTATCTTTGTATGATGTTAAGAAAATTGAAGGAGTTTGATCACCTGAACTTCTAAGTTGTTCAAGAAGATCAAGACCGTTGATTTTTGGTACATTAATATCAAAAATATATAAGTCATATTTATTTTCATAGTTTAAGTCTAAGCAAGCTTCACCATCATAAGCAATATCTACGTAAAAACCCTCATCTTCTAAGAAGTCCTCTAAAGTACTTGCAAATAATTCATCATCTTCTAAAAGCAATATCTTATGCAATAAATATCCTTAATTAAATTCATATTTTATTATTATAGTTATAAATAGTTAAAAATGTGTTAAGTAAAAAGTAGACTTTAAAGATTTTAAATTATTTAAAATCTTTAAAGTTTTGTCTTAATGCTTCATAAGCAATAATTGATACAGAGTTTGCAATATTTAAACTTCTAGCATCATTTGTCATAGGAATAGTAATACAAGATTCTTCTCTTTTATCTAATACTTCTTGAGGAAGTCCAGCATCTTCTCTACCGAAATAGAAATAATCACCTGTATTAAATTTGGCATCAAAATAGTTTTGAGTTGTTTTAGTTGTTGCAAAAAAGTGTCTTTCAGAGAATGGATTCTTTTCCCAGAATTCTTCAATATTTTCATACTCTCTTACATCTAATTCAAACCAATAATCAAGTCCTGCTCGTCTTACTTCTTTTTCAGTAATATCACCAAACCCATAAGGTTTGATAAGATGTAAAGTACAATCCATAGCAAATGCTAATCTTCCGATTGTACCTACGTTTCCTGGCATTCTAGGTTCTAATAAAACAAGATTAAACATTATAAAATCACCGTCTTATTTCCATGAACAAACACTTTATCATCAAGTAATAATTGGAAAGCATTTGAAAGTACGATTTTTTCTACATTTCTTCCTGCTTTTCTCATATCTTGCCATGAGTATGAATGGTCAACTCTTACAACGTCTTGAGAGATAATTGGACCTTCATCTAAATCATTAGTTACATAATGTGCAGTTGCTCCAATAATCTTAACACCTCTTTGGTGTGCTTGTTTATATGGGTTTGCACCAATAAATGCTGGTAAAAATGAATGATGAATATTTAAAACTTTTTTAGGGAAGTTTTCTACAAACTTTGGAGTAAGTATTCTCATATATTTTGCTAATACAATTAATTCTGGTTCATATTTATTGATCTCTTCAATCATTAAATCTTCGTGAGCTTCTCTCTCCATACCTTCTGCACTAATACAAGTGAAAGGAATACCAAATTTCTCAACTAAATCTCTTAAATCTTCATGGTTTGCAATAACAGCTTTAATATCTGCATTTAATTCCCCATCAATATATCTGATTAATAAGTCACCTAAAACATGTGTTTCTTTAGTTGCTAAAATAACTACATCTTTTTTAGTTTTTTTGTTTAGTTTGATTTCAGAGTTTTGAGGTAAAACTTCTTTTAACTCTTTAAGTAAGATATTTTTTGAAACGTTTCCAGAGATAATTGTTCTCATAAAAAATTTGTTAGTTTCTGAATCTACATATTCAGCATTTTGTTCTATATTTAAGTTGTTTGCAAAAAGAACTTTTGAAATGTTATAAACAAGTCCTTTTGCATCTTCAGTATCTATTAAAAGTATATACTTATCCATTGTTGTCCTATATTATTCTCATTTAAAATTAAACGAGAATAATACCATTTTCTTAATTAATAGATAATATTATTTATACCATTAATGACAGTTTTTCTCTATAAGTTTCTAAATTAAATTCTTTAACTCTAGCAACTCCAGTTTCTACTGCTGCATTTGCTACTGCTGCACTTACTTCTACCATTAATCTTTTGTCAAATGGAACTGGAATAATGTACTCTTTACCAAATGCTAAGTCACCGAACTCTACTTTTAATTCAGCATATAATGGCTCTTTTGCTAAATCAGCAATAGCTTTTGCTGCTGCCATTTTCATAGTCATATTGATTTTTCTAGTTTGTACGTCTAAAGCACCTCTAAAGATGAAAGGGAAACCTAAAACATTATTTACTTGGTTAGGGAAATCAGATCTTCCAGTACCAATAATAGCTTTTGGTTTAACTTCTCTTACTTCTTCTGGGAATAATTCAGGAGTAGGATTTGCTAAAGTAAATACAATTGGCTCTTCTGCCATAAGTGCTACATGCTCTTTTGTAAAAGTTCCTGGTCTTGATAATCCTAAAACCATATCAGCATCTGTAAATGCTTCTTCCATAGTTAAAGCTTCATCAATCATGAAATCTTTTTTGTATTTATTTAGATTATCTCTACCTGAATGAATAACACCTTTTGAATCACACATAATTAGAGTTTTTACTCCTAATTCTTTATACATAGTTGAACAAGAAATAGCAGACGCTCCAGCACCAACTACAACTACTTTCATGTCTTCAGGTTTTTTATTCATCATTTCAGCTGCATTCATTAATGCTGCTGTTGTAATAATTGCAGTACCGTGTTGGTCATCGTGCATTACTGGGATATTTAATTCGTCAATTAATCTTCTTTCAATCTCAAAACACTCAGGTGCTTTAATATCTTCTAAGTTAATTCCACCAAAAGTTGGTGAGATAGCTTTTACTACATCACAAAACTTATCAATATCTGTTTCGTCAACTTCAATATCAAATGAATCAACTGCAGCAAATTTTTTGAATAATACTGCTTTTCCTTCCATAACAGGTTTTGATGCTAATGCACCAATATCTCCTAAACCTAATACAGCTGTACCGTTTGAAATCACGGCTACTAGGTTTCTTTTTGATGTGTAATCATATGCTAATTCTGGGTTTTCTTTGATTTCTTCGCATGGATATGCTACACCTGGAGAATAAGCAAGAGATAAATCTCTTTGAGATTCTAATCTAGTAGTTGTTGCAATTGCAACTTTTCCTGGATTTGGAACTCTGTGATAATCTAATGCTTCATTTTTTGTTACTTTAGTACTCATTTTAATCCTTTAATATTTCTTCTTAGTTAAAAATATGGCAAAATAGTAACCAAAGGAAACTTAAATAAAATAAATAGCTCTATTAAATTATCATTAAAGTTTTTTTAAGTAAATTGTGTAAATTTTGTGTAAGTTATTGAGATTAGTTATTTTTTTTCATAATTTATTTATATTTAAGACTGGTATTTTAACTTGTTTAAATCACCATTTATTGGTACTTTATATTACTTTGATAACAAATACAAGTATTTTTTACCAAAATTACTTTTTTTAACTATTTCGTTTAAGTTTTAAACTGTGATGTACAAAAATTTTAAAATAAGATTTAATAGAAAATCTCCATATTAACTGTAGTTATACTGCTCGATTTTATGGGAATTTGAAGATTCTTGAGATTGCATCCTATATGAACACAATGTACAATTTTTGCTTTTTTGTATTTTTTTCATGTTTTATTGTACAAATATCATACTTTTATCATTTCTTTTTGGTCTTTGATTCAAGATTATCATGAATTATTCATGATAATTCCTGCGAATCTGCCAGTTTTATTATCTTTTCTATATGAATAATATGGCTTATTTGAGCACTGAGTACAAGTAGGTGAAATTTCAATATTTGTAACACCATTTGATTCTAAAATAGATCTATTTATACCTTGTAAATCTATATATCTTCCCTCTACAAATTCAGACCCAAAGTTTGATGCTACAATATTTGCCATCTCAACACTTACTTCATAACAACACTTTTGAATACT
>DKNG01000026.1:5847-6029 GCA_002470185.1 Arcobacter sp. UBA7394 | reverse complement strand
TCTAACTCTTTGTATGCTTCTTTTTTTGCCTTTTCATCTTCGATAATAGCTTCAATTGCAAAATCTGTATTACTTAAACCATCAAACTTTTCAGTATATGAAATATCATTTAATTTAAATCCAACTTGATTTGCTGTCATTCTTCTTGTTTTAACTAAGAAGTCATAGATTTTTGCTACATC
>DKNG01000026.1:1379-5681 GCA_002470185.1 Arcobacter sp. UBA7394 | reverse complement strand
GGATTCTCTGTCTTATCAAAATTCTTATTTAGTTTTTGAAAAGTAAAAAATAGTTTAATCATATTTTTTGACTCTTTAGTAACTGCAAGCTTTGAGAACTCTCTAGCTTCTACTTTAATTCCTTGCTTAAAAGATCTTGCATAAGTATCTTTTATTACTTCAAGGGCTTTATATGGAGCTTCAAAATCTTTATTTACTTTCTTCTCTAATGTTTTAAGAGTTTTTGAAAATACTATTTCTCTTAAAGGCCAAGTTTCAAATAGATTAAATTTTCTTCTATTTTTAACTTTGTTGTAAATAACTCTTTGAATAAATGATTCTAGTTTTGATTCTTTTTGTCCATCATGGAAAACTTCATCTACTAATCTTATTCTATATGCTTTTTTAGCATCAATAGTTTTCCCAGATAAAATTAAATCAAGAGAGTTAATAAGCCCAACAACTTTAGGAGCTCGTAAACATCCTGCAAAACCTGGGAATATTCCTAGTTTTACTTCTGGAAATGCTAATTTAGTTTTATCAGATGTTGTTGCAACCCTATGTGTACAAGCAAGAGCAAGCTCTAATCCTCCACCCATACAAGCCCCATTTATATAAGCAATTGATGGAAATTCTAAATTCTCTAATTTATTAAAAATAGTATGTACTCTCATTAATAAATCGTAAACTTCTTTTTCATCCTCTAATTGCTCAATCTCTTCAATATCAGCACCTGCAATAAATACATTTTTTTTAGCACTTGTAATAACTAAGGCTTTAATAGATGAATTATCTTTTATACTGTCTAATACTTCATCAAATTCTTCAAGTACTGCAATTGATAATTTATTTACTTTTTCATTCTCTAAGTCTATAGTTAATCTTGCAATACCTGCTTTGATTTCTAAAAATAAATTTTTCATCTTACACCTCCAATAAGAAAGCTGCACCTTGACCACCACCAACACATAATGTTGCTAGGGCTTTTTTTGCGCCTCTTCTTCTAAGTTCTTTTAGTGCTGTTAAAACTATTCTAGAACCACTCATTCCAACTGGGTGTCCTAGGGCAATAGCTCCCCCATTAACATTTAGTATTGATTTATCAATTTCCCCAATAGCATTAGAACCAAATGTTTTTTGACAAAATTCATTTGATTTAAAGGCTTCTAGATTTGCAATTACTTGTGCTGCAAAAGCTTCATTTAATTCAATAATATCAATATCTTCTAATTTAGTATTTGTTTTATCAAAAAGTTTTTTAGTTGCATAAATAGGCCCAAGACCCATTCTATGTGCATCTAAACCAGAATAAGAGTAATCACTTATAAATCCTAAAGGCTCTAAATTTAACTCTTTTGCTTTTTGTTCAGTTGTTACTATTAAGGAACAAGCTCCATCTGAAACCTGTGATGAGTTTCCAGCAGTTACTGTTCCGCTTAATCTATCAAAAATAGGTCTTAGTTTTTTTAGACTTTCCATATTTTGTCCAAATCTAACTCCATCATCATCAATAATAGATGAATCTCTTGTCATAATTGGATGGATTTCTTGAGCTAATACTTTTGATTGAATAGCTTTTTGAGCTTTAATATGTGATTCAACTGCATATTTATCTTGATCTTCTCTACTAATTTTAAATTCATTAGCTAAGTTCTCAGCTGTAATTCCCATGATTCTTCCAGATATTGGATCTGTAAGACCTGAGATTAAACCAATAACAGGTTTTAGAAAACTAGGTTTAAAAGTAGATAATAGATGTAGTTTATCCCCTACATTTCTAGCATAAGTTAGTTTTGTCATAAAGTTTCTAAACTTATCACTGTGAAGTAAGGGAATATTACTCATAGATTCAACGCCACCTACTAAGTATAACTCACCTTGATCTGAATTGATTTTTTCAATTGCAGAAGATATTGATTGCATACCTGAAGCACAATTTCTATGTACAGTATATGCAGGAGTAGTTTGAGGAAAACCAGCACGTATTGCCATAACTCTGGCAATATTAGCTGCATTTGCTGGTTGTGCTACATTTCCTATTATTACTTCATCAAATTGTTCATACTCTAGGCCATTTCTTAATATTAATTCTTTTGTAATTATTGCGCCTAAAGTATCAGCTGATACATTGTTTAATTTACCATTTGCTTTTGCTACGGGACTTCTTAGTCCATCGATTATTGCAATTCTATTTTTCATGATGGCTCTCCTAATACATATCGTTTATAAAATCTTCATATTTCTGTTCAATTTTTCCCCTACAAACTTTCATTGAAGGAGTTAATTCTCCACCTTCAATAGAAATTTCGTTTGTAATAATTGTATATTGAACTACTTTCTCCCATTCGTTTAAATTTGAGTTTACAAGTTCAATGTGCTTCTTAATATCACTTGTTATTTCATCACTATCATAATATTCTTCTATTGTTAAGCGTTTATTTAATTTTTTTGCTTCTTGAAATTTTTCATGATCAATAAAAAGTAGTGCTGTTGTGTATTTTTTATTTTGTGCAAAAATAACTGCAAATTCTATGTATTTATTTTTAGATAATTCTTGTTCGATTTTAATTGCAGCTACATATTCACCTGTTGATGTTTTAAATATCTCTTTTTTTCTACTTTTGATATATAAATATCCTTGGGCGTCAATTTCTCCCACATCTCCTGTGTGTAACCATCCCTCTTTATCGATAGTTTGAGAAGTAAGTTCTTCTTGGTTTAAATATCCTTTCATTAAAGATGGACCTTTAACTAATAGCTCTTTGTCATCACTTAGTTTAATATTTGCACTTGGAATTACTCTCCCACAAGAACCTACTTGATTAAATTCTGGGTAGTTTGTAGAAATTACAGGTGAAAACTCTGTAAGGCCATATCCTTGATAGATAGGAACTCCGATATTTACAAAAAATTGTGCTATCTCTTTTGGAAGTGGAGCTCCACCACTGATTAGTTTTTTTAATCTTGAACCAAAAATTTCTCTAAGTTTAGAATAAACAACTTTGTCATATATAGAATAAATAAATGAGTTTTTATTCATATTTTCATTAAGAGCATATTCAAAAGCTAAACTTGCAATGGTTCTACTTATTAGAGGTTTTAGTAATATATTCATTTTAATTTTATTAAAAATTTTCTCTAATAATCTAGGCACTGCTGTCATGATTGTTGGTTTTACTACTTTTAGAAGATTACTTACATTTGTAATTTCATCTACAAAATAAATACTAACCCCACGACTTAAATAATAACTCATAACAGTTCTCTCGAAAATGTGAGCTAAAGGAAGTAGGGATAAAACCACTTCTTCTTTATCTAAATTGATTAATTGATTAATGTCTTGAAGCTGTGAGATGATATTTTTATGAGTAAGCATTACACCTTTTGGTGTACCTGTATTTCCACTTGTATATATAATTGAAAATAAATCATCCTCATCTGGTTCATGAGGTCTAAAGCCTTTATTATCACAAATTTGCTGACCAGTTACAAGAATTTCATCATAATTGTAAAAGTTTTTTTCTTTTATACAAAAGTTATGAGTAATAAAAACCATATCTTTATTTTGATTTTCAATATCTGTAATTCTTTCTTGAGAATCAATAAAAATATATTTTATATTTGCATCTTTAATTTCAAAGTTTAGATTTAATGTAGAGATATTTGCAAAAATAGGAACAGAAACAGCACCTACTTGATGTATTGCAAAATCAAATATCAACCAAAAAGGAGAAGAGGCTGCAAAAATTGCAACATTATCTTTCTCTTTAATACCTAAATCTTTTAGAGCAAGACTCAAACAAACTACTTTATTTTTAAAATCTTCAACAGATATATTTTTATATTCATTATTCTGTAAATAATTTAAAAAATAATCATTATCGTATTTTTCTGTAATTTGTGTGAACAGTTGGCTATATGTTGTAAAGTTATAAGAATCCATAGTGTATCCTTTCACTAGTGAATATATTAATAATAATTTTATCATTATAAGTAAAAAACTAAAAAAATAATTAAACTAATTTAAATTTTTAAGTTTAAATTAATAAAATAAGGTAATTAATGCAAGCAAAACGAGGGAATATCTTTGGGGTATTCGCGATCTTACTTTGGGCTTCTTTGGCACTCTTCTCAATATTAACAACAGAAATACCAGCCTTTCAACTAACAGCAATGTCTTTTTTCATAGCATCATTTATAGGTCTAATCTTACTAAAAAAACAAAAAGTACACTTCAAAGAATTGTTTAAAATTTCACCAAAAGTTTGGTTTATTGGAATTACTGGGTTATTTGGTTATCACTTTTTCTACTTTTTAGCCATA
>DKNG01000026.1:1098-1322 GCA_002470185.1 Arcobacter sp. UBA7394 | reverse complement strand
GAAGCAAATCTTCTAAATTACCTATGGCCTTTACTAATTGTTGTTTTTTCAGCATTTTTGCCAAATGAAAAGCTAAGATGGTTTCATATTGTTGGAGCATTACTTGGATTATTAGGAGCATTTTTCTTAGTATCAAAAGGTGGAAGTTTTAATTTTGAAGCTCAATATTTCTGGGGATATGTATTTGCAATAATTGCAGCATTTACTTGGTCTTCTTATTCTGT
>DKNG01000026.1:0-955 GCA_002470185.1 Arcobacter sp. UBA7394 | reverse complement strand
TTATTTGGAGCTTTAATGCTTGGACTTGGACCTGTTGGAGGGGCTTTTTATCTATGGGATTATGGAGTTAAAAATGCAGATATTAAACTGCTTGGTTCAATTTCGTATTTTACACCATTACTTTCTACTTTATTACTAGTAGTATTAGGTTACGCAAACTTTACTTTAGCAATTACCCTTGCTTGTGTATTTATTATTATGGGATCATTTATAAGTTCTGCCCAGTATTTAAAACTCATAAAGAATTTTTTATTTAATAGAAATAGATAAAAAGTAATCTTACTCTTTATCTAATCTCATATCTTCTAATACTTCTAAGATATCTGAAGCATCATCTTCTGTAAGTTTGTTGTTTTGGATATCAAAAAGTACATCATCAAAATATTTTTTCATCTCTTTCATATCTTCAAATTCTTCTTTATCTTCTTGAGTACATTTCCAAGATTGAGTTAAATTAGCAAGTTCTACTAGGTTCTCATCTAATTCAGGGATTAATTCATTTTTTAATATATTTTCTAAGTTTTCAATATTGCTCATTATTTATCCTAAGTTTTTTTGTGATTATAACGAAACTTTACTGTATTAAATTTATATACATATTTAATTTATTAGCATGATTACTTTGGATACAATCAAAAACCAAAAATAAGTCTTAAGGTATATAATGACAAAAAGAGTTTTATTATAATATGAATGAAATTATAGATATAAATGACCCACAAATACAAGAATTCACTTCTTTAAAACAATCTACTTTAGATGAAAAATATGTAGTAGTAGAGAGTAAAAATGTTTTTAAAAAACTTTTCTCAACAAATACAAAAATACATAAAGTTTTTACAACAAAAGAAAATTTAGACTTTTTATCTGAAAATTGTAAAAATATTGATTTCCCAATTTTTACAGCATCAAATGCAATTATGAAAAAAATTGTAGGACATAAAATCCACCAAGG
>DKNG01000221.1 GCA_002470185.1 Arcobacter sp. UBA7394 | reverse complement strand
TAATTCCCTATCAAATGAAGTAGGTAATTTAGTCATTTGTTTAATTTTTGTAGATAAAAACTTATCTTTAATTGATTTTTTTGGAATAAAGTTTTCATTAAAATCACAAATAATTATTGTTTCAAAATTCACTGCCCTAGTTTCTAATAAACCTAAAACTGTTACTTTCCCTGCATTTACATCATCTAGTTTAATTTCTGAAATTCTTAGTAAGAATATTTTATATATATCTTTTAAAAGTATCTCATTATTACTTGAGAAAAGTAATATATTTAGTTTATATATGATTTCATCATATTTTTCTAATATTTCAATATTATTTTCGCATGAACGAACAAAATCACATACAAAAGTAAAAATCTCTTTTGTACAAACTTTATTCCATTTAACTTTTATATTCTTCTCAACGAATATTTTATCAACTTTTAAATACTCTAAATTCTTTTCATTTTTTATTTCGTGTTCATTTAAGAAAGAGTGAATACTATATGCGACTTCATACAATCTATAGTTTTTTATATCTTTACCCATAGCGTAGTTAAAGTACTTCTCATTGTCAAATAACTGCAACTGTGAAGCAAAACTCTCATCAGGTAATACAAGTGCTATAGTAGATGGGTCAATACCTTTTTGCACACATTTCGTAATTGAAGATTTGATATATGCAATTTGATTAATTCTTGAAGAAAATCCTTTTATCTCTAAGGAATCAACTTTATTAATTATTTCTGAGATTTCAAGAATTTTCTTATTTGTTAGAGATATTTTATATTTCTTATTAAGTTCAAATTCCTCATCAAATAAATCTCTAAACACATCAATTGATTTTTGATTATATTCATTTGAATGAAATTCAATATTTAAATCAATAACATTTGAGATAGAATGAATGATATCAAATTCAACTTTTGTAAAATATCCTTCAAATACTAAATCAATTGAAGAAAATTTATTTAAGAACTTCTTATTAATTTTAAAATGTTCATGAATATTTAATCTATCAACACAATTATTTTCATTTAATTTTTTAATATAATTATCTTTAATTGATGATAGTATTTCTAAATGTTCATAATAATAATCATATGTATCAGCAATTTTAATATCATTTATATCTACTTTTTCACTTGCAAGCTCTAGGAAAAACCTATAAATATATTCATTTTGTTTTAGAAATTTTGTAAAATTATCAGATATTCCAAGTTTAGAAATATCAATACTTTTAATTGATTCTTTAAGAAAGAGAAACCTTTCTTCTTCATCAATATATTTTTTGTTTTCTAAAATAATAGACTTTTTAAAAAGCTCATCGATTGTAAGTGTAAATGGCAAAAGAGTTGATTTGCTCTTTTGCTCATTAATAAAAGATCTAATAGACCTAGATGTGGGAAAGACAAAAAGTTTTTGTTTAAGAAGCATTTGTTTTTATATAAATATATCCCATATTACCATCTATTTCAAAACTACCTGTTATATTCCAGTTATTTTCTTCATTGATTTTTAATACAGTTGCATATTCTTTATTTGTATTTTTAAAATTTTTATTTGTTAATATTAAATCACTTTCATTTGAATTACTTTTTGTAATTTTAAGTGATATTTTTATAGTTTTCTTTTCTTGTGTTTTTTTATCTATAACATATAGTGTTAAATTGTTATCACCAATATTTAAAACATTTTTATGTTTTGATTTTTTTTCTAATACTCTTTGAGAATATTTTATATCTTCTGTTGTTAAACCAAATTTTGTAGAGTTTAAATATAAAACTAAATCATAGTTTTTATTAAATTCTTTATTTGATAACATGATTTCATTATAATGTTTGTCAACTTCCTGATACTTCTTTAAAAAACTTCTATCTTCATCTAGTGAAGCTTTTGACGTACTTACAATAGTCCATACAATCATTGCAAATGTAAATGAGAATATGCCTATAAATAATAGAGGCCAGTAATTTCTTTTCATTGTTTATCTTTATTTTTTCTTTCTTAATACTGCGTAAGTATATAGAATTAAACTAGTTACAATAAGAGTGTACATAAAAACTCTCCAAATAGTACTAGACACTTTTCCTTGATTACCAATTTCTGCATTAGATTCAATTTTGATTTTTTTGTTTTCTGATAAACTATCTACAATTGCAGAATATCCGTTTAACATTGAAGCACTTACTTTTGCAAGTAGAGTATTTTTATCTTTTGAAGCTAATAGTGGAATTACATAACCATTAAGAACATCATCTTTATCAACAACTTTTTCTAAATTATCCGAAAACAATAAGTTAACATACATATCTTCAACAGACATGCTAAGTAGAACATATGGTTTTTCTAAAGCTGGAATAATTTCTTTTTCTAAGTTTTTGATAATTTCAAATTTTTCTTTTCTTGAAATATTATCATTTAAATCCAAAGATTCTTTTGCATAAATATATACATTTGTACCTAATTTTGCTTTAACTTCAGAACCTATTTCATTGATTTTTTGTTTTGCTCGTGGATCAATTAAGTCATC
>DKNG01000090.1:8289-8507 GCA_002470185.1 Arcobacter sp. UBA7394 | reverse complement strand
ATTGGAATTCATGCGACAATTGCAGGTGTTTTATTGGCTTTTGCTATTCCTATCAAATCTAAGGTAAATGAAAAAGAGTTTATTAATGGTACTAAAGAATTAGTAAATGACTTTGAAAAAAATATAGATGATATACCTATTTTAAATCACCATCAAATTGATGTTTTAGAAAGTATTGCCTATAAATACGACAAGGTTCAAAACCCACTTTTAAAGTT
>DKNG01000090.1:0-8161 GCA_002470185.1 Arcobacter sp. UBA7394 | reverse complement strand
CAAAATATGATGATTGTATTAGGTGTTGTATTAGGTCTATTAATTGGTAAACCAATAGGAATCTTTGGTTTTACATATTTAGCTACTAAACTAAAAATTGTAACAAAACCTGATGATATTTCATGGGGTGAGATACTTGCAGTTGGCTTCTTGGGTGGTATTGGATTTACTATGTCGATTTTTATTACTCAATTAGCCTTTGTTGATGCTAGTGTTATTTCAGCTGTTAAAATTGGTATTTTCTTCGCCTCTTTTATTGCTGGTATTATTGGTGTTTTATTTATTTTAAAAGCAAATAGTAAAAAAGTAGGAATTCAAAATGTCTGAAGATATAATTTTAAATACAAACTGTAAAAACAGAATAAAACCTAAACTAATAAGAGATGTAAAAACAGAAGCTTTATTAGTATTTGCTAGAACTGCCCTAGAGCGGTTCTTTGCTAAAAATGAAAATTTAGAATTGATGAAAATTGGTAATTTAGAGGATACTAAAAAAATTTACAAAACTTTATGGGATCTAAAAGAAGAACTTGAAGACTCAGTTGTAAATGTTGATTATTTATTAAACTTAGTTCAAAATGCAAAGAGATATGCTCCTTTGAGAAAACTTGCAAAATATGAAGAACCTTTGATTACCTATTATGATGCAATGGCAAAAAGAATTGAGTTTCATATTCCTAAAGAGAGAGTATTTATGCCCGAATTTTTAGTGATTTGTACTTTGAGTCATTGGGTAATAGAGGAAGAAAAATCTGTGACTTTATATCCCTTTCTAAAAGATTTTGATTTTTTATCTTTAATGGAAAAATATGAAATTGCTGCGCTAGAAAAAGATGGAAACAATATGAATATTACAGATATTTATAAAGTCTCAACAGATTTAATTGAAACACTAAAAAAGACAAAATATAAGTTTAATAAAGATCGTGTTTCAAAAACAAGAAAAAAGAAATAAAAGGAAAAATACATGTTAGAAATTATTATATTTACAATTCTTATTTCAACAATTTTAAACCTATTTTTGAAAAAAGTGGGAATACCTACTATCATTGGATATATAGCAACAGGTACGATTATTGCTTATGGTTTTAATTTACACGAAGCTGTTCATAATGAAGACTTAAAAGAAATAGCTGAATTTGGTGTTGTATTCTTGATGTTTACAATTGGATTAGAATTCTCTGTAAATCATTTAATAAAAATGAAAAAAGAGGTGTTTTTATATGGTGGTTCTCAAGTTATATTAACTGCTGTTATTTTCTCTTTTATTGGACATCAGTTCTTCTCACTAGATTTAAAATCTTCTATTATTATAGGTCTTGCTTTTGCTTTATCTTCAACAGCAATTGTATTAAAAGTTCTAAATGAAAATGGAGATATTAATAAACCTTATGGAAGAAGAGTACTAGGGGTTTTACTATTTCAAGATATAGCAGTAATCCCTATTTTATTAATGATTACAATTTTTTCAAGTGTAAATCAGTCAATATCTTCACTGCTTACACAAACATTTATAGATGCAACTATTTTATTACTTGGTCTGTTTATTGCTGGAAAGTATTTATTAGAGCCATTTTTATTAAATGTAGCAAAAGCAAAATCAAATGAAATATTCATTAGTTCTATTTTACTTTTAGTTATTGGTACTTCATATATTGCTCATTTTTTTGGTTTTTCTTACTCTTTAGGAGCATTTATTGCAGGTATGATGATTGCAGAAACTAGATATAAACATCAAGTTGAAGCTGACCTTATTCCTTTTAGAGATTTATTATTGGGTGTATTCTTCGTAACAGTTGGTATGCAGTTAGATTTTATAATTATATATGAAAATATTACATCTATAGTGATTTTATTACCAATAATCATTGTAATAAAAATTGCTATTATTTATGCAATAATGAGATTAACAAGTAATAATCGAACATCTTTAAAAACAGCGGTTTCACTATTTCAGTTGGGAGAATTTGCATTAGTTATATTTGAACTATCTTTCGCACGGGATTTAATCGAACCAACAACAGGGCAAATTCTAATAGTAACAGTAGTAATATCAATGATTATAACACCTTTTGTTTTGAAAAACTTATCTTCAATAGTTGATAAATTGAACTTTAGCTCAAATAAAAGTAAAGAGACGGTTAGTGTTAATAATAAAGAGTTATCAAATCATATAATTTTAATTGGATTTGGAAGATTAGGTAAAAATATTGCAAAACTTATTAGTGAAAACAAAGGGGAATATATAGCAATTGAAAATGATATAAAAACTGTGATTGATGCTCAAAGAGCAGGTTTACCAGTAATTTATGGAAATGCGGCCAAAAAAGACATCTTAAAATCTTTAAATATACATGATGCTTCTTCTGTAATTGTTTGTATTGGAAATAGTGAAAAACTAATGCATATTTGTGAGGTGGTTGATGAAATGGCAGAAGGTAAAAAAACTGTTGTTAAAGTAAATAAATATGAAGAAAAAAATGCTTTATCAAAGTTAAATCTTTCTCATATTATTGTAGAGACTGAGAAAACAGCCTCTGCAATGTATGAAGAAGCTATATCTTTGGATTAAGAAGCTTTTCTATAATAGATTGATACTCAAAGAGGGGTTTTTCTAAGTCTTGAGCTAAGGCATTTACTTTAAAGTGAGGTGATTTAATATTTTTTTGAATCATCTCGCAAACATATATATCCTCATTCATAACATCAGGTTTTTTCAATAACTCACTCTTTGATTTTTTCCCATCTCTATAATCATAAACTAAGTCATTTTTAAACTTCTTTGAACCATAGTTTGATTTAATAAATACTTCAATTTCAGTTTGTGTTGCACTTAGAGGTTTTATATGAATAAACATACATAAGTTCTCCGTTGCTGTTATTCCAAAGTTCGGAAATAACATACTTACATAAGCACCTTTTTGACCATTAAATGATTTTATATCACCCATATATCCATTCCACCAAGAGCTAGAACTTTTCCCTTTTTGGCTTAGTGGCTGATAGAATAACCATTGATTATTTACAAACTCATTGTGCGAGTTTTTATGGTCATACTCTTTTAGACTCTCTTTATGAATATGAAATAAATGATATACATCCATGTAATTTTCTACGAATATTTTCCAGTTTGCATTTATAATATATTTATATCCATCATTTGATTTTAACTCAGAGATATTATCATAAGGCAAAATTCTGTTTTTAATAGGATTTAGAATATCCCTAATACTTTGAGCTTTTAAATCAAGGTTTACAAATACTAAGCCATTCCAAACTTCACATTGAGCTTTTTTTAATCCTAGGCATTTTTTTTCTTTATGGGCAAACTCTTTACTTTGAGGAAGTCCTTTTAATTCGCCTTTTAGTGAGAAGTTCCAGTTATGATAAGGACATATTATAGAAGACTCAATTTTTTCATCACCTCGTAAAATTGTCATTCCTCTGTGTGAACATATATTTACAAAAGCATTAATTTCATTTTTATCATTAACTACAATAATAGGTGTATTTCCAATATCTTTTAATATATAAGATTTAGGTTCATTTAGCTCATCTTCCATACATACAAATTGCCATTGTGTCTCAAAGATTTTTTCTTTTTCATTCTCAAAACATGCTTCATCATAATAAGCAGTCTTATCTAATATTTGTTTTATTTCTTGCATCTTATAACCTTAACTTGAAACCGTGAAAAAACTCAATATTGCAAAAGTAAACCAAGTTATTACAATAATCCAATATAAAATTGGGTTTTCATCTTTTTGAATTATTTCTAATAGGTAAGTTTGTCTATTTCTAATATCTAATATTGCCCAAACTAAAAACAAAAATCCAAATAACCAATATTTGCCACTTATTACACAAATCAAAATAAATAATAAGGCTAGTTTTGATTTTAGTTTATCTAATAGTATTTTTTTCATTTTTTCTCCTATGCATAAAATGTATTCATCCCAAGTTGGTTTATTTGTCTAAATTTTCTTTTACTATAGTTTGAAAAAGAATTAAATTGTTTATAGAAATCATATTGACCTTGAAGTAACTCTTCAACACTTAAATTTTTTGGTTCATATACAACATCCGAACCATTATAACGTGACCAGTCATATGTTAGAATTCTATTTTGATTCTCTAAATCTTTAAAAAGTTTTGTTCCTGGAAAAGGTATTTGAACCACAGGGTCACAAACATCAATTTTCACATCTAATGCAAACTCTAAACTTCTATCAAAGATTGATTTATCATGTTCATCAAAACCAAACATCATTGCTGAATCAACTATAATTCCATGGTCATGTAGTTTTTTGATTCTATCTTTTATTTCATTTACTTTTACAAAACCTTTTCCCGTACCCTTTAGTGCTTCTTGTGATGGAGTTTCTAATCCAACTAATAAATACATTAGACCACTTTTTGAAGCTAGTCTTAAAAGTTCATCATCTTGTGCTATTGAAATATCACTTGCAACTGCCCATTTGATATTCAAAGGAGTTATTGCTTGGAATAACTCTTTTGCATAGTTTTTATCAGCTGTTAGATTATCCGAGTGTAACTCAATAAAAGAAGCTTTGCTATTTGCTATTTCTTCTACTATTTGTTTAATTGGTCTATATCTTATTTTCCCAAAAAATGGATTTACAACACAGAAGTGGCATTTATAAGGACATCCTCTACTTACGGTAACTGTCCAAAAATCATCATAATCTTCTTTTGCTATGAGATCTGTTGGATAGGGTTTTAACTCTTTTAAATCAAGAATAGAATCTCTTTTATAGATATCTTTTAATATATCACCTCTTTCATAATCATCTAATAAATCATGAATTATACCTTCACATTCACCTTGGATTACACTATGGGCGTATTTAAGTGCTTCATCGCTCATAAAACTAGCATGTAAACCAGCTAAGAATACTATTTTTCCCGTATCTTTAAATTTTGATGCTATTTCGTATGCTCTTATTGCATCAGGAGTTGAAAAAAATATTCCAATAATTTGGGCATCACTTTTATAGTTTACGAGATGATTTGCTGTTTCATCAATAAGTTCTAATTCAACTCTGCCTTTTAACTCAGCTGCTGCTGAAAATATATTTTGTGAGGGGCTTCCTCTTTTTGCTTTATAATCTTTGAAATCACTTGGCGCTGATGCTTTAATAAGTAAAACTTTTGAAACTTTCATTTTTTGTCCTTATTTTGATGATAAATAAATTGTTACATCATATTTACTTTTACTTAGGTCAAATAATTTGTACTCTTCAATATCTGTTTTAAAATTTCTATTTACTTTTTCTTTTTGAATTTCATCCCATATATCACTCATATTTAAATTCTGTTCGTATTTTAAAATACCTCTTTGATATTTTGAATCTTTGATAAGTTTACTTTCGAAGTTTTTAATTTTTAAATCAGATTTTATTCCTATAAAACAATCAAAAGAGTTCTTTTTATAATTAGTATAAACCACATATAGTTTTTTATTTTTACTTTTTTTTACTGAAAAATTATCTGATGAAAATATCTTTTCCCATAATTTTGCTATTTGATTATCTCTATCTTCTTTTGTTTTATATACAATTGCTGCACTAAAACCTTTTACTTCAAATTCATCTAATGCTGTTTGTTTGAAGTTGAACTCTAAAGCATTTGAAAATGTAAATAGTATAAGAAAAATTAGTATTTTTAACATTTTGTTTAGTCCTATCTTAATTTATAGACTAATGGTCTATAAGTGAAATTATAATAACTTAAAACTTTAAAAATACTTTACTTAGACCTATGGTCTATAGTAAAGCATTATTTAGGATAAAAATCCAATAGGATTATCTGTGCTAGCAGTAGAATAAAAGTTTTTCAAATTAGGTAATATAGTATCTAATTCATTTTTTTCATATCCAAACCAAAGGGCAAGTTCTGCAAACATTTCATCTGTAGATAAACTAGGTATTATTACTCCTCCACCTATATCAACACTACTATCTAAAGCCAAACTAGGGTATTCCCCAAAAACTTCCCCACCTTTGATATCTTTACCCATAATTATTGCATTTCCTCCCCATCCATGGTCAGTTCCATTTCCATTAGAGGTAAGTGTTCTAGCAAAATCAGAAGCAACAACAGTTAGGGTTTTATCATCAACTCCTAATTCTTCTAGTGAGGCTTGGAAATCTCCTAATGCATTACTTAATACTTCTAACATTCTTTTATGATTATTTAAAAGTTCATCATGATGATCCCACCCATAATACTCAATAAAAAATGTTTGTTTTGGTAAATTTAAATCACTTGCTGCTTTTATTGATTTAGCAATCATTTTAAATTGTTCAGGAATAGATTTATCTGTACTTGTAAATTTAATATCACTTCTATTGTCATAATTTACATAAGTGTGAGCAATATTCACTTTATTAACTTCTGCTTTAAATTTTTCATGATGTGTTTGAGCATACCTAGTTGTTTCCATATATGTATCTTCAAATGAGTCTGAATATGACTTATTTAAAACAGTATTAAAACTGCTAAGTAGGGCATTGTTTAGTTGTGTAATTGCTGGGTTAGATGATGACTCTTTTACTAATAAACCTATACTTCCATCTTTTGTCACTGAATATTCTTTAGAAGAATTACCATTTTGTGAAATATTTGTACCAGATAAAGAGATATTCATAGAGATTTGATTATTTGCTTTATTAGCTTGGAATTTATCAGCAAACTTTCCTAATACCCCAATATTTGTTCTTTCATTTGCTATTGATGTTTGCCAATGTTTTATTTGATCAGAGTGTGACATTAATCCCAGAGGTAGTTCCACACTATTATTGTTAAATGAAGTCTTATTAGTTGGTTTTACAAGAGGTGCAATATTCGAAATAAATGATAGTTTCTTAGTGTTAAATAGATTTTGCACCTTTGCCATACTTGGATGTAAACCAAAAGTCTTGGCATTTGAATCAGTAAAATTATTTAAAGGTAAAAGGGTATTTTTTGCTATTGCTAGGTTTGATCTCGAACTTTGATATTCATTGTAAGAGTTTGTATTTGTAGGAACTAACATATTAAAACTATCATTTCCTCCTGCAAGCATTACATAAACTAAAGATTTATTAGCATTTATATTATTGTTTGAATTACTTGGATTATTATTGGTATTTGAATTGCTATTTGTATTTATACTCAAAGATCCTGCTTCTCCACAACCATGTAAAAACATTGAAGCACTAATAGCCATTGCAGTGGAGTTTTTTATAAACTCTCGTCTTGTTAATTTTTCACTCATTTTATGCCTTTATCTTTTTTTCAATACTGTAAATTCAGGTGAAATAGCAATCATAAATACTACTGTTTGAACTACCCAGTTTTTATTGCTATATCCAATTTCATTATCAATTGTATTTTTGATTTCATTTAATATGCTAATGTTTTCTTTTCCAGTTAAAACTAAGGAGATTCTTTTTATTAGGGTTTCAATATCCAAGGCTGTAGCTAAAGCTTTTTCACTTGTAAAATCAAAAGCAAGTTTGTCATTTGCTAAAGTTGTATCAGAAGTTCTAAAAAACTCACTTGCATGAATTTGTGTAGGTACTGTAATATTTAGTTTATTATTTGAATCACTAAAAAGTAACTCATACATACTATTTACGTATGCTATTGATGTAGCAGAATTATGTAACTGAAATTCTGGTGCCACTTCATTTGCATTTTCAATACTTCCGTGCGGGGCGTAGTTTGGTAAATAGAAATTAAAAACAGTAGGGGAAGATAAAACATGCTGATTTAATTTATTATCTACTAAATCTCCTCTAAACCATAATTTTTTAGAAGTATTAGATGTATTAAAAGCTCTTAATAATTGAGTGATTCGCAACAGTGGGGATTTTAGTTTTTTTGCACTTGTTTTAGCTTCACTATTTAAAAATATCTCTTTTATAACAGCTTTTAGATCTCCACTAGTACCAAATTTACTAGCAACTGCTTGAATATAACTAGCACTAGGATTAGAGTTTGTAAGTTGTTGTATCAGTTTTTTTGCTATAAAAGGTGCAGTATTTGCATGTGCTACTAAATCATCAATTGCTTTATTTACATCAGAAATTAGTGTACCACCACTTGAGATATTAACTTTTGTATCCAATAAACTTTTAGTAGTAATATCATGTAG
>DKNG01000191.1 GCA_002470185.1 Arcobacter sp. UBA7394 | reverse complement strand
TTGCAGAAAGTAGAATATTTCGCATCTTAGCTATTTTCATCATCTTTTAACTCTAGTATTTACATAGTTTGGATGAGCTATTTTAATATCATCTTTTAAATATAGCTGTTGAGATAATATAAAAATATTTTGAGTTGATTCTACTTTTATTAGAAAATATCCACTTGCAATTTCTTCATAATTTGAGATTGATAAATCACTAAAATCATCTTCACAGTAAGCACTTTTTTTGCATACGACCATGATTTCATTTTTGAATCTAACTTCTTTTCCATTTGTTGTTTCATACTCTAAAATAGAATTTTCAGATGTACTTTGTGTTTTTAAACTTGGTTTCATTTCTACTTTCTTACCAAACTCATAATAAAAATCACTAGCAAAAAGAGTAGAAACTGTAATAAGAATTAATAATATAAACTTCATCTATTCCCTTATCAATCTATATCCAGTTCCTTGAATATTCTTCAAAGATTTTTCTGGTAATTTTTTTCTAAAGTTTTTAATAAATAATCTCATGGCATTTTGAGTCATTACTGAGTCTTCATCCCAAATATGATTTTCCATTTCTTCATATGTAATGATTCTATTTTTTGTTAATAATAGTTTTAAGAATTTTGATTCTTTTTTTGTTAAGTTGAAGTCTTCATCTCCATTTGAGATAATAGATTTACTATAATCAAAAAACCATGTTTCATTGATAGTATAAATTTTACTTTCATCATGTGTCTTTAGAAAAGCTTCTAATGCATCCATTAGTTTTTCTTGAGTTATTGGTTTGATGATATATTTTACTAGATGTAATTCAGCAGCTGTTAGCATATATTCTAAATCTGTATGTGCAGAAGTTACAATAATTCTAGTTTTTGAATCTTCTTCTCTTATTCTTTTGATTAAATCAATTCCTGTATCTCCAGGAGGCATTCTAATATCTGTAATAATTAAATCTGGTTTATTTTGAACATATTTCATATAACCTTCATTTGCACTTTTTGCAGTATAAGTTTCTTTGAAAAGGTGATTTAATATCTCTTTAATATTGTTTCTTATTCCATCTTCATCTTCTATATAAAGTACTGAAAATGCGTTAAGTTTGCTAGTAATATTCTCGGGCATGTGCTAAAAATCCTTATTAGAAAAATTATGATATGATACCATAGTTTAAGTTAAGCAAGTAATGAAAAACTTAAATTTTAATACTCAAATCAAGGTATCCCTTTGAACTTAATCACAGAAAAGAACTTATCCAAAATTATAATATATATTTTTATTATTATCATGTCCACTATGATTTTTATGGTCTCTTATTTTTATGTAACAAACGCTTATGAAGATTTTGAAATACAAATGGAAAAATTCACCCAAGAATATTATGATGGACAAAAAAAGATACTAAAAAAAGAGATTGATACTATTATTGATGTGATGAATTATAATATCACAAAAGAGAATATCCCTGAAAAAGATTTAAAAGCAGATACTATTAGACTTCTTAATAATATCTCATTTCAAGAGAGTAAAAGTAACTATTATTTTGTATATGATATAAAAAATATGAAAGGTGGAGATGAGTTTGCTAGGCTTATTGTAAACCCTAATAGACCTGACTTATTAGGAAGTCTTATCTCTACTAATTATAAAGATGCAGATGGTAAGAAGTTTAGAGAAGAGTTCTTATCTAATATTAGAGTACATGGGGAGTCGTATACACAATATGCCTATAAAAAACCAAATTCAATAAGTATAAAACAAAAACTATCATATTTCAAACATTACAAAAACTGGAACTGGGTAATAGCAGTAGGAGTATATACTGATGATATAGAAGTAGAAATTGAAAAGAAAAGAAAAGCTTTAGAGACGAAAGTACGTAGCCAAGTAGGGCAAAATATTGTACTGTTTATTATGTTCTTATCTATTGCTATTTTAATCTCAATTGTAGTTTCACAAAAAATTGATGAGGTTTTAAAAACATATCAAAACAAAGTAAAAGTAAAAACAGAAGAGTTAGAAGAACTAAATGAAACTCTAGAGAGAAGAGTAACAGAAGAGGTTGAAAAAAATAGAGAAAAAGAACAAGTACTTGTTCAAAAATCTAGATTTATAGCCTTGGGTGAAATGATCTCTAATATTGCACATCAGTGGAGACAACCACTATCTGAATTATCATCTATTTTGATGTATATAAAATTCAAACATAGTATTAATGCTCTTGATGATGAAACAATGGTGAAAAAGTCAAAAGAAGCAGATAAAGTACTAGACTATATGTCACATACTATTGATGACTTTAGAAACTTCTTCATGCCAAAAAAAGAGAAAGAAACTTTTTATTTATATGGAATTATTGATTCTGTAATGACTATTGTTTCTAGTTCATTAACAAATTCCAATATAAAAGTAGATATTAACCTTGATATGAATACTCAAGTTACTACATATTTAAATGAGTATGAACAAGTAGTTCTAAATATACTAAAAAATGCAAAAGATGTATTAATAGAAAAAAATACAAAAAATCCATTTATTAAAATAAGTGCAGAAGATACTGGAAAATGTATAGTTTTATATATAGAAGATAATGGCGGTGGTATTACTGTAGAACCAAAAGCTAAAATCTTTGAGCCGTATTTCTCAACAAAAGATGATAGTGATGGTACGGGTATTGGTCTATATATGTCTAAGGTAATTGTAGATAAGAATATGAAAGGTAAACTAAAAGTTAGTAATACTAAAAAAGGTGCTAGGTTTGCAATAAGTATTCCCAAAGAAGTATAAATAGCAATATCGTCCAAAACTTTAATTTTATAAAATGATATACTAGTGTATTATGAAAAAAAATGATGAAGTAATATATGATGCAAAGTTTTGGAAGCCTGATATCAATGAAGATATAGTTTTACACAAAGCTCACTTTAGTAACTATGGTTTTGATAAACATGTACATGAAGATTATACTATTGGACTTATAACTGAGGGTCGAATGGATGCTTTTGTAGATGGTGGAAAACAAGAACTAAATAAATCAACTATCATTACAATAAATCCTGATGAAACACATGCTTGTCAAACAAAGTACTCAAAAGGTTATACTCATTATTCAATATATCTAAAACCAAATTTTGTGAAGAAACTAGAAGAAGAAAACTTCAATAAACAAGAGTTGTATTTTTCAAGTGGTATTTTCCAAAATGAATATCTTGCTAATAGATTAGTAAACATACTAAAACTAAATGAAAGTAATCAAAGCACAAAAATAGATTTTGAGTGTGAAGT
>DKNG01000100.1:653-2511 GCA_002470185.1 Arcobacter sp. UBA7394 | reverse complement strand
AAGGTTTTAATAGAAGAAAAGCTTGCTGCTTGTATTCAATTATCAGAAATTGAATCCTTTTATTCATGGAAAAGTGAATTCTGTTGTGATAATGAAACACTTCTAAATATAAAAACAAGAAAAGAAAACTTTGAAAAAGTCAAAAGCAAAATCAAAGAATTACATAGCTATGATGTGCCTGAAATTATACAAATAGATATAACAAATTCAAGCAAAAAATATTTAAAATTTATAGGAGAAAACACAATATGAATGACAACATTTTAAAAGTTGGTAATTACGAATTTAATAGTAGACTTATTGTTGGTTCAGGGAAATATGATTCTTTCCAAACAACTAAAGACGCAACTTTAGCTTCAGGTAGTGAACTTATCACTGTTGCAATTAGAAGAGTTAACATTACAAATCCAAATGAAGAAAACTTATTAGACTATTTTAAAGACACAAATGTAAAACTACTTCCAAACTCTGCAGGATGTTTTACAGCTGAAGAAGCAATTACTACATTTAGACTAATGAGAGAAGCTACAGGTATTGATATTATTAAACTTGAAGTTATTGGTGATGCTAAAAAAACTTTATACCCAGATGTTATTGAAACAATCAAAGCTTGTGAAGTATTAAAGAAAGATGGTTTTACAGTAATGGCATATACAAGTGATGATCCAATTATTGCAAAACAATTAGAAAGTGCTGGTGCTGATGCAATTATGCCTTTAGCTGCACCAATTGGTTCAGGACTTGGAATTCAAAATCCATATAATATTGCTTTCATTAGAGATGCAGTTAATGTTCCTGTATTAGTTGATGCTGGATTAGGTTGTGCTTCTGATGCTTCTTATGCAATGGAATTAGGTGCAGATGGTATTTTAGCTAATACTGCAATTGCACAAGCTCAAAACCCAATGGCAATGGCTGAAGCATTTAAATATGCAACTATTGCTGGAAGATTATCTTATAAAGCAGGTAGAATTCCAAAAAAACCTTATGCAACTGCTTCATCTCCAATTGATGGATTAATTCAGTTCTAATAAAATAAAAAGAGTTTTTCTCTTTTTATTTTAACTTTTATATACAAAAACTCATAAAATATCTCTTTTTTTAATCAAATTTAACAAATTTACAAATTTTTTATACTTTTTTCTAGAAGTTTTCTAAGCCTAAATAGCTATTTTGTCATAAAAACAATGATATTTGAATTTACAATAAGGAAAAAAATGCTAGTATTATTAATTAAATCTTAAAAATATGTCAAAAAGTATGCTTAAAAGCAATAAAAAAATAGTAAAAACTATAAATTTAAAAATTTATCTATTTTTTTTAAAAAAGTACTTGACAAAAGATTAAAAACTTAATATAATTCCGTCCACTTTTTGAGAGAAACAACTCAAAAGGCATACCAGTCGGAGTGTAGCGCAGCCTGGTAGCGCACCTGGTTTGGGACCAGGGGGTCGAAGGTTCGAGTCCTTTCACTCCGACCATTTTTAAATTCATGTGGTAGGTATAGCTCAGTTGGTTAGAGCATCTGGTTGTGGTTCAGAGGGTCGCCGGTTCGATTCCGGTTACTTACCCCATTTTTATTTTTTGATGCTTCCATAGCTCAGCTGGATAGAGCAACGCCCTTCTAAGGCGTAGGTCGCACGTTCGAATCGTGCTGGGAGTACCACTAATTTACACAGGTAAATTATTTTTATTCTTTTTGTGAAAAGAAATCGCGGATGTGGTGAAATTGGTAGACACGCCAGACTTAGGATCTGGTGCCTCACGGTGTGGAGGTTCGAGTCCTCTCATCCGCACCATTTATACTTAAAGTATCTTCATTTATGAATTTATACTTTTGCGGGAATAGCTCAGTTGG
>DKNG01000100.1:0-525 GCA_002470185.1 Arcobacter sp. UBA7394 | reverse complement strand
TAAAAAGCCTTATATAAATTGTCTTATGACTTTTTATGTAAGGCTTTTTAGCTTTAAACTAAAATAAGATGCTTCCATAGCTCAGCTGGATAGAGCAACGCCCTTCTAAGGCGTAGGTCGCACGTTCGAATCGTGCTGGGAGTACCACTTAACCTAAATCAATCCAAAAAAAACATAACTTAGCTAAAATAATCAAATGAAAATTTTATTAATACTAATATCCATATATACAATATCAAATGCAAATTATCAAGAACTACTTTTCAATGGTAACTGTATTACCTGTCATAATACTAATAACAATAATAAATCAGCACCAACTATAATAGAAATACAAAATAGATATAAAGAAGCCTTTCCAAATAAAAAAGACTTTATACATTATATGAGTACATGGGTATATAACCCAAATGAAATAAACTCTATAATGAAAGACTCAATAGATCAATACAACTTAATGCCAAACCTAGCATATGATAAAACAACTCTAGAAGATATATCAGAATACATATATGATAAAGACTT
>DKNG01000182.1:5641-5954 GCA_002470185.1 Arcobacter sp. UBA7394 | reverse complement strand
CTTAGCTAAATTAGCAAAAGGGTGAAAAATTTCAATACTATTAAAAGTTGGCTCTGCTGGTAAAAAGTCAAATCCTACAAAAGTATCTTTTTCAAAAGTTCTTTGTGTCATAATATTATCCTCAAGTTTTTTTATTAGTATAGACAAATCAAAATTTTTATTCTCTATCTTATATTTCATTTTTATTATCTTATATTGCTATTATTTTTATCTTCTGTTATAGTAAGACTATGAAAAGAGATACAAAACAGCAAAGAGCTCAAATAGTAAATAAAACTTTAAACTATATATACAGATATATTAATACAGATAT
>DKNG01000182.1:1521-5486 GCA_002470185.1 Arcobacter sp. UBA7394 | reverse complement strand
GCAGCAAACCTTCTTATTACTGATAATTATTCAACAATTACTAATATTGCTAATTCTTGTGGTTATAGCTCACACACCTCATTTATCAAAGCATTTAAAAAACGTTTTACATATACTCCTAGTGAATGGAGAAAAGGTGCTTTTAAAAATTTTACTAAAAATAAATTTGATATAAATGAAGAAACAATAAAAAGTTTTGAGGGTTTAGAACCCAAAATAAAAGTTATCCCTCAAAAGTCATGTGCCTATATTAGATTAAAAGGTTATAACGAAGCAAATCTTATAAAAGTTTGGCAAAGACTATTGGCATTTGAATATCAAAGTGATCTAAAGAATAGTACTCAAATTGGAATTTACCACGATAGTACTATTATGATTCCATATGAGGAGTGTAATTATATTGCAGCACTTGAAGTAGATGATAGTTTTGAATCTAGTAACTCAATAAGTAAATTAAAGATTTATGAGTCTTTATGTGCTGTTTTTCATTATGAAGGTAAATATGGAGATATAGAAAGACTTATGATATATATTTACCAATACTGGATGCCAAATAGTGGATATGAAGTTGTAACTTTACCTGCATATGCAGTATTTTCTAAAAACCATTATTTAGAAGAGAATGATAGTTTTAGTTTAGATTTTCATGTTCCAATTAGAGTTGTTTAGTAATAAGATTAGTGTAAAACTAAAAAAGGGGAAAGACATTGTCTTTCCCCTTTTTTTATGTGATTTAAATATATTCCGATACATTTAAATATTACTATATAGTAAATTATTTTGATAATTTTACAACAATGTTAAGTGAAAGTCCTTCGTGTCATTAGCACCTCCGTTTTACTTTTGCTATTGACATTATAACATTATTTTAACTGAAGAAAAAATAAAACGAAAAAAAATTACTTATTTAACAAGGGTAATTTAATAGTAAAACAAGCTCCGCTGTAACTAGAATTTTCTTTTTTATATGCAATGTTTTTAACTTCTATTGAACCTTCCATACTGTCATTTATAATTCTATGGGTCATAAAAAGCCCTAATCCTGTACCTTGAGCATTATGTTTTGTGGAAAAATATGGTTCGAATAATTTGTCAATGATTTTATTTTCAACACCTTTTGCATTATCATAAATTTTTAAATATCCATACTTTTCATCTTTATTTAATTCTATAAATATTTTTTTATCTTCGATATTTTTTTCTATTAAAGCATCTTTTGCATTTGAAATTATGTTAACAATTGCTTGAATTAACTCATTTGGATAACCTTTTAGTACAATATCTTCAGAATTATTCTCTATATGAATTTGAATATGATGTGTTTTTATTATTCCATCTAGTAAGGTTAAATCTTTTTGAATAATATCTTGCAGAGAAAATACTCTTTTTTCTTTATCATCTTTAATAAAGTTTTTAAAATCATCAATAGTTTGCGATAAGTGGTTTGTTGTATGGACAATTTGATCTACTGATTCATTAAAGAAATCATCTGTTAATCTGTCCAACTCTTTATATAGTTTCATACCACTTGCAGTGGTACAAATAATACTTAGAGGTTGTCTCCATTGGTGAGCTATATTTGCAATCATTTGACCCATGTCAGCCATTTTTGCTTGTCTAGCTAGTAATCTATCTTTTTCTTTTAAATTAGATATATCAATAATTGTAGATATTCTTCTTTTTTTATTATCTAATAGAATTGATTGTCCACTTGCAAATGCAGGAAAAGTTGTGCCATCTTTTTTCTGAAAGTTTATTTCATAAGTTCTAAGTTCATCATGATTTAGATTAGTTAATACTAAATCTTTACTATCATTGGCAATTAATTCTAATAATGGCTTCCCAATAATTTCATTTTTACTTTCATATCCTAATAATGACATTCCTAATATATTTACATTTCTACAAATAAAATTTTCATCAGAAATTATAATTCCTTCGGTTAAAGCATTTATAATTCTTTCAATCTCATAGTGTTTTTCTTCTAATTGAGTATTTTTATTTTCTAATTCTTTTTTTGCTTTTTCAAGTTTATAATTAGTTTGACTTAATAAAGTGGTATCATAAACATAAACAATTACTAATTCTTCTTCTAAATCAAAAGGAGAAATAGTAACACTTTGTTGCATATTATAAAAAATTGAATCAGTAATTTTATTTAGTTTTACATCAAATAAAAATCTATTTTGTTCTGTATTATAAAAAGTAGATGAGTTAAGTTTAAGACTTGTTTTTACTTTTCTTTTTAAAATTTTGATATTAATATTAGGATAAAATTCAATAATATTTTTATCTATTATTTCATCAGCTTTAATTTTTGTTTGAATTTCAAGCCATCTATTCCATAACTTAACATTTAGGTCTTTATCAAGTAATAAAATACCACTATTAATACTTTCACAAATTAGATTAAATTTATCGTTATACATGAATTAAAACTCGTCTAAAATTTTATTGATAGCTTTTTTGATATATAAGATTGATTCATCTGTTGCTAACATTAATAACTGTCCATGAATATTTTGTTCTGCAAATTTTAAATTAGTAGATATAATAATTACTTGACCATAATGTTCAATCATATTTTCTTCAAGTTCATTAGCATCTTTTATTATTGTAATTGATGGAGGTGCAAACGCGGCGTAAGAGTTCATTTCACTTATTAATGAACTAATAGTAGTTGAAGATAATATATTTGTGATTTCTAATACAACATCACTAATTTCTTCATTTGATAATTCCCCATCATGAACTAAATCAAACTCTTTTGTCATGTTTGTAGCAGACTCTTTATTAATTATAAAAAGATTTTCTCCATTAAAGTCACCATTAATTAATTGTGAACATACAAAATATTCTGAGCCATCAAGTTGATTATTTAGATACTCTTTTAATTTAGTTACATCAATTACTTTAATATTAGGTATTGCTAATGTAGCAAATGCATCAATAATATCCGCAATTGCAGAACTAGCTGAACCATAAGCAATATTCATTAATTCTTGAAGACAATCTCTTTCGTCTTCATTTAATTGAATATTATAATTCATTGTTAAATCTTTTTAATACTTCTTTCATACTCTCTTCATTAACTGGTTTTTTAATAAAACCTAAGGCACCTAAACTAGAAACTTTTTCCATAGAGCCTTTTTGTATATCAGCAGAAATAACAATTACTTTTGCTTTGTTATCAATATTAATAATTTTTTCTAGGGCTTCGAATCCATCCATAAGTGGCATTGTTAAATCTAAAAAAACTAAATCTGGATTTTCTTTCTCGTAATTTTCTACTGCTTCTAAACCATTTGAAGCTTCGATAATTTGGTCTTCTTCTGGCAGAAGTTGCTTTAATGTTCTAATTACTAACTTTCTAGCAATTCTTGAATCATCTGTAACTAAAATTTTCATTAATAACCTTACATAACTTAGTAATAATAGTTTATCATAAGTTATTTAAAACTTAAAGCTTTAATAATAAATATTATTAAAAATTTTATAATTTGAAATATTTTTAATAAAAAATATAGCCTATCTAAATCTTATTTGTAACTATGCTTTGCTAAAATATGTAAAAATAAAACCTTTGGACTAAAAATGAAAGAAAAATTAATTGAGATTGTTAAAGAAGCCGGTGAGATTTTAAAAGATGGATATTTTTCAAAAAAAGATGTTACTTTTAAAGCAACAAAAGATATGGTCACAAAATATGATGTTGCTGTAGAAAATTTTTTAAAAAAAAGATTTTTAGAAGAGTTTAAAGATTTTAATGTAATTGCTGAAGAATCTGATAACTCAAATTTAGAATTTAATAATTCAATTATTGTAGACCCAATTGATGGAACTACTAATTTTGTAAATAAAGTACCTCATACTTGTATTTCGGTTGGGGTATATAAAGACAAAAAGCCATTTATAGGAGTAGTATATAACCCAATTTTAAATGAATTATATACAGCTGTTGTAGG
>DKNG01000182.1:0-1359 GCA_002470185.1 Arcobacter sp. UBA7394 | reverse complement strand
AGATATTTTACCAAGATGTCAAGATATTAGAAGATTAGGTTCTGCTGCAATTGATTTATGTTTTGTTGCTCGTGGGACTTATGAAGGTTATTATGAAATGAATTTAAAAGCTTGGGATGTAAGTGCTGGTTTAATTATTTTACAAGAAGCCGGAGGCAAAGTGACTACCTTAGATGGAAGTGAATATACATTATTTGAAGATAAATATATTGTTGCTTCAAATAATCATATTCATGATCAATTAATATCTAATCTTAATCTATAAAATACTTATTTTGTAAATGTACCAGAGATTCTTGGTGCATTTGCATATATTTATTATCTATATCTTTATTACATTTATAAAATTCAATTCCATTTATTGTTTTAACAATCGAAAAATCATCTTTATTTCCATATGGGCTTAACTCTTCAAACATTTTTATATATTTGTCTTGATAGTTATTAAGTGATTCATCATGAAAGTTTTTTCTAAAAATAGAATTATTAATTATTTCAATTGTATTTTCATTTTCGTCATTAACAGCTGGGCATAATTTATCAATATATATATTATTATCAATATGGCTACTTAAAGGATAGTTTTTACAAATAGATGATCTTTTTTCATAAATACTACATTTAGAATTTTCTAAAAAACGGCAAAAATCTTTTCCATTTGTTAGTAAAATTACTGGTTTTATGTATCCAAGTTCTCCAAATAGAAATAGAATTGGATAGTTTTCATATACCTCTTCAAAATCACTTAGAATTATTTGGGCATAAATTGTTCCTTTTCTTCCATCACAGCAGTTGGCATCACATGAAGCACAAGAAGAAAAAGTATATTTTTGATTAAGTGTTGTTACAAATTGTTTCATGACTATTTTTATAATATTAAAATTAAAAAAGTACTTAAAGTAAAAATTTCTTCAAGTCAAATTCTCTTTATCTAATAATATTAACTATTATCAAGCATTTTTTTAGCAACTTTTAAATATAATCTTGGATTAAAAATTTAGTATAAGGTATTTATTAATGTGTGGAATTGTTGGTTATGTAGGTAAAAATGATACGACAAAAATACTTCTTGAGGGGCTAAAAGAACTTGAATACAGAGGTTATGATTCTGCTGGAATTGCAGTTTTAAACAATGATAAAATTGATGTATTTAAAGCTTTAGGGAAACTTCATAATTTAGAAGAGAAAGTATCAAAAACTGCTAAATCTGAATACATTTTAGGTATTGGTCATACAAGATGGGCAACTCATGGTAAACCAACAGAATTAAATGCTCATCCTCATCTTGGAGAATACTCTTATGTAGTTCATAATGGGATTATTGAAAACTATAAAGAGCTAAAAGATGAATTAATAAAA
>DKNG01000021.1:3398-3593 GCA_002470185.1 Arcobacter sp. UBA7394 | reverse complement strand
CTCCCTTCCTGAAGCTTTAAGTTTTTTAAGTCTTCTTCCTATTAAAATAAAATAGAATATCATTAAGATATAATTAACTAAATATAGTTCAAAATGAGGACAATCATGTTACATCAATCCCTAAATATTAATACATTGGTTTCAGTATTAAATGAAGTTGGAGCATATATTTTCACAAAAGATTTAGAGGGAAAA
>DKNG01000021.1:0-3237 GCA_002470185.1 Arcobacter sp. UBA7394 | reverse complement strand
TTGAAAATGATAAAAGAGTATTCAATGGTGAGATAATAGAAACAGAAGAAGTACTGGTTATAAAAAGAACAGGTGAAAAAAGATTTTATATCACTGTAAAAAAACCGCTTTATGATGATAATAAAAATATAATTGGTATGTTTGGAATTTCTACTGATATTACTGAACAAAAGAACTTAGAAAATAAAATCTTAGCACAAAAACACTTCCTTGATACGATTTTAGATAATGTTGATGCTTTTATTTTTATGAAAGATAAAAATAGAGTTTTTAGATATGTTAACTCTAAAGTAGCTGAGTTATTTCAACTTCCAGCAGATGAAATTATTGGAAAAGTTGATACAGATATTATTCCCAAAGAAGTTGCTGATTCTTTTTGGGAATCGGACTTAGAAGTATTAACAAAGTTAGAAAAAATATCTACAGAAGAGTATTTTGAAGATGAAAATACTAAACGTTATTACTGGAGTGTTAAAATTCCATATACACTAGAAGATAATACTCCTACTGTTTTAGGTTTTTCATCAGATATTACACTTTTGAAGCAACAAGAAGACGAGTTAAAAGCAAAAGATAGAATTCTCTATCATCAAGCAAAAATAAGTACTATGGGTGAAATGATAGAAAATATTGCTCATCAATGGAGACAACCTCTTACTTTAATATCCTCAGCTGCTACAGGCACAAAACTAAAAAATGAAATGCAAATTTTAGATAATGAAGAATTGATTGAAAATATGGAAAACATTAATAATCAAGCGCAATATTTGTCTAATACCATTGAAGATTTTAGAAGTTTTTTCTTGTCTGATAATTATAATATTAAAAAAGTAAATATAAAAAATAGTATTGAAAAAACAAGTACTTTAATAAAAGATGCATTTTCTGATTTAAATATTAATTTTGTGATAAATATTGAAGAAGAAATATATTTCAAGTGTAATGAAAATCTATTTATTCAATCATTAATTAATATATTAAATAATGCAAAAGATGCATTAAAAGAGATAAATGAATTAGATTATGATAAGTATGTATTTCTTGATTTAATTAGTGATGAAAATAATTATATTATTAAAATTACAGATAATGGTTATGGTATAAAAGATGAAAACTTAGAAAAAATCTTTGACCCGTATTTTACTACAAAACATAAAAGCCAAGGTACAGGAATAGGTTTATATATGACTTACCAAATTATTATAAAACATATTAAAACAGAAATTGAAGTTAAAAATGTAGAGTTTGAATATAAAGATAAAACTTATAAAGGTGCTTGTTTTTCTATTGTAATACCAAAAAGCAATATCACTTTTAAATAAAAGAGATGATTATTTCATCTCTTTTATAAATGTGTTTGAAGCTTTTATTGATTGATTCATTCTAGTTATTAGTACTGAAATTTCTTTTTTTAATGTACCAAATTCACCTTGAAGGGCTCCAATAGCTTGAGCATTAAGTGAGTGTTTTAAAATCAATACATTATCTCTAAAAGTGTCTAATATTGGAGTCATGCTTTTTTCTGAACTTCTCATACTTTTCATCATACTTGTGTATTTTGATTTTGTAACTTTTAAATTCTTTTGACTTTGAGCTTTAAGCTTTTGATTTTTATAAAGACTAAGTTCATCATCCCATTCTTCAAATAGAGCTAATGATACATTCTCTAATTTGTCAATTTTAGTACTTAACTCTTCTGCTGCTTCAGTAACATCTTCATATTCGTCATTGAATTTTTCATAAGAACTTTTTAAATCACTATCCTTGATTGTAACAAGTGAACCAAACTGTTCTAGGGCTGATTTAAACTCTTCTTGAGCCTCTTTTTGAGATTCTTGTACATTCTTAACTCTATCAACCATAATATCTCTTTTATGGAATCCAACTTTTTCCATTCCTGCATAATATACACTATTTGCACAGCCACTAAATAGTAATACCATAAATAAACTCGCAGTTGATAATAATATCTTTTTCATATAAACCTTTCTTTGTATTTCTCTTTGTGAATTAAAAGAGAATATTTTATCTAAAGTAAAAGAAAAAGACCAAATAGATTTAAACAAATGCCGATAAAATAAGAGTATAAATTAAAAAGGTTTTTATATGAACTTAGAACTAAAGATTCCACCAGCTGTGGTGATGTTGTTTTTTATGATTTTAATGTATTTTCTATCAAGTATCTTTTCTGCTTTAAATATAGAATTTATGTTTCAAACGTTTTTATCTATAGAAACTGCTGTTTCAGGCTTTGTGCTTATTGTTGCAGCTTCTTATGTATTTAATGAAAAAAGAACAAGTATAAATCCTATGAAACCAGAAAGTGCTAGTTTTTTAGTGAGAAATGGTGTGTATAGATTTACAAGAAATCCAATGTATTTAGGTATTGCTGTTATTTTATTCGCTTGGTTGATTTTTCTTGGAAATGTATTAAATATTGTAAATGTAATACTTTTTATTTTGTATATGAATAAATATCAGATTATTCCAGAAGAGAGAGCTTTGGAAAAATTATTTGGTGATGAGTATATTTCTTATAAGTCTAAAGTAAAGCGTTGGTTGTAATCAAAACCATTCCTAATATAGGTTTATTAGGAATGATTAAAAACTATTTTTTAAAATCAAAATGTTCAATATGATTATTAATATGTTCTTCTAACATATTCTTGTATTGGCTTGAAAAGTATTCAATTACTTTTTCTTTTTCAGTACTCATATCCTCAGCTGATTCAAATTCACATGCTGCAATCCATGCGTTAAATCTAGTCATTCCATACATAAAAGAAGCACTTACTTCTCCAGAAGATACTTCATCACTTATTTGTTCATTTGCTAAAAGTATATGTGCATCTGCTCTTTTTACAAAGTCTTCTTTATTTTCCATTTATTTTGTCCTTAAATTTTATAGATTATATTTAAAAAGTACTTCAAACTTTACTATTTTGAGTTTTTATATATTAATTTATAGTTTTTATAATAGTTAATATTTTCTAATAAAAGTAGAGCTATAAGTCCCATAATCCAATATAAAATCCATTGACTTATCATTCCTATAAATCCATCATAAGATACATAATCTACTACTTGAAAGATTAAGAAAAATACAACAGTAGATTTTAGAGATATGTTATTGTTTTGATTAAAATCTCTTAACTCATAATTTTTTAGTTTAAATTTGAAAAATACAAAGGCTAAAGATAGAGGAATAAGTCCTAAAATAAAAAGATATTCTGCTTT
>DKNG01000201.1:16386-19207 GCA_002470185.1 Arcobacter sp. UBA7394 | reverse complement strand
AATATTGGTATTATGGGTGTTGTTATGTTTGTATTCTTTGCTATTTTTGGAAATCTTCCTGAATCATTATTCTTAGGATTATCACTTAATCAAGAGCCAGCAACAATTATTGCTGTATTCATGATTTTTTCACCAATATTATCATTTTTCTTAATGCCTTTAATTTCTATGATTTCTAGACATAATGAATATGCTGCTGATGAATTTGGTTCAAACTTAGCATCTAAACAAGATTTAGTTAGTGCATTATTGAAATTAGCAAATGAGAATAAATCATTTCCTTTATCTCATCCTATTTATATTTTCTTCTATTACTCTCATCCCCCATTAGTTGAGAGATTCAAAGAGCTTGGTTTCGATGTAAACAATAACTCTAAAGATGCTTTAAAAGAAGATTTTGTAGATGTTGATTAATAGTACTTTTGATATAAACTATCTTAGTATTTCACTTATTATATTTGTCATTGTTGCAGTTCTTGCAACATGGCAAATAGTAAAACAAAAATATAAAACAAAACTTTTAAAACTAGAACAAGAAGCTATAACTAAAATAAACTCTCTAGAATCTAAAACAGATATCTTAAATAATATAAATGAAAATCTAAAAGATAAAATAGACACATTTGAAACTCATTCAAGAGAAACTCTAGAAAACTTAGAAAAATCATATCAATTAAGATTGTCAAAACAAGAAGAGATTTTTTCTAATAAAGAAGATCAGTTATATCGAGAATTTGATATAAAAGAAGAGAATTTTAATGAAAAGATATCTTTATTAGAAAACTCAAAAGCTCAATTAAAATTAGAATTTGAAAGTCTTGCAAATAAACTATTTGAAGAAAATCAAAAAAAATCTAATACAAATCTAAACCAAGTTGTTACTTCTTTTAAAGACCAATTAGATACTTTTGGAAAAAGAGTAAATGATATTTATAATGATGAAACAAAACAAAGATCATCACTATTAACAGAAATTAAAAACCTAAAAGAGTTGAATAATCAAATCTCACAAGATGCTCTAAATCTTACAAAAGCCCTAAAAGGTGAAAACAAAACCCAAGGTGATTGGGGAGAGATGATTCTATCAAAGATTCTAGAACAAACAGGTCTTAGAGAAGGAAAAGAGTATTCTACTCAAGGTTCATACACAGATCACGAGGGTAAAAGATTAAGACCTGATGTTATTGTACATTTGCCTCAAGATAAAGATATTGTAATTGATTCCAAGGTTTCATTAAATGCATATTTAAAATATATTGAATCAGAAGATGTTAAAATAAAAGAAGAAGCTACAAAAGAGCTTACAAAATCTTTATATGCTCATATTAAAGGTCTTAGTGCTAAAAGTTATGAAGATATTGATGATGTTAAAACTTTAGATTTTGTATTAATGTTTATTCCTATTGAAGGAGCTTTTATGCTTGCTGCTTCTAATGATAATCACTTATTCAAAACTGCTTTTGAGCATAACATAATGTTAGTATCACCTTCTACACTGTTTGTAACACTTAGAACAATAGAGAATATTTGGCGATATGAACACCAAAATGAGAATGCTTTAGATATTGCTACTAAAGCTGGCTTCTTATATGACAAGTTTGCTTTATTTGTGAAAGATTTAGAAGATATAGGAGCCAATATTTCTAAAACACAAAAAGCCTATGATGGAGCAATAAATAAACTCTCTACGGGTAATGGAAATCTTCTTAAAAGAAGTGAAGCTTTACTTGAATTAGGTGTAAAAACAAAAAAGAGAATTGATACAAAAAAATTATTAGGAGATGAAAATGGACTTAGCGATTAGTTTTGCAAATAATCTTTTAGCCTTATTAGATGCATTTTCAATATATGTAATATTAGGTCTGTTTATTGCAGGTATTTTAAAACAAATAGTACCAGATGATTTTGTTTCTTCTCATTTAGGAAAAGACTCAACAAGTTCAGTGGTAAAAGCTACATTATTTGGAATACCTCTTCCTGTATGTTCTTGCTCAGTAATTCCTCTGGCACAAGGCTTACGAAAAGAGGGTGCTAGTAAAGGTGCAGTTCAGAGCTTTTTAATCTCAACTCCTATTACTGGAGTTGATTCAATTTTAGCTACGTATTCATTATTTGGTTTTGTATTTACTCTCTTTAGAGTTGTATCGTCTATAATCATTGCAATTACTGTTGGTTTAGTACAAAACTTCTTTGAAAAAGAATCAAAAAATAAAATAGAAGAAAAAGTTGAAGTAAGCTCTTGTTGTTCTAGTTCTTCTTGTTGTGATAGCAATCAAACAGAAAAGAAAAAGTTCTCTATAATCAAAGTTTTTAAATATGGATATGGAACACTATTTTCAGATATGGCAAAAGCTTTATTAATAGGGCTTATTTTAGGGGCTTTATTTATTACTTTTATGCCTGAAGAGTATAGTAAAATACTATTTGATAATCAGTTTTTAACATATATAGTTGTTATGTTATTTGCTATGCCTTTATATACTTGTGCAACAGCATCTTTGCCAATTGCGGCAGCTTTAATGATGCAAGGTATGAGTGCGGGAGCTGTGTTTATATTCTTAACAGCAGGGCCTGCTACTAGTGCAGTTACTATGAGTATAGTATATAAAATGTTAGGTAAAAAATCTTTAATTTTATATATAATTACTATTTTTGTATTAGCCTTATGTTTTGGTATGGCTTATGATACTTTTTTAGGAGAACTAAGTATTTTAAATGTATCTATGATTCATGAAGAAAGTTCATTACTAGAATCACTTGCTTCTTTATTAATGTTAGTATTGATTTTTTATCATTTATTTAAAAACAAATTTAAGAAAGA
>DKNG01000201.1:13493-16294 GCA_002470185.1 Arcobacter sp. UBA7394 | reverse complement strand
CTAAAAGTGTAGATTTCACTAAATCTACGTTTTCTATTAAAAAAGACTGATTCTCATATTGTCTTATTAACCAAAAGTGTTGTAGTATATTCTATATACACTTTTGGAAGCTATTATGGATAATTTATTACACTACTTAAATCAAAGTCCAACAGTTTTTTTTATTTTGAAAAAAGATATAAATTGGCGATTAGAATACGTAACAAATAACGTATTAGATATATATGGACATAAAGCAAAAGAATTTATGGAAAACAAAATTAGACATGAAGATTTTATTCATGAAGACGATTTAGAAAAATTCTTATGGCAAAGAACTCAAGTCTCAAAAACTTCAAATGACGAATTTATTTATAAACCATATAGGATTGTAAAAAACAATCAAGTTATATGGGTTAGTCATGTTACAAAAATCATTAGAAATGAAAAAGGTGAGTTAAGTCATTATTATGGTTATATTACTGATATAACTGCTGAAAAAGAGTTATATAATCAATTAGAACTAACAGAGAATATATTAGATACTATTTTCAATAATTCTTTTAACTCAATAGTTTTATTAGATAAAGATTCTAAAATTCTGAAAATAAATGACACTTCTTTAAAAATATTAAATCAAAAAGAATCTAGTATCATTGGTAAAAAACTATCTTCTTTATCATGGTGGAAAGACTCATGTAAAAAAAATATTGATTTAGAAATATCCATGGCCTCAAAAGGTACAAATCTTCAAAATAAAAAAACTTTTATTGATAGTAATGGGGAAGAAATATTTATGGATTTTTCTTATACCCCAATATTTAATGACAATAATGAAGTAATTTATATTGCTTGTGAAGGTCATGATATAACTCAGGCTGAATTAACAAGGAAAAGTTTAGAACAATATGTAAAAATTGTAAATGAAAATATTCTGATTAGTATTGCCGATAAAGACGGGTTTATTATTGATTTAAGCGACGCTTATAGTAAGTTTACTGGTTATAGTAAAAAAGAGCTAATAGGAAAAAAACACAATATCTTTAAACATCCAGAAAATGATGATTATATTTTCCGTGAACTTTGGGAGACAATTCTAAAAGGTCGCATATGGAAAGGTGAACATCAAAACGTAAAAAAAGATGGTTCAATGTTTTGGGTTGAAAACTCAATAACACCAAATCTTGATGAAGATGGAAATATTTTAGGCTTTACATCAATTTATAATGACATTACAGATAAAAAAGAGATATCAAAACTATTAATTACTGATTATCTTACAAAAATACATAACAGAAGACATTTTAATACAACCTTTGATATTGAATTAAAAAGAAGTAAAAGGGATTCTAAAAACATCATATTTATGATTTTGGATATAGATTATTTCAAACAATACAATGATACTTATGGACATGATGCCGGTGATAAAGCTTTACATGAAGTTGCACAAGCCTTAAAATATACTTTGAAAAGATCACATGACTTTGTATTTAGACTTGGTGGTGAAGAATTTGGAATTATCACCTCTGGCATTGATTTAGAAGGTATTGAAGTATTATCTAAGTATTTAAGAGAAAGTATTGAACACTTAGAAATTGAGCATAAAGAGAGTAAGGTTAATGATTTCTTGACAATTTCTATTGGAGTTAAGATGGTTGAAAGTACATCAGCACTAACTCAAAATGAAATATATCAGTTAGCAGACAAAGCTTTATATAAAGCTAAAAATAATGGCCGGAATACTGCTGTAATTTGTAAAGAGAGAGAAGAAACATTTTAATGTTTCTTCTTTGATATTATTTTAGATCGTTTAATAATAAAATATCCACAAAGTCACCTTTTTTGATATCTTCACTATCGTCTTTTTGAATTAAAAGTGCAGGACTTTCTAACATATTTGTTAAGATTGCACTTGTTCCTTTTTTCTTACCATCAAAATTCACTTGATACTCATTATTTGTATATTCTACATTACAAGCAGTAAATATTGTTTTTGGCATTCTTCTTGGGAAATCTTGAGAGATTCTAGCTTTTACAATTGGTAGTTTTTCATTTGAATTTCTGAATCTATAAATTAATGGTAGTACATATAAGATTGCACATACAGTTGATGAATAAGCAAAACCTGGTAATGCAATAATTATCTTACCATCTTTAACTGCTGCTAATAAATGCATCCCTGGTTTAATTGTAACACCATGGAATAAAACTTCTGCTTTTAGTTTATCTTTTATTACATCTTGTACAAAATCATAATCACCAACAGATACTCCACCAGTAGTAATTACAACATCAGATTTATCTAAAGCTGTTTCTAGTAAGTTTGTAATAGAGTCAATATCATCTTCAACAATACCCATTTGTAATGTATTAGCACCAGCTTTTTTACATAAAGCTTCAATAGTTAAATGGTTTGAACTTCTAATTTGTGCATCATTAGTTTGTACTTCACCTAAATCAAGGATTTCACTTCCAGTACTAGCAATTGCAACTGTAGGATTCACAATAACAGGTATTTGAACAATATTTAAAGAAGCTAATACTCCAACTTCCGCAAAACCAACTACAGTTCCTTTTTTAATAAGAACTTCATCTTTAGCATAGTTTTCACCAATAGCTCTAGTAGCAAATCCAAAAGGTACTTCTTTTATAATTGTAATTTCATCACCATTAACTTCTACATTTTCAATAGGTATTAATGTATCACTTCCTTGTGGCATTAATGAACCTGTAAATGTTTTAATACAAACACCCGTTTCAACAATTGACTCAACAACAGTTCCTGCAGGGTTTTTATCAATAATTTTTATTGTTTTATT
>DKNG01000201.1:9638-13376 GCA_002470185.1 Arcobacter sp. UBA7394 | reverse complement strand
TGATCTGCAATTATATCATTTGCAATAACACTTCCAATAGCATTGATTAAGAACTCTTTTTGAGTAGTAGGTTTTGATAGATTAATATTGTTTAGTATCTCTAGTGACTTATCATAATTTATAAATTCTCTCATTTCATTCTCCTAAATAGTAAATGAAATATTACCAAAAAATAAATAATTGTTACTTAATTTGTGTGTGAGTAGATATGTAGTTTAGCAAAGCACTAGAAGATATAAAATATTTCTAGTTATTTTGCATTTTGTGTAATAAATTCTTTGTATTTTAACGCAGTATTATAACTTACTTGTGCTTCTTTAGCTACTGAATAAACAGTGATTTTTTGATTAAACATTCTCATCATATTTACAGATGCTTCAATTTTTTTCTTTGCAACTTCTTGTCTAGTTTTAGTAGCTTTTTTAGTTGCTTTACTTTTTTTCTCAGTCAAACTTTTTTGATATTTATCTTCTTCAATGTGAAGTTTTTTATATAATTCAGCTTGTCCATGATCTTTACAAAGTTCTTGTAATATTTTTAAATCTTTTACCGTTACTGTGATTCTGATTTGAAAGCCTTTTAAAATTTTTTGGGCGGGAATTATAACGATAAAGCATTAAAACCTGCTAAATATAAGATGAATTTAGAATAAATTTAAATATTTAATATCGATATAACCAACTGAAACATAAAATTTTAAGTTTTTACATTTGGTTAGAATTGTATTTGTGAACCATGATTTGTTGAAATAACATATCTGCAAAACCTACAGGTAATTCTGGGTTCTCATTCTCAACTGTAATAATAATATTTCTGATTTGATCTTCTGTCATATTAACAGCCATAGGCAAAATTGTTTCTGCGATTTTTTCTTTAAAGATTTCTTGTTCTTCTGTTGTCATTATTATTTCTTTGTAGTTGAGATTAGTATGAAATTATATAGTTTTTATCTAAAATCTTAGTAAAAAATTACAATAAATTACATAAAATCTATTATTCTTTGTTACTTAAGTAAAAAGGCTATTTAATTCAAGTTAATTGGCTAGATTTATGTGAATAATAAACATTTTTTATAATCAAAGATTTTTTTATTAGTAAAAAGTGAAATCTTGAGTACTTTTTAGATATAATTGCAAAAAAATTTAAATAGGATTTATATCTTGATTGAACTAAGTAAAAAAATATCTAAATTAGTGGGAAAAACTAACGCAGAATACGGTCTTGTAAAAGAAGGCGACAAAGTATTAGTTGGATTCTCAGGAGGGAAAGACTCTCTTACATTATTACACTCTTTAAACCATATGAAAAGAGTTGCACCATTTGATTTTGAATTCAAAGCTGTAACTGTAACTTATGGAATGGGTGAGCAAGTACAATTTTTAGCTGACCATTGTAAAGAACATGGTATTGAGCATGAAATCGTTGATACTGAAATTTTTGAATTAGCTGGTGAAAAAATCAGAAAAAATTCATCTTTCTGTTCATTTTTCTCAAGAATGAGAAGAGGGTACATTTATTCAACTGCATTAGAGCAAGGTTATAACAAAGTAGCCCTAGGACATCACTTAGATGATGCAATGGAATCATTCTTTATGAACTTCTTCTACAATGGAACTATGAGATCAATGCCTCCAATTTATAAAGCAGAAAATGGACTTGAAGTAATTAGACCATTAATTTTCTGTAGAGAGAGACAATTAAGAGCATTTGCTGATAAAAATGAAATCAATGTAATTGGAGATGAAGCATGTCCAGGACTTAGATTTGATGTTAAAATGCCTTATGCAAGAGCAAAATCAAAAGATTTATTAGCAAAACTAGAAGAAGATAATCCTCAAATTTTTGTTTCAATGAAAGCCGCATTCTCAAATATTCAAACATCTACATTCTTTAATAAAGAAGACTTAGATTATTCAAAAGAAGATTAATACATGAAGTTATTAATCTCATCTTGTTTATTAGGTGAAGATGTGAGATATGATGGAGGTAATTCATCTATTGCTATGGGTGCAAAATTTACTTTTTCTCAGAAAGAACTATTTATGGATATTCTTTGTGATAATGAAATTTATTCATTCTGTCCAGAGGTTTCAGGTGGTCTAAGTACACCAAGACCTGCTGCTGAAATAGTAAGTGCAAATAAACCTTTTAAGGTTTTAACAAAAGAGCAAGAAGATGTTACTATTCCTTTTTTAATTGGTGCAAAAAATACTTTGGACTTATGTCTTAAAGAAGGTATTAAAGTAGCTCTAATGAAATCAAAATCACCTTCGTGTGGAAATATTAAAATTTATGATGGAAGTTTCTCTGATTCTTTAGTAGATGGACAAGGTCTAAGTGCTAAATTATTAGAAGAGAATGGAATTGTGATTTTTAATGAAACTCAATTAAGTGAGTTAAAGAAATTTATAAAAACTAATTCTTAGTTTTTATAAATAAAATATATCTTATAAATTCTCATTTACAAGATTAGATAGTTTTAATGGATCAAGTGCTCCACTAACTCTTTTTATCTCTTCTCCTGCTTTATATACTACAAGAGTTGGAATAGATCTAATATTAAATTTAGCCCCTAAGTTTTGATGTTTTTCAGTATTTACTTTTACAAATAACGCTTTTAATGGATATTTTTGAGCTACTTCATTAAAAATTGGAGCCATCATTTTACATGGACCACACCAAGGTGCCCAGAAATCAACTATTACTGGAATATCTGAGTTTACAACAACATGATCAAAATTTGATTCATCTAACTCTATTGGATGAGTTTCTAATAAAGAATTCTTACATGAACCGCAATTTGCTTTTGCATAAGAATCTTTTTTGGGAATTGCATTTATTTTTAAGCATGATGGACAAACCACGTTTACTTTAGTCATTAATTTAAGCCTTTATATTTAATAATGTATCTGTAACTGCTTGTTGAGTGATAATACCTTGAGCATTTGCTTCATAGGCAATTACTTGAGGAATTTGTCCAACAATTGAGTTTATAAAATCTTGAGTTACTTCTTGTGTTTGAGGGTCACCTGTAATATTTGCAACTTCTGCTAAATTGCTAGCCATTTCATTGACTTGCATTTGAGCTGCAACCATACCATTTAGGTTATTGTTTGTTATTTGCATAATCTTCTCCTTCCTCTTGTTTATTTAGGATAAGCATTTTATTCAAATTAGCTGCTCTTGCTATTGCAGCATCTGCACTACTTAATTCACTTGGAGCACCTGCTGCATTTGCTAGTTTATCTAGTTTTGCTAGGGCTGCTTCTTCATCTTGTGGAATTGAAGTATCTAATCTTACATGTCCACCTGTAGCGTATAGTTTGCCATCAGGTCCTGTTTGATAGTTATATGAGATTGCGCCTTTCGTATCACCAGCAGCAGCGTGTTGTTGTTCATGAGCTTTTGTTTGGGCATCAAGAGTTTTAAACTTTTCTAATACCCTTGTATAATCATTTTCATCATAATTTTTACCACCAATATCATTACTTAAAGAAATAGTATCTTTTTTTTCAAAAAGAGATTGTTCTTCTTCTTTTTTATCAATAGCCGCAAGTTCAGATTTTTTTGTTGCTATTTGTTGATATATTGATGATACTGATAAATAGTCATTAGCTAGCTGCATAAATCAACCTCAAAATATTCTTAATATAAAGTTTAGCGAAAAATACAGATTTTGTAAATAAAAGGAAGTTTGACTAATTAAAGCCAAACTTCAATATGAGATTAGTAGTTTAC
>DKNG01000201.1:8827-9474 GCA_002470185.1 Arcobacter sp. UBA7394 | reverse complement strand
TTAGTAATAGTGTCAATTGCTTCTACGCCAGAAATATCCATAACTCTAGCATCTTTAAAGTCTAAAACTACAATTTCTGGGTCATGTTTAAGATCGAATAATTCAAAGAATGAAGTTGTTGAACCAAAGAATAATGGACCATCAAATTCATAAATTTTAGTGTCATCATTTTCTCTGTAAGTTCTTGACCTAACTTTTGAATGATTCCACGCGAATACTAAGGCTGAAATAATAATACCAGTAATAACAGCAATTGCAAGGTCAGCAAAAATAGTAATTACTGTAACTGCTACTAATACAAACTTATCTGAGTTTGGCATAAATCTAAATCTATTACCACTTTCCCATTCAAATGTCCCAATTGAAACCATAAACATAATTCCAACTAATACAGCAACTGGAATCATTGCAATATATTCAGATAAAGCAACAACAAATGAGATTAATAATAATGCAGCACTTAGTGCAGATAATCTACCCCAACCACCATTTGAGAAGTTAATAATTGATTGACCAATCATAGCACATCCTGCCATTCCTCCAAAGAATCCACAAGTAATATTTCCAGTACCTTGAGCTATACACTCTTGGTTACCACTACCTCTTTTACCACCCATTTCATCTAAAACAGATAGAGTTAATAATGA
>DKNG01000201.1:5597-8784 GCA_002470185.1 Arcobacter sp. UBA7394 | reverse complement strand
TCAATTAATCCAACTAATGCAACTAATACAGCTGTTGGTAAAACCATTAATACAGATTCAAAATTTACATGTAATGTAGGTAAAGCAAAAGTAGGTAAGTTTCCTGAAATATCAGCTAAATCCCCAACTCTTTTTGTATCTAAATCCATACCAATAACAACAGCTGAAATTACGATAATAGCAACTAGTCCTGATGGAATTGCATTTGAAACTTTTGGGAAGAATTTAACTAAAATCATAGTTGCCGCTACTAGTGCATACATAATCCAGCTTTCACCCTCAAATAATGGGAATTGAGCCATTGCAATTACAATAGCAAGACCATTAACAAAACCATACATTGCAGGCTGAGGAACAAGTCTAATCAGTTTTCCTAGTTTTAAAACACCAATTGTAACTTGTAAAATTCCTGCAATTATAGTTGCAAGTAAAATATATTGAAGAATATAAGTTGACAATTCCCCATTTTGAGTTAATTGAGCTAAAACTTCAGGAGAAATTGATTCCTTAACTTTAATTCCTAATGCAACTAATACAACTGCAACAGCACCAGTAGCACCACTAATCATTCCTGCTTTACCACCGATTAATGCAGTGATTAATCCTAAAATAAATGCAGTATATAATCCAACTAGTGGTGAAACACCAGCAATAATTGAAAATGCAATAGCTTCTGGAACAAGAGCAATAGCAACTACTACTCCTGATAACACATCACTTTTTACGCTATTTCCTATAAAAGTATCTTTTATATTTAGCAAATTTATACCTTTTTTGTTTAATAATCGCGATTATATCTAAGTGTTTATTAAATACACTCATTGGGAAATTATTTAATAATTTTATTCTTTCTTTTAAGGATAAAATTAATCTAAATTGAATATTTTTTTGATAGAATATCCCAATGAAATATAATTTTCTCAAATCTGTAACATTTAAATTAATTGTATTAGTTTCTATTGTATTACTAGCCTTAATTGGTGCATCTTTATTATTTAACTCACAAATTGATAAATTAAAAAAACAAATTGATAATATCTATTTTGGGAATTTTGTTCCTATTGTAAAACTAGAAAATATCCAAGATAATTATAGAAAAATCATCTCATGTAGAACTTTAAAATATATATGTAATTTCAAAAAAGAAAAAAACATTATTTTAAAAGAGTGGGAATATTATAATAGAGCATATAAAAATGATAAAGAAAAAGAAGTTGTAGGTAGTGTTGATTTTGCTATAAAGGAAACTTTTAGAGTAAATAAATTACATAAGTTTAAAAATGTAGTAAAAAAGATTGACTATTTAATTGAGTATGAAACTCAAATGGCTTACAAACAGAGAAAAATATTTGTTGATGATTATAAAAATATGAAAGACTTCTTATTTTTTAATATAGTGTCAATTTTAGTATTATCATTTATACTAATAGCGTATATTATTTATCAATTAGTAAAAAAAGATAATCAATTACGAATTCTAAATAAAAAATATAAAATTGATTCTATTACTGATTCAATGACAAAACTTTATAATAGAAAATATTTTGATACGATTTTTGATAATATGCCTTTTATTTCCAATGCAAATAGTTGGGATTGTGCATTTTTAATGTTGGATATTGATTTCTTTAAACAGTACAATGATACATATGGACATGATTTAGGAGATGAAACTCTTAAAAAAGTTGCTACATTATTAAAAGAATATTTCAATCAAAAATATGAATTTGTATTTAGATTAGGTGGAGAAGAGTTTGGTGTGATTTTATTTGATATTGATGAAATTACGGTAAAATCATGCCTAGATGATATAAATAAAAAAATTGTAGAACTTGGGATTGAACACAAAGGAAGTAAAGTTCTTGATGTTGTTTCTGTTTCAATGGGTGCAATTATTTATAAACCAAATACATATATATCAGCAAATAAGTTATATAAATATGCAGATGAATGTCTGTATAAATCAAAACAAAATGGTAGAAATCAATACCATATTTACAAGGGAGAATAATGACTTTTTTATTTAATAAAAATAATCATTTCAATTTAGCAAACATAGTTACTTTTTTTAATATTGCATCAGGTATTTTTGCAATATATTTTTTAACTCATCAAGAGTTTTTTGCCGCAGCACTATTTGCGTGGTTAGCTGGAGGATTTGATATTGTAGATGGAAAAATTGCTCGAAAATATAATTTATCAACTGAGTTTGGTATTCAATTAGATTCTTATGCAGATTTTTTATCTTTTGTTATTGTTCCTACAATGTTTATTTATTTTGCAGTAATTGATGGAAAAGAATTAACTCTATTTACGCCATTAGTAGTATTTGCATTTGTATATTATGTTATTTCTGGATTAAGAAGATTAATTCAATTTAATATTAATGCGGAAGAGGGTGAGGTTGCTAAGTATTTCACAGGAGTTCCTACACCTCTTGGAGCAATTTTATTGTGGTTAGTTTATTTAATCTCTTTAACAGGGTTTATTTCAGAAACAGTAGTATTAGTTTTAATGATTGTTATTGGTTATTTATTAAATTCTAAATTAAAAATTCCACATCCATAAGCCTTTTGATGAGTGAAATTGTAAGTATCGATTTAGGTTCTAACTCTTTTAGAGTGCTTAAATATGATGGATTAAATGATAAAATCATTGCAGAATACAATGAAGTAGTGGGTATGGCTGATGGTTTAGTTGATACTGGACTTATTTCAGACCAAGCACAGACAAGAGTAATAACTGCTATTGAAAAATCAATAGAGAAAGTTGATTATGATCCAAGTTTAGCAGTTGCCGTTACAACTGCTGCTATGAGAAAAGCCAGTAATAATGAAGAAGTTTTGAAATACTTTGAAGAAAAAACTGCTGTGAAGTTTAATATCATTGATGGTAAAGAAGAGGCAAGACTTACTTTACTTGCCGTTAAACATGCTCTAAAAAGAGAAAATATAGATTCTTCAAAATTTATACTTTTAGATATTGGCGGTGGTTCAACAGAAATTATTGTTAATACAAATGATGATTATGAAGCTCATAGTTTTGATTTTGGTATTGTAACTATGACACAAGAATATCTTCACTATCATGATTTAAATAAAGATTTGGATGATAGAAAACATGAAATACAAAAGTATTTAGAATCTTTATGTATAAACTTAGATGAATATACTTTCGTAGCAACTGC
>DKNG01000201.1:0-5518 GCA_002470185.1 Arcobacter sp. UBA7394 | reverse complement strand
GGAACTCCTACAACAATTGCAGCTGTTAAATTAGGGCAAGATTTCTTTTCTTATGACAAAGATGTTGTAAATGGAACTATAGTAAATTTAGATGATTTAGAGAGTTGTCTAAATATTTTAACTAAGTCTTCAAAAGAAGAAATTACGAAACTTGTAGGTCGCGGACGAGTTGAATTTATTGAAGTTGGGATTTTTATTTACAGAGCAATATTTGAAGTGTTAGCTAAAACTGAATCAATTGTACTAGATGATGGTTTAAGAGAAGGTGTTGCTTTAGATGCGTATGAAAAAAGGTGTAAGACTTAAGATAAAAGTCTTACACTTTGCTCTTGCACAATATTAGCTTGAGAAGCTGCTAAATATCCTACATTTGCTGTTACATTTGTTTTAGTGAAATCACTTGACTCATTCCCAAAATTTCTATTTTTGTTTACTTTCGTTTCATTGTAAAGATTTTGTTGTTCTTGGATAGTACCTCTTGCACTACTTTCAAGTTTATTCCCAAAATCAGTAAATTCATTTGTAATTGTTTGAATTTGTCTTGTTGCTGTTTCAACTTTGTCTAATACTTTTTCTAAATCATCTGGTAGATTTAAATTACTCTCATTTAAACCCTCAAAAATATCATTAGCAATTTGAGGAGTATTAGGTTTGTCAATTGAAAAATTATCAGTACTTGTACTAATTTCAATATTTTTTTGTTCATCATAATAATCAACATTTAAAATATTTTTATTAGCAAATTTTGTTTCATAAGCTAATTGATTAAAATTTTGTAAATCTTGATTAATTTTGTCTTTGATTTCATTTTTGTCTTGAAGATTAGTATCATCACTTTTTAAAGATTCCAAATTTTTTCTAATATCATTTAAAAAATCTTCTTGTTTATTTAATGAATTTTCTGCAATTTTACTAATTGCAATACCTTCATTTAGTGATTGTACATTAAGAGAAAGTTCATCTCTTCTTTGATTATATTGATTAACAGATAATGATAAAGATTCATTATCTACTTTCTCAATTTTGTTATTAGCTCCGGTTTTATTAAGTTCAACGGAAGGCTGGCTGTTAAGGGTACTTATATTATTGTTAATACTATTTACATCCATAATCACTCCTTATTTAATAACACTATCTTAAATTATATTTAAACTAAACTAAAAAGAATCTAAATCTAAATAGCTAGTTGTAAATAACTAAAGGTTAATTAATATAATTTTCTATATAATATCTGCTTATTTTAAAATGGAGAAATATTATGAAAATGACTGGCGCAAAAATGGTTATAGAATCATTACATCAAGAAGGGGTTGAAGTCGTATTCGGATACCCAGGTGGCGCTATTATGAACGTCTATGATGAAATATATAAACAAAACTATTTTCAACACATTCTAAATAGACATGAACAGGCATCTATTATAGCAGCAGAAGGTTATGCTAGATCAACAGGTAAAGTTGGAGTTGCAATTGTAACTTCTGGACCTGGATTTACAAATGCAGTTACAGGTTTAGCTGATGCTTATATGGATTCTACTCCATTAGTTGTTATTTCTGGGCAAGTACCAACAACTATTATTGGAACAGATGGTTTTCAAGAAATTGATGCTGTAGGTATATCTAGACCATGTACTAAGCATAATTATTTAGTTAATTCAATTGATGATTTACCAAGAATTATTAATGAAGCTTTCCACATTGCAAGTACTGGAAGACCGGGACCTGTACATATTGATATCCCAAAAGATATCACAGCTGAGTTAGGTGATTTTGTTTATCCTCAAAAGATAAACTTACCAACTTATAAACCTACTGTTAATTACAATAAAAGACAATTAAAGAAAGCTATGGAAGCAATTTCAAAAGCTAAAAAACCTTTAATTTATGTTGGTGGTGGTGCAATTTTAGCTAACTGTGCTTATGAAGTTAGAGAATTAGCTAAAAAACTTAATATTCCAGCTGTTGAAACATTAATGGCTAGAGGAACTATGGGTGATTCAAATCCATTATTCTTTGGTATGTTAGGAATGCATGGTGAATTTGCTGCAAATATGGCAACACATGAGACTGATTTATTAATCTCATTAGGTGCAAGATTTGATGATAGAGTTACTGGAAGATTAGATGAATTTGCATCAAAAGCTAGAGTAATTCATGTTGATATTGACCCTACAAGTATTGATAAGTTAGTTACACCTGACTTTCCAATTGTTGGTGATTTAAAGAAAACTGTTGAAGGTATGTTAGAAGCAATTTCTGATAATGAATTTAATGATTACTCTAACTGGGTTGAATTATTAACTGAATATAGAGAGAAAGAACCTTTAAGATATAACGATTCAAATGATGTGATTAAGCCACAATGGCCAATTCAAAGAGTTGGAGAATTATTAGGAAGCAAAGCTGTAATTTCTACTGATGTTGGGCAACATCAAATGTGGACTGCACAATTTTATCCATTCTCTTTCCCAAGACAATTTATCACTTCTGGTGGTTTAGGAACTATGGGATTTGGTCTTCCAGCAGCTATGGGTGTTGCAAGAGCAATGAAGGATAAAGATAAAGTTTCTATTAACTTCACAGGTGATGGTTCAATCTTAATGAACATTCAAGAATTAATGACATGTGTTGAATCTGATTTACCTGTAATAAATATTGTTTTAAATAATAATTACTTAGGAATGGTAAGACAGTGGCAAACAATGTTCTATGATAACAGATTATCGGAAACTGATTTAACAGCTCAACCTAACTTTAAAATGTTAGTTGAAGCCTTTGGTGGAATTGGGTATAGAGTTACAACAAAAGAAGAATTTGATGCAGCATTAAAAGATGCAGTTGAGAAGAAAAAACCAGCAATGATTGAAGTTATTGTTGAAAGAAATGAAGAAGTATTACCTATGGTACCAAATGGGCATGCTTTAAATGAAATGACGTTAATTGAAGGGGCAAAATAATGAATAATTTTAATCACTACTACGATACAGAAACAACTAGACAAGTTATTTCTGTTGTTGTGATGAATGAGCACAATGTTTTATCTAGAATTGTTGGCTTATTCTCTGCTCGTGGATATAATATTGATTCTTTAACAGTAGCTCCTATTGAAGGAAGTGAATATTCAAGAATGACAATTGTAACAACTGGTGATAAAAGAATTATTGACCAGATTGTTAAACAATTAAATAAATTAATTCCAGTATTAAAAGTAAATGAACATAGAAATGTGATTGAAAAAGATACAGTATTAATGAAATTTTCTCTTAATAATAATCTATCTGATATTGATGTAATTGCAAGAGCTTATCATGGTAGTATTCAAAATGTTACAGAGGAAGCAATTATCGTATCAGCAACTGATTCTTCATCAAGAATCATGAACTTTATTAAAATTATGCAAAAATTCAATCCACTTGAAGTAGTAAGAAGTGGTATTGTAGCAATGGAAAGATAAGAAGACGATCCTTCTTATCTTATCCTATTATTAAGGATAAATATGACTTTACAAGACATAGCAAAAGCATTGAACTTACAATGTGACTCACAAAAAGAGATCTCAGGGTTAAATACCCTAATTGATTCAAACGAAAACGAACTGACATTTTTAGAAAATAAAAAATATCTTAGTGATTTAAAAAATACAAAAGCAGCAGCTGTATTTGTTACACAGGATTTCAAAGATGAAGTACCTGAAGGAACAATTGCATTAGTTTGTGATGAGCCTTATTTAAATCTTGCTCATACAAGTAAATTTTTTGCACCAAAAATTGTTGAAACTACGGGGAATGATGCAGTTATTTCTGAAGATACTATGATTATGCCAAATGTGTATATTGGTAAAAACTCTGTTATTGGTAAAAACTGTACTATTATGGCTGGCGCTTACATTGGTGATAATGTAAGTATTGGTGACAATACAACTATTCATCCTAATGTAACGATTTATAGAGACTGTAGTGTTGGTAATGATTGTTTAATTCATGCAGGAACTGTTATTGGCAGTGATGGTTTTGGGTTTGCTAATACTAAAGATGGTAAATATATAAAAATTTATCAAAATGGTAATGTAACAATTGGAAATGATGTTGAAATTGGTGCAAATTGTACAATTGATAGAGCTGTTTTCAAATCTACAGTTATTGAAAATGGTGTAAGAATTGATAATTTAGTTCATATTGCACATAACTGTAAAATAGGAACTGGATCAATTTTAGTTTCTCAAGTTGGTTTATCTGGTTCAACTGTATTAAATCATTATGTAATAATGGGTGGACAAAGCGGTACTGCAGGTCATTTAGAAATTGCTCCTTTTACAACAATTGCTGCTCGTGGTGGTGTTACTAAAACAATTACTGAACCAAAAAAATCTTGGGCAGGTTTTCCTTTAATGGGTCATAGAGAATGGCTTAAATTACAAGGAAGAATTGCAAAATTATTAAAATAAAGGCTTTAAAATAGCAAAGAAAATCATATCCTTAATTATTCTATTCATTATAGTATTCTTTGAATTTTCTACTTTTGTTAGTGCAAAAGAAGTAGTGGGAACTGCAGGTTCAAGTTTTGCTACCTTTTCACAAAAATATTTTGGGTATTTATCTTATGTATATTTATTACTTTTTGTATACCCTCTATATTTAGTAAACTACAAAAAAGATATTCAAAAAAAAGAAGTTTTTTTAAATATCTCTGTAGTTTTACTTATTCTATTTATATCTTTAATTTTTCAATCATTAATAATAGATACTAAAGCTAACAGCGGTGAAATAGGTAATATTCTAGTTCATGACTTAATCCCATTTATTGGTAGAGCTGGATTATATATCTTTGTTCTAGTGGGTTATATTATATCTTTCCTAGTAATAAAAGAGAATTCTGATTTTGAATTTAATGGGGTTCAGAAAATGAAAGATAAATTTAAATCAGAAGCAAAACAGAGTAAACCTAAAAGAATAGAAAATAGTAGAAGAACAAAAAGAAAAGAACAGAACGTTGTTATAAAAGAAGAGGGTGATACAGCAGAGATAATTCTAGAAATGCCTGCCACTCCTAATACTAATATAAAAGAAGTAAAGAATGATTCTAACACTAAAAATGATATAGAAGAGTTTATTTCTAAACCAGATGTTTATGAAGTTATGGAAGAAATAAAATCTGAAGAGTTTGCTAATCAAACTCCTTCAAATACAAAAGAAGAAAATATAGAAGAAGTATTAGAAGTTCAAACTGAATCTCATGGAATTATTGTAGAAGAATTAGAAGAGAATAAAAAACTTTTAGAAGATATAGAAATTGGTAAAACTGAAAAACCAAAAGATTTTGAATTACCTCATACAGACTTTTTCCAAAAAGCTCCTAAAGAGAAAAAAAATAAAGTAAGTGAATCTGAAATAGATCAAAAGATTTCTGATTTGTTAGATAAACTTGCTATGTTTAAAATTGATGGGGATGTAGTAAGAACTTATACAGGTCCTGTTGTAACTACTTTTGAATTTAAGCCAGCACCAAATGTAAAAGTTTCT
>DKNG01000144.1:4209-4923 GCA_002470185.1 Arcobacter sp. UBA7394 | reverse complement strand
TTAATAATTAACAAGTTTTTTGGATTGTAGTATGTGTGGAATAATCGGTAGTAATTTTATCTCTAATAATTTCTCTTCTTCTTTGAAGATGTTAAATAATAGAGGTCCAGATTTTCAAAAGTCAATTAAGTTTGAAGATAAAGAGTTTGGTCATACAAGACTAGCAATAATTGATTTGGATGAAGAAGCAAATCAACCTATGGTTTTTGATGATATTATTTTGGTTTTTAATGGTGAAATTTACAACTATAAACAACTAATAATTGATGAAAACTTAGAGTGCAAAACACAAAGTGATTCTGAGGTTCTAATAAGACTTTATCAAAAGTATGGATTTGATTTTTTAAATAAATTAAATGGTATGTTTGCTTTTTGTATTTATGATATGAAAAAAGATTTATATTTCTTTGCTAGGGATAGATATGGTAAAAAGCCATTATTTTATTATTTTATGGGCAAAAAACTTATTTTTTCTTCTTCTATTAAATCTTTAGTTAATTTATTAGATAAGAAGCCAAACCTAAATAAAGTAGCTTTATCTAAGTATATGCAGTATTTTGTCTCTTTTGGAGAAGATACTTTTTTTCAAAATGTTTTTAAACTTGAAGCTGCTACGTATATGGTTTATGAACCTAAAAAAAGTAAAGAGCTTATTCGTAAACGTTTTTATAAGATAAATACATATAAAGCTGTTAAAGATGAACAACAAGCCCT
>DKNG01000144.1:3935-4096 GCA_002470185.1 Arcobacter sp. UBA7394 | reverse complement strand
TTAAGTGGAGGAATTGATTCTTCACTTATTTCTGCTTTATATACAAAAATCTCTGGTAAAAAAATAAATACTTTTTCAGTGGGATACAATGAATATAAAAACTATTGTGAATTAGATTATGCAAAAATTACAGCAGATCATATTGGTTCATATCATAATCC
>DKNG01000144.1:3302-3823 GCA_002470185.1 Arcobacter sp. UBA7394 | reverse complement strand
CCCCATGGAGATTCGGCTGCAGTGCCTTTAAATATTTTAACAAAACAGATTCATCAAAGTGGAATCAAAACAGTTCTTTCAGGTGAAGGTAGTGATGAGATTTTTTTAGGTTATGACAATTATGCTAAGTTTTTAAAGTATTATAGTTTTGAGAAAACACTAAGTGGGGATCAAAATGACTTTTTAAATGATATTATCTCTGCTTTACAGAATAATACTAAAGAGAGTGAATACCTAAGACGTATAGTTAAAAAACAAAATCTTTATAACTCTTTTGGTGAGATTTATACTGATATTCAAAAGAAAAGACTTTTTAATAAAGTTCCAACTTTCAAAAATGAGAAAGCAAAAAAAGACCCAGTTGATTGGATGAGTTATATAGACTTAAAAATTTGGCTAGGAGAGAGTTTATTATCAAAGGTTGATAGAATATCAATGAGAAACTCTTTAGAGGTTAGAACACCTTTCTTGGACTTTAATTTAGTGAATTATCTTTTCTCTGTGGATTCAAAGATAAAAGT
>DKNG01000144.1:2455-3238 GCA_002470185.1 Arcobacter sp. UBA7394 | reverse complement strand
AATCGAACAAAAAAAGGTTTTAATTCACCTTTTAATGAGTGGTTAAATCAAGAGTATGGTAAATCTATTTTAGAGACAATTCTTTTTGTTAATAAGGAAACTGGATTATTTAATGAAGAGTATATAAAGCATATATATGAACTTTCTTTAAAAAGAAAATTCAAACAACATCTTTATTCTTTATATGTATTTTCATTATGGTATAAAAAAGAGTTTCTATCTTAAGAGAAAAGATTGTAAAATCCTTTTAATTTAGGAAAGAATAAATATAAACAAATATTAAAGAGGACAATATGACAATATTAATACCTGTTAATGATACAAATAGAGATGAATGTATTATCTCTTCAATTGAAGAGAATAAATCATGGGCTTTTATCAAATTAGAAGAAGGTAAAATTGCTAGCATAGAATTTTATAATAGAAGAGAAGAAATTACAGAATGGATTGATGCTGTTGTTGTAATTAATGAGTTAGAATATGTTTGGCCATTTATGGATGAAGGTATTATTGCTTTAATTGCTCCAACTCAAAAAAGTATTGATGAAATTGTTGAGGCATTTTTATTTAAAGATCTTCACGACTTCACTGTATAATGAACTTTAAAAAAAAAGACTTAAAAACACTTAATCAAATTATTGCCTCTCGACGTGATGTTAGAGGTAATAACTTTATAAATAAAAAGATCTCAAAAAAGAAATTAACTGCTATTTTAAACTCAGCACTTCATGCTCCTTCTGTTGGATATTCTCAACCTTGGAGATTTGTAATTGTTGATGATGA
>DKNG01000144.1:1791-2388 GCA_002470185.1 Arcobacter sp. UBA7394 | reverse complement strand
AGATTTAGAGATAAACCAATATACAATACCTTAAAACTTGAAGGTATAAAAGAATCAAATATTAATATTGCTGTATATTATAAAAAACCTACAAAAAATGTTTTAGGTCAAACTTATATGAAAAGATCTGGTGAGTATTCTGTGGTTTGTGCAATCTTAAATATGTGGTTAACTGCTCGTGCTATGAATATTGGAATGGGATGGGTTTCTATTTTAAAACCTAAAAAAGTAAACAAAATTTTTGATATAGATAAAAAAGAGTATAAATTTATTGCTTACTTATGTTTTGGATATACAAAAGAGTTTTATGATGAACCTGAACTAAAAAAACTAAAATGGGAAAAAGAAAAACAACTTCAAGAGTGCCTACTAAATAAATAAAATAATCTAATATTTTTTCATTAAGCCTATTAATATTTTCTTATATATATAATTACAAACTTTAAAAAAATTAGGAGTAATTATGAAAAGAATAATTGGTAAATTAGGTGTAACATCTGTTTTACTTATTGCAATGGCAATGGCTGTCCATGCAAAAGAAAAAGTATATAAATTAAAATTAGCTACAACTTGGGGTACAGCTGGTACACCACTTAT
>DKNG01000144.1:1180-1689 GCA_002470185.1 Arcobacter sp. UBA7394 | reverse complement strand
AGAGTTGATTCATCAAATAAACATAAAGCCCCTTTAGGTATTCTAGATATGGTAAAAGGTGGTCAATACGACATGGGTCACTCAACATCTTATTTCTGGAAAGGTAAAGATATAAACACTTTACCATTTACTACAATGCCATTTGGTATGACAGCACCTGAACAATATGCTTGGTTCTATCACGGTGGTGGTATGGAACTTATGAAAAAAGTTTATGACAAACATAAAGTACTTGCTTTCCCTGGTGGAAATACAGGAGTACAAATGGGTGGATGGTTTAAAAAAGAGATTAATACTCTTGATGACTTAAAAGGTCTTAAGATGAGAATCCCTGGTTTTGCAGGTGAGATTATGGCTAAAGTTGGTGTTCAAGTTACAAATATGGCTCCAGGTGAATTATATACTTCATTAGAAAGAAATACATTAGATGCATTAGAATGGGTTGGACCATCAATGGACATCAAAATGGGTTTTCATAAAATTGCTCCTTATTATTATACTGGATGGCA
>DKNG01000144.1:0-1032 GCA_002470185.1 Arcobacter sp. UBA7394 | reverse complement strand
ATTGCTTTAGCAGATATGTTAACTGAATATCCAAATATTAAAATCAAAACTTTACCTTCTGAAGTAATGAAAAAAATGAAAGAAGTAAATGCTGAGTTAAGAGTTGAAATGGCAAATAAAAGTCCATTATTAAAAGAGGTTTTCCAATCTCAAGAAGCTTATCAAAAGAAAGCAAGAGAGTGGACAAAAATGTCTGACTACTTATATTTAAAAGATAACTTAGAATAAAAATTAATAAATGAGCTTTGGCTCATTTATTAAAAACTTCCATTTGGGTCAAAGCCCATATCACTCATATCAAATCCCATATTAGAATCAAATGTTGCTTGATAAGGATTTGTATATCCCTTTTGACTAGCTAAGCCTTGAAGTTGAAGAATATCCATCTTAGGATCTATCCCTTGAGGACATACCATTGTACATGCTCCACATAAAGTACAATCCCAAATACCATTAGATTGAATACTCTCAATTATAAGGTCGTTATTAGCCATCTTTTTGTCATTTGAGTATCTCAATGCTCTTGATAGTGCAAAAGGCCCTAGGAAGCTCTTATTTGCTTCGTAAACAGGACATGAACTATAACATGAGTTACAAAGAATACAATTACTTTGTCTATCAATTTTATTTATATCTTTTTGCTCAATTTCTTCACCTGAATTATTTTGCATAAAAGAGTTTGTTTTTTCTATTAAGAATGTTTCATGTGAAACATCTACTACTAAATCTTTTATTACTTTAGAATTTTTTATAGGTTCAATTACATCATTTTCATTGATATTGGTTTTACAAGCAAGTCTTTCAACTCCATTTACTCTAACAGCACATGAACCACATACTCCACTTTTACATCCACATCTATATGTTAATGTCTCATCATGTTCTTTTTTTATTTCATTAAAAGCTTGTAGTAGATTAGTATTAGAAACTTCAAATTCATTGATAAATTTTTGAGGTTCATTTCCTTGATTAAATCTCTTGATATTTATTTTCATACTACATCCTCAAATGAACAAGATACTTTATTCTCTT
>DKNG01000109.1:2962-3491 GCA_002470185.1 Arcobacter sp. UBA7394 | reverse complement strand
TTAGATCAACAAACACAAAAAAATGCTTCTGTATCTAATGAAACAAAAGATATTGCTCTTAGAGCATCTTCTTTAGCAAAAGGAATAGTGGATAATGCAAATGAAAAAGTATTTGAAGGTAAAGATAATATAGATATTACAAGTGAATTAAATTCATAAAAGAGAAAGAAGAGTAAAACTCTTCTTTTTTCACTTCTTAGTGTCCTCTTCCTAACATCTCTGAAGCTTCCATTACAATCATAAATGCTTCATTATCAGTCTCTTGTATTATTTGTCTTAGTGTTCCTAATCTTTTAACATCTAAAACAATAAAAATTAAGGTCTTATCTTGATTTGGATGAAGTGCAGTTCCTTTTAGAATTGTTCCATCATTTCCTAATCTTTGAGTGATTCTTTTGCTTAGAAGTTCTGGTTTATTTGTAGCAATATGTATTACTTTTGTTGTAAGTGTTCCTGTTAAAACAACATCAATAGCCTTAGCCGTAACATAAATACTCATAATACTCCATAGAGCTTTTTCTAAGTCTTT
>DKNG01000109.1:0-2781 GCA_002470185.1 Arcobacter sp. UBA7394 | reverse complement strand
ATTACTAGTCCTCCAAAAATTGAAGCTAAAAGAATATTACTTATTAAATCTGGAAAATATAAATATTTTGAAAATAGATCAATAAACAATGAAATTAAAATAATTGCAAATATAGTTCTTATTGCAAACCTTTTCCCTAGGTATTTATATCCCCAAATTAACAAAGGAATATTAATAGCTATAACCATAGAACCAATAGAGAAACCAGTAAGTTTATGTAATAGTAGAGCAGCACCAGGTGTTCCACCCGTTGTAAAATTATTAGGTACAAAGAATATTACAACAGAAATTGCAATTAATAGTACACCAAATATTACATATAAATAGTTCTTTACTTCAGTAGTAAATATTTTTGACATGAAATTATCCTATAAAAATAAAATGTATAAAAGTTTTTTGATTAGAGTAGGGAGGTTTAGCTTTCTTGTTGAGTGTTTTCTTGATTAAGACATTTTTTAATTAAGTTTAAAAGTTCTTTTGTCACTTGTAAGTATTTTCCTTTCAATATATTAATCGAATAATATCAAAACTAATATTAGATAAGCTTTTAGGCTTATCTAATAATCTGTATAAGTTTAATTGTTGTTTTCTAACTCTTCAAGTGATTTTAAAATTGCATTAGATAATTCATCTGTAATGAATTCTTCATATTTAGGAGTAATTAGTTTGATATTTTCTTCATATACTTCTATCATTGCTTCATTATAAAAAATTCCATCATTTATTTCATTTATCAAAGGCTCAATTGCAAAGTTTTTTTCCATAATAAGATTTTGATTTTCATTTACAAAAAATTGTAGGGCATCCATAGCAATTTGTTTTTTTAATTCATCTTCAAAGATTTCATCTAAATTTGCTTCTGCTTCTAAATCTTTTAATAATTCGTAGATGGAACCCAGTGCTAGTTGAAAATCTACTTCGTAAGAGATATTTTGAATATTACTTAAATGTACAATTTTACCAAGTGCAATTTGATACATTGTTTCATACATTGATAGGTTAAAAATAATTTTTTCTTTGCTGAAATAATATTTTGTTGTCATTTTTCCTCTTTTGTTTAATTAGTAATTATACCATATATCGGCATTTAAACTTTACTTTAGATATTATATTTTTTCTAATCGTCATTTTTATATTAAATAAATAATAAATCTCATATAATGTATAAAAAATATACATAGGATAAAAAATGTTTAAAAATATGACAATTAAAGCAAAAGTAATTACTTTGCTTGTTGTTTCTTTGAGTTTACTTACAATTGTTTTAGCAACATTTTCAGTAAGCAAAGCAAAGGATAGTTTAGTATCGCAAAACTATGCGATGTTAACTGCTGCAAGGGATTCTAAATTAAATCAGATTACAAACTTCTTTAATGAAAGAATTGGTGATATCAATGTTCTTTCAAGAAGTGCAGACGTAAAAGAGTTAATAGAAGATTTAGAGATGGTATCAGAAAATATTGATACAAATAAATCTGGGGCTTATCCTGTAAATAATGCTTTATTTAAAAGAGCAACAAATATGCATGAAGATTACTTTCAGAACTACATGAAAGATTATGGTTATTATGATATTTTCCTAATTGATGGAAACTCAGGTCAAGTAATTTATTCAGCGGCAAAAGAGTCAGATTATGGTGCAAATCTAAAAACTGGAAATCTAAGTAATAGTGGATTAGGTGAAGCTTTTAGTCAAGCAATAGATTTAGGAAGACCAGTATTTGTTGATATGAAACCTTATGCTCCAAGTAATGATGCTCCTGCAATGTTCTTGGCTACAAAAATTAAAGAAAAAAACTATGCTTTAGTTTTCCAAATTAGTGATAAGTCTATCAATAATATTATGCAATTTAGAAAAGGTTATGGTGAATCTCAAGAGGATTATCTTGTAGGGCCAGATAAACTTATGAGAAGTGATAGCTTTTTAGATCCTCAAGGGCACTCTTTACAAGCTTCTTTCTCATCAGGAAAAAAGGTTGAAACAGTAGCAACTAAGAATGCATTAAATGGGACGAATAATACTGAGATTATTACTGATTATAATGGTAACCCTGTTTTATCAGCATACTCTCCTATTAAAATTGGACAAGACTTAAACTGGGCTATTATTTCTGAAATTGATGAAGCTGAGGTATTGGTAACACCAAATGCAATTAGAAATATCATTATAATCATTGCTTTATCATTATTAGCATTTGTAGTAATTGGTGCAATTATTACAATTAATAATGTTGTTGTAAAAAGATTAAATAGATTTCAACAAGGATTAGTTGGTTTCTTTGATTACGTAAATAGGGATGCTTCAGATGTAAAAGAATTAGAAGCTGATTCTTTTGATGAAATTGGACTAATGGCAAAAGTTGTAAATGAAAATATTGTAAAAGCTAAAAAAGGAATTGAAGAAGATAGAGCTATTATTGATGAATCAATTAATGTTTTAGGTCAGTTTGAACAAGGTGACTTTAGACAAAGAATCACAACTAATGTTAATAATCCAGCTTTAAATGAATTAAGAGATGTTCTTAATAATATGGCAAGTAACTTAGAGAAGAATATAGATAATATTTTAGAAGTATTAGAGCAATTCTCAAATTACAACTATATGTCAAAAGTTGATACAAATGGTATTAAAGAGCATTTAGAAAGACTTGCAAATGGTGTTAATTCTCTTGGTTCTTCAACTACTGATATGTTAGTTCAAAATAAAAAAACTGGATTAATTGTAGATAATTCATCTGATGTATTACTAAAAAATGTTGATACTTTAAATCAAGCTTCAAA
>DKNG01000248.1 GCA_002470185.1 Arcobacter sp. UBA7394 | reverse complement strand
CATGTTAGTAGAAATTTCAGTAATCGCTGGATTATAATAAATTTGCCATATCATTAGATATGGCAAACTAACAAAAACTCTTTTTAATCAAATCTTTAAGGTAAACATATGACAACTTTAGAATTAGCAGATATTATAGGAATAATCTCTTTTGCATTAAGTGGTTTTCTAATTGCAATTCATTATAAACTAGATATTTTAGGTGTATTTATTTCAGCTTTTTTGACAGCCCTTGGTGGTGGAGTTATAAGAGATGCAATAGCAGGAAGAACACCTTATATTTTTTCACATGATTTACCAATTATTTTAGTAGTTGCTACAGTATTAATTGCCTTAGTATTTAAGCTTCATAAAATTTCTAACTTAGAAGGGAAAACTGCATTTATATTACTTGATGCGATAGGATTATCTTCATTTGCAATAACTGGATCATTAGTGGCAATTGAAAGTGAATTTAATTTCTTGGGAATTGTAATTTTAGCCTTTTTAACAGCCGTGGGAGGGGGAACTACAAGAGATATTTTAATAAACAAAATACCTTTTATTTTAGTTTCTGAATTTTATGCAACAGTAGCTATGTCTATTGGTGTAATTATTTATATTTTAAATGCATTTAATCAAATAAGTTTATTTAATTTAACAATTGTATTTGTATTTGGAACTATATTTAGACTATTAGCTTATTATAGAAAATGGCATTTGCCAAAACTTTAGTCTAAGAGTTTCGAATTACTGATTTATTTCTACCTTGTCCTTTTGCTTCATATAAAGCTTCATCAGCATCTTTAAGTAACTCATCAATACTAGTAAATTTGTCATTATAAAAACTAATACCACAACTAATTGTTACTGATATTTCTTTTCCAGAATCTTCATAGATTTGTAAATCTTCTATTTTCTTTCTTATAATTTCTACTTCATTATAAATTGAATCTTTTGAGTCATACTGTCCAAATAAAACAAACTCCTCTCCCCCTAATCTAGCAAAAAGAGTATCTTCTTTCACATGAGAATCAATAGTATTAACAACTTTTTTAATTACAACATCACCCATATGATGTCCAAAAAGATCATTTATATTTTTAAATCTATCTATATCAATCATTACAGAATATTGATTTTCTTTTTTCTTGTTAAAATTTAAAGCTGCCAATTCAAAGAATTTTCTTCTATTTAAAATACCCGTCATTGTATCGTGTGATGACAAATACTCTAAAGAAGTAATTAGATTCTTTAATTCAATTTGAGTTTTAACTCTTGCTAGTAATTCTTTTGATTTAAAAGGTTTTGTAACATAATCAATACCACCTAAATCATAAGCCATCTCTATTGAGCTTTCATCACTTTTTGCAGTAATAAAAATAATAGGAATATCTTTTGTACAGACTGAACCTTTTAGTCTTTGACAAACTTCAAAGCCATTTAATTCTGGCATTACAATATCTAATAAAATGATTTTAGGTTTATCTTCATTTGCTATTTCAATGGCAGTTTCCCCGTCTAAAGCAACTAATACATCATAATCAGAACCTAAAAGTTCAACTAATATTTCAATACTTGACTCACTATCATCTACTACTAATATTTTATTATTCATGATTTTTCCAATATATTAATTATTTCTTTAAACTTGTATCTTTTAATTAAAATCTTTACTTCATTAAACAATAACTGATCATTACTATCAAGGTTATAACAATCAATTTCTTCTAATATAGGCTTACATTTTTTGATTAATTTAGTTTTAGATGCAACTAATAAAAGACTAAAAAGTTCATCTCTCTTGCGTTTTTTTAATATTTTTTTATTTTCTAGCTTTTTAGCTTTTGTAATATTTAAACTCTCAATATCACTTAAAACCTTATACAATTCTTCATTTAAGGAGTTTACTAACCTTCTATCCCTAGTTTCTTCAATCTTATAAGCAGTTTTTGATAAGTTATTAGCACCAATATTAGCACTTAGTCCTTTTATCGTATGTAAGATGATATAAAATTCTTTATCTAAAAAACTATTTAAATTTATATTAACATAATCATTGTAAAAATTATTAAGTATATTTTTATATAAGGTGCTATTATTACCTAAAAATGATAATCCTTTTTTAATATCTATATTTCTAAGCCTTGGGAAATCAGCATTTTTTTCATCATCAATATCAATTTTTTCAATTATTGAGATTTTTTTACTTATATATTTTAGTAGTATTTCATATAATTTATTTACATTTACTGGTTTATTTAAATGCTCATTTATTTTAGCTATTTTCGTTTTCTGTTGGTCTTCCAACATTGCATTTGCAGTTAATGCAATAATAGGTATTTTTTTATCTTTTTGTCTTATTAATTTTGTAGCTTCAAACCCATCCATAATAGGCATTTGAATATCCATAAGTATTAATTCATATTTATTTATATTCTTTGTAAATAAATCAATTGCTTCTTTTCCATTCATTGCTAAATCAATATTAATACCACTATGTTCTAATAACCCTAAAATAATATCTTGATTAATCAAATTATCTTCAACTAATAGTATATTACTTCCATGAAGTGAAGGAAGTTGATTTTTAAAACTATTTTTTTCTGATTTAAATGAATATTCAATTCTTTCATTTTTAAAAAAGATACTATTTAATATTTCATTTAAAACAAACTGATTTATTGGTTTTTGCAAAACAAAACTAATTCCTAAATCTTTTGATTGATTAATTACAGAAGAATAATTAAATGAGCTTGATAGAACTGCAAGTTTACAATTATCATCTAATTGTTCTTTTATATTTTTAAGTTCATCCATTTGTTTTTGTTTAAATTCATTCCAGTTAACTAAAACTAAATCTAGTTTATTTTCATTGATAATATCATTTGCCGCATTCATACTAAAAACACTTAGAACATCAAAACCAAACATACTAAGGATTTTTTTTATAACTTTTTGCCAAGAGTTATTACTATCAACAACTAAAACTTTTTTATCATCAAAAGAAATATTTTTATATTCAAATTCCACTTCTTCTAAATCAATTTCAAAAATAAAAGAACTACCAATACCCTTTTGTGATTCAATCCAAATTTTACCATTCATCAAATCAACTAGTTGCTTACAAATACTTAAACCTAATCCAGAACCACCATACTTTCTAGTAGTACTACTATCAGCTTGCGAAAATGATTTAAATAGTTTATTTTGTTCTTCTAAGGTTAACCCAATACCCGTATCACTTATCTCAAATCTATATCTACTTTTACTTATTCTTTTTATATCAATAGCAATTTCGCCAGAATCTGTAAACTTAACGGCATTACTTAAAAGATTCGTTAAAATTTGAGTAATCCTTAAACTATCCGCATAAAAAAACTTTGATGCACGAATATCATAATCAACAACTAATTCAAGGTTTTTTTCGTGAGCTTTTAATTCAATTAAAGCAATTACATTTTCAATAGTTTTAAATAAATCAAATTCGATTTTATCAAGCTTTAATTGCCCTGCTTCAATTTTTGAGAAATCAAGAATATCATTGATTATTTCAAGAAGATTTCTTGAACTATTATCAATTTTTTCAATGTAATTTTTTTGTTTTATAGATAATTCAGTTTGTAAAAGTAAATGGTTCATTCCTAAAATACCATGAAGAGGTGTTCTTATCTCATGGGACATATTTGCTAGAAATTCTGATTTTGCTTTTGTACTTTCTTCTGCTTTTTCTTTTTCTACTTCAAGTTCTTTTGTTCTTTTTTTAATTCTTTTTTCCATATCTTCATACAATGTTGCATTATCAATAGCTGTTGCTGCTTGTTGAGATATTAAAGAAATCGATTGCACAATTTTATCATTAAAAGCATGACTCAAATGCTCATGTTCTAAATATAAAAGCGCTGTAATACCCTCTTGATTCATCAATGGCTGAACAATAATACAAAGAGGTTTTTTATTTTCTAAATATATATTTGCACCTAATGCTGTCCATTCAACAGGAGAATCAAAAAGTTGTGTTTTCTGAGTTTTCAAAGTATAATTAAGTAAGTTTTCAGGCACAAACTCACTATTGCCATCTAATATAAACTCCCCTATATTAAATAGTTTAATTTTATTTTCATTTTGAATATCCTGTGCAATCATATGAAGCTTTTCTTGTTCAACATGAATTAATGCTGCATATGTTGCACCTGAATATTTTGTTACAGTTTCTAAAAAAATATTTGAAATAGAATCTCTTTTTAAAGCACTTGATAATTGATTTAGAGAGTCAAAAATTGTTTGAGTTTCAAAAGAATTAATATTCTCTTTTTCTTTTTTGAAATTAATATCAAACTTTTTCCACTTTAATTCAAGTTGTTTTTGTTTAGCAATAGCACCCCAATATCCATACCAAAAATGTGCTTTTTCTAGACACATTCTTAATAAACTATCTAATCTAAATTTATATGCAAATCTGGCATAACACTCATAAGCAACAGCAGTTACATTAGAAAAACCATACTCTTGGGCTGATTTTATAGCTTCTTCGTAACATTGTTGAGCCTTAATTGAGTCACCATTTATATTTGCTATTTCTGCTTCTAGTAATAATCTCTTATGAGTAAAATTAGATTTAGTATTTTGTTCCCAATTACAAAACTTCTCATAAATTTCATATGCTAATTCAAACTCTTTTGAATTAACTGTCTTGCAAATACATAAATAAATTAAAGCTGAGTAAAAATTAGCTTCAAATATTTTTGCTTGTCCTGGTACAAATTGTTCAACAATAGTATGTTTACTTGCATAATCTGACATATTTGCACTTTGCATAATATAAGCATGTCTAATTCTCGCTTGATAAAAATATGCTTGATGTAATCCAGTACTTTCATACTGCTTCAAATATGAAAGTTCATTAAAGTTCTCATCATCAAAACTATCATTTATTGTTTTTCCTAAAAGTGCTCTAACAGCCTGAACAGCACCAGCTACAGTTGCATCTTCCATATCTTTTTGCTTAACTTTTTGTAAGTAATGAATCTCTTGAGAATACTGTTTTTCTAAGGACTTAAGATTCATGCTAGCAATTAAACTATCTGTAGATTTTACATTAATAATATATCCAGCAGTTACATAATCATTTGTTTCCTCAGAACACTCCCATGCGGTTTTAAAATAAGGGATTGATGATTGAATTGAACTATGCCAAGGGTGAGTAAATGTTGTATAAAGAAGATAAGTTGTTCCTCTAATATATCTATTATTTCTTTTATCAGAGATTTCAATTGCCAATTCACCCATTAATTTTCCTTGAATTGGATCATTTTTGGCCATATGTGCAACTAATGCACTAGTAACAAAAGCAAAAGAAGTAATATCACTACAACCTTCTTGTAAAGATAATTTTGTCATTGTAAGAGAAATTACAGAGTTTAATATATTATTCCCCACTAAATAAGAAGCATACCACTGAACTCTCATTAGTTCCATAACAGCTATTAAAAGTGGGTCTTTCATATCATTCATATTTAAAATATTCTTATTTGATTCTTTAATATATCTATCAATAAATGCATACTCATCATGCATTAATTTTTCTAATTCTTCACTTTCACTAGGAAATGAAATACCAGCAAGAGAAATACCTTCATTAATAACATCTAAAGCATCATAAAATCTTCCTTGAAGTTGATAATGATTTGCTTGAACCAAAAGATATTGTATTTTTTGTAGCTTATGCATTTCAAATTCTTTTAACTTTGAATAACAAGTATCAGCTAATTCAAATTCCCCTGATAAATATGCAGTTTGTGCAAGTTCTCTATATATATCTATTGATAAAGATAGTATATTTTCATCATTATTATCGACAATAAATTCAACTGCTACCTTTAAAAATTCCCTTGCAGGAATAAAAGCTGAAGCTTTTTTGGCTTGTAATGCAGCCTTTAGATTTAAGCGTGCATATTCCATTCTTTGTGATTCATTTTCAACTAAATCTATTCCAACATTTAGCTGTTCTACTACTTGAAAAAGTAAAGATTCATCTTCCTCTTTTAAAAGTTCTTTACCAATTTGTAATTTATAGTATTTTGTACTTGATTCATCCATTAATAAATTTGATGATTGTTGAACTCTATCATGGATAAAAGAAAATTGTGCTTTCTCTAACTCATGTTTATCTGATATAAATAAATATGCATTATTTTGAGGAACAATAAGTTTATCTTCAAGTGCAATTTCTAAATGTTTTAAAGTTTGAGTATAATCTTTTTGAACCACTTTACTTAGAATTTTTAAAGAAAAATTTGTACCAATTAATGAAGCTAGTGACAATAAAAACTGATCATCTTCATCATATGTTTTAAGTTTACTAAGCATTAGATCTACAACATTTGCACTAAATTTCATTTTATTTAACTGTTCTTTTTTCCACTTCCATAAAGCACTATATTCATCAAAATAGATAATACCATTGTCATATAATTGTTTTAATGTAGCTCTTAAGAAAAAAGGGTTCCCTTGAGTTGTTTCATATAATGCTTTTGCTAAAGGTACAACATCTTTTGTATCTTTTTTTAGAGTATGTGAGACTAATAATAATACATCATCTAGTAATAATGGCATTAATTTTATATCATCGTAATTAATATTATTTTGCTCTAATTCATAAAACATTTGAGATAAGGGGTGAGATTTTTTTACAATATTATCTCTATATGCTCCTACAAAAAATAGACCTTTTTGTTTTAAATTTGAAACAATATTTTCAATTAATTTCAAAGTTGCATTATCTGCCCATTGTAAATCATCTAAAAAGATAACTAAAGAAGAACCCTCCTCACAAAAGGCTGTCATTAAGTTTATAAAAGCATTATGAAAACGCTTTTGAGCTTCTGCTGCTCCTACTTCAGGTAACTCTTCATTATAAATTTTCAAAGTTTGAAGTTTGGGTATTAACTCTGCTATTAATTGAATAGAAGGTCCTACTTTATCATTTAACTTTTTTTGCCATTTTAAATAATCACTTTTAGGAAGCGTAAATAAATAATCTATTAATAAAGAAATGGCATTAATTAAGGCAGAGTAAGGAATATCTTTTTTAAACTGTTCAAATTTTCCTTCAAGGAAAAAACCATTTTTAGATTTTACAATAGGTGATAATTCATGTATAACACGAGATTTTCCTATACCAGAATATCCAGAAACAACAGCAAATACTGAGTGTTCTGTTATTGCATAATCAAGTAAAAAACGAAGCCTTTTAATCTCATTTTGTCTACCATATAAATTTTGAGGAATATTAAACTGCGAGTTAATATCATTTTTAGCAACAATAAATTCATCACTTGCTTTGTTTAAACCTTTAATATCATCTAATGCCACTTTTATATCTTGAAGTAAGATATTATGAGTTTGGTATCGTTCATCTTGAGACTTACTTAAAAGTTTTGCAATAATTTTTGGAATAATATTACCTACTGAAATCTCTTTAGGAAAGGAAACAGATAAAGCAAGATGTTTATATACTAGTTTATTAGGATCACTATCAACAAATGGTGGCTTATGATAAAAAAGTTCATAAAGAATAATACCTAGAATATAAAAGTCACTTCTATAATCTAGATTTGTATTAGTTCGTCCTGTTTGCTCTGGAGAAATATAGTTTAAATTTATAGAAGATTCTGATAATTCATCAAAACTATATTTTTTTTGGTATTGTACAATTCTACTTAAATCAAAAAGCTTTAACTCTTTTTTTGATAAATCATATAAAATCTTACTAGGTTCTAAGGCTAAATATACAAACTTACTTGAATGAATAGCACTTAAAGCTTGAACTAGTGAGTAAGAAATGTCAATTTTTTGCTCAATTGTCAAAAGATTGTCAACCATTAAATCATGAAGTGTAGTTAAAGAAAAGTTTTCATAAAGTAAATTGGCACTAACTTCATCAACTTTTATAGATTGAAGAATAAACTTTGAATTTAACTGCTTAGAAAACTGCATTTCATAACGCCATTGTTTATTGGCATCTTTAGAACTTAAATTGCTTTTTCTAGATAAAACATGGTTTCCATCATCTATTATTTCATAAAGTCTACTCTTCATTTTTATACCTTACTTTTTCTAAGATAAGTAGTCAAATGAAAAACTTATCTTGAGTTTATAATAATTAATTATACGATAAAAACATAGCATTAAAATTATTTAATAACAATATATAATTATTAATTTATAAGTAAGTCTTAGAGATATAAAGTTTCTTTTTAATAGAATTTATGAATATGGTCTAAAAGATTTACAAAGTTTATTTCTTTTCCTTGTTCTTTTAAAAATTCATTTAAATATTTCTCCGCATCATCCATACTACTTTCTTCTTCTATTTCTTTTAGTTTTGAATATAAAGAAGCAATAACGTCTACTGCATCATGAGATATACTTTTTCTGTGAGCTGTATAACCGATTACTGAATTATCATCTAAATCAATTCTTGTTTTAAATTCAGTAAAAATCCAATAATAATTACCATCTTTTGCAAGATTTTTAACAACAGCGTTGATATTTTTACCAGATTGAATTCTTTGCCATAATAGTCTAAAAATTACTTTAGGCATATCAGGATGTCTAATAATATTATGCTGATGACCTATTAGTTCTTCTCTTGAATATCCTGAAATCTTCGTAAAATAATCATTACAATAAGTTATTACACCTTTTGCATCTGTTTCACTTACAAGATATCTATTTTTTTCTAATTCAATTTCTCCATTTTTAGGAATAACTTTTTCCATCTAAAATCCTTTAGAAAAGTATATCCTTATTCATATAATAAAACGAAGTACTATATTGAGTATTACTCTTTGCTTTTCTTTTTACCTAAAGCTTTTACATATATAGATAAAGCTTTGATTTCATCATCGCTTAAAGTACTAGTTTCAGCAGTCATTGTTGAGCCCATTCTATAATCACTCTTCTTTCCAGCACGATATGCGGTTAAAGATTCTAATATATATGAGGAACTTAAAGTATTTGGAATTTCAGATACACCAAAACAACTTTTTTCCATATTAAAGCCATGACAAGTACTACATATAGTATCGATGATTTCT
>DKNG01000010.1 GCA_002470185.1 Arcobacter sp. UBA7394 | reverse complement strand
TAATATAAATATCTTTATTTTCATCTTTATCCATATTTTCACACATAAAATCAATAAATGTACTCTTTCCACTTCCCCATGGTGCATCTAATGCAATGGTATGATTACCTTGAAGTTTATTTACAAATTGTACATAGTGTTTTGCTGTTTCTTTACGTTCGAGATTATCCTCTTTAAAATCATGCTTTAATCTCATTAAATTTATCCTATACTGGTTTCTTAAATAATTTTTTCATTATATCTATTTGTAATTGTTATTTAGATGATAGAAGTAATCCATTAAGTGATGATATAAATATTATAAAGATGGATAAGTGAAAAGTATTAAAATTGAAATGAAAAGAGTAAATATAGTTGTATAAGTATTTACGAACCTATAAATAAACTACAAAAATAAAAAAAGGCAGAAGCTAAAAGCTCCTACCTCTACCGAAAATTGGTGGTTTGTGACTATGCTTCTACAGCAACAGCTACAGGTGTACCTTCCCAAATTCCGTGCTTAGTACAGTATCCGTGTGCAACAAGGTTTAATTTCTTACCAGTTGGGATAATTGTAAAAGTAGTTGTGTTGTGTGCTTTAACATTTCCTAATGTTCCTGGAACATAAGATGCTTTAGCTAATTGAACATCACCGTTATATAATGTTACAGACTCAATATAGTGATCGAAATCATCTGGATGAGTATATTCGTTACCCATTTTTACAGTTACTTGGAATGGCTCTCCTGCTTTTGCAGTTTCATCACAGTGAATGAATGGTGAGTGTCTATCAATTAAATCTTTTTTAGCTTCTCTTTCAACAGTATCGATATCAACGTATTTATTAATTTTTGGCATTTTTGCTCCTGTAATTTTAAATTGAAAAATATTATACAATAATTTTACTAAAAATAATTAGGATATAAATTGTCTTATTTGAAAAGTTGTCATTTGGTAACTATTTTCCTTTGCCTTATCATTTTTATTTACCCTTATTTTTTGCTCTTCTTTGATATAATTGCGCATGAATAAAGAAGAGTATTTTATAAAACAATTTTCAAATAATAAAATCATTGGTGATGACGCTGCTGTATTAGGCAAATGGTCATACTCAATGGATGCTTTTTTTGAAAATGTACATTTCAAAAAAGAATGGATGAGCCTAAAAGAAATAGCTTATAAATCAATGATTGTAAATATTTCAGATGCCATTGTTATGAATTCCAAACCAAAGTATGCCTTACTAACTGTAGCAATACCAAAAACTTATTCTAATGATGATTTAAAAAACTTATCAAAGGGTTTTAAAAAAGCAGCAAAAGAGTTTGGTATTGAGATAATTGGTGGAGATACAATAGCAAATGAGAAGCTTGATATCTCAGTTACTATTATCTCAAAAGTAAAAAAACCTATTTACCGTAAAGGTGTAAAAAAAGATAATTTACTTTGTTTTACTGGTGATCTTGGTACTTGTAAATCAGATTTACAAAAGTTATTTGATGGAGAGAAAATCTCGAAAAAATCAAAGTTTATCAAACCTACTTTAAATCCTAAGTTTTTCTATGAAGCTTCAAAGTATATAACAGCTTCTATGGATATTTCAGATGGATTATTTTTTGAGTTAGAACGACTATCAAAACAAAGTAAAGTAGGTTTCAAATTTTTTGAAACAATCTCTGATGATATTGGAACATCAGGGGAAGAGTATGAAATACTTTTTTCTTTTGAAGAAAAAAACAGAAATAAAATAGAAAAAATTGCAAAAAAACATAATGTAAAATTAAATATATTTGCCAAGGCAACAAAAGGCAAATATAGAACAAATGCAAATAACCACCATTTTTAAAATAATTAAGGAAATATATTGAATCAATTACAAAGATATTTAAATCACTCTAAAATAGATGTTGTTTTTAAACAAAATAAAGATGACTTCGTTGTTACAGAAGTACCATTATACGAATTCACAGGTGAGGGTGAACATCTAATTTTAAAAATTAGAAAAAAAGATTTATCTACTTGGGATGCTGTTGAAATTATTGCAAACTTTGTAGGGTGTAAAACTAGAGACATTGGATATGCAGGTTTAAAAGACAAAAATGCAATGACAGTACAATCTATTTCAATTCATAAACAATATGAATTAAAATTAAAATCTTTCCAACATGCTAATATTAAAATATTAGAAACTACTTATCACAATAACAAAATCAAAGTAGGTCACTTAAAAGGTAATAAATTCTTTATTAGACTAAAAAGAGTTAACTTAATTGATTGTAGAAAAATTGAAGAAGCCTTAGGTAAGATTGTTACTTTAGGTATGCCTAATTATTTTGGATTCCAAAGATTTGGAATTGAAGGAAATAATTACTTAAAAGGTAAAGATATTATTGATGGTAAATTAAAAGAGAAAAGAAAAAACTTAAAACAGATGTATATTAACTCTTACCAAAGTTACCTTTTTAACTCTTGGCTTTCTAAAAGAATTGAAATCTCTAAATTAGTAGATGCTTTTGAACCAAAAGAAGTTTACCAAAAACTAAACTTACCTCTTGAAGTAGTTCAAAGAATGAAAAAACAAAAACATCCTTTAAAGATTATGACTGGTGATTTATTATCTCACTACCCTTATGGTAAGATTTTTACTATTGATGATTTAGAAACAGAATCAGCAAAATTCTTTGATAGAGATAGAGTTCCAACTGGACTATTATCAGGAAAAAGAGTTAAAAACTCAGAAGGTTTAGCTTACGAAATAGAAAAAGAGTATGAAGAAGCTACAGGTGAAGATGGTGCAAGAAGATTTGCATGGGTATTCCCTGAAGATATTGAAAGTAATTACAAAGAAGAAAAGAACTGGATGGAATTAAAATTCTATCTACCAAAAGGTTGTTATGCAACTGAATTAATTGCTGAAATAATTCATTAATAATTTATATATTGATTAAGTTAAAATAGGTTAAACTTTATTACAAATCTTATAAAGGATACTTAGATGAAGTATGAAGAGCTTATTCGTGAATTATGTGACGTTATTAAGGAGTCTGAAAATAACGCAGCATTAATATACGAAAACTTAGAAAATATAAATGATTCGATTAATAATTTTGATTTACTGGATCATGATAAAAATAAAGTAAGAAATGAAGTATCCAATGCATTAGGTTTACTACAACATCAAGATTTACATAGACAAAAGATTGAAAGAGTAGTTAACTTTGTGTGTGATAAGAATAATATTGATAAAAGCCAATATAACATAGCTTCTAGCGCAAAAAGTATTGATTCAGATGATAATATGAGTGAAGACGAATTAGAAGCGTTAATCAAACAAATGCAAGCTTAATAAAAGAAGAATTTCTCCTTCTTTTATTTTTCTAAAGATGCTTATTTACTACAAGCATCTTCTTTTAAATTATTTAAATTTCCAAATATTCTTAGTGTTGTTATTTCTACATCTTTTGCTTTATTGTTTAATGTATCATTAGATTCTTTATTTGCATTAGCATCTACTAATGATTGAAGATTATCTTGGAACTCTTTTTGTAATTGATTAATATTATTCATAGTTTCCATATTTACTTTTTTACCAGAGTTAATATGATTTTGACACCATGTATTTAATCCATTTGTTTCTTGCACTTTCCAATTAGAATAAGTCCCTAGTTTTGAGTAAGTATCATCTTTTATAGTTAATAAGTCAACTTTTAATTGAGCTGTATCATAAACTAAATCAACATCACATACTTT
>DKNG01000138.1 GCA_002470185.1 Arcobacter sp. UBA7394 | reverse complement strand
AAAAGTATTTATAGATTAAAAAATATCGGGTATTTAGTTTTGGCATTGATTCTTCAAGTAAAAAATCTTTTTCAAATTTTTTTAAAGAAGTATATAAGTAGTTATATAATCCAAATTTATTTGAAGAATTCCCATTAACCCATATCTCTCTAACTCTTGTTACAATTACCCCAATAAATCCTATATAAAAGTTATGGCTTACATCTTTATCAAACTTATTTTTATTTTGTAAGAACTTAAATATTTCTCCATAAGCATCTAAAAAACCATTGATATGTTTTTCTGAAATATTATTTACGATTGAGTCTTGATGATTAGTTTTTGAATATAGTACTTCATCATAAATAAAAATATTTTTTGCATTAAAATAAACTTTGAATAAAAAATCTACATCCTCATGATATCCATCTCTAAAAGCTATATTATTAGATTCTATTAGTTCTTTTGACATCAAAGTATAAATTACAGATCCATCCATTCTCCAAGAAATATAATCATTTATTAGATCTTCTTTTGTTGAACTAAAACTTTCAAAGTCATATCGTCCAACTCTATCTATTTGATTTTTAGAAGATAAATCATATTCCCAATTATAAGTAATAGCATCAGAAGATGGATTTTCTATAATAGATTTACTTAATTGATAAAGGGTATTGTCTTTTAAACTATCATCTGCATCAAGAAATAATATCCAATCATAAGAGGATTTCTCTATTCCTATATTTCTTGCTACTCCGGGACCACTATTTTTATGTGTAGAATAGATTTTAATAATATTTTCAAATTTTTTGATAATGTCTATAGTTTTATCTGTAGAACAATCATCAATAATTATTATTTCATATATGTAATTGCCACTTTGTTGATTTAATATACTTGATATACATTTTTCAACAAATTTTTCTGCATTAAATATTGGAATAATTATTGAGATTGATGGTTTATAATTCATTTTCTATTATCTTTGGATAAATGAGTTTTGTTAAATTAATTATAAACTCCTCATCATATTTATCAAGTTGGATAAATACAATACCAATTAAAGTATTTAAATAATCATCTATAATTGTACCTGAAGAAATTAAATCTAATTGAGAAACTATCTTATTCTTGATTTTGTCATTTATATATGTATTTATAAATTCACCATTTCTATCAGCTAATAAACATTGTCTAATTAAGAATTTTTGTTTTTTATTTTTATGTAAAAATTCATCTGAAATTTTATTACCAGTATAAGCTTGAACAACTGATTTAAGATATTGTACATCATCACATTTTTCAATAAGGTCAGGATATAAATCACCAGCTATTCTTCTTGTTACATCAATAATATAGGGTGTTTTATCTTTTATAATTACTTGTAAATGGAACATACCATCTACCATAGATAATTCATTTGCCATAATTTCAACATTGTCTTTTAAAAGTTTTAATATTTCTGTATCTAATTTACATGAGTGAGCAGAAGAGATTATATATTTATTAATATAAGTATATTCTCTTGCTGTAAATTCATAAATAACTTTTTTATTAGAAATAACTACTGAGTATGAAAATATATCCCCATCTATTGCTTCTTCAATTAATATTTCCTGATTATATTTTTTTGCATAATCTAGGGCTATTTCTAATTCTTCTTTATTTGAAACAATAGTAGTTCCTTTCCCTCCAGACATACTTACTGGCTTTATAATTAAAGGGAAATCTAGATTATCTAAATCTAAGTGATTCTTGTATCTTTGACCCTTTGCCACACATAGTTTGTGTTTTAAACAAAACTCTTTAAATTTCCATTTATTATGCAATACTTGCGCATTTTCATAAGTATCGTAATTCCCTATATTTAATTCATTTGATAATTTAACTACATTCATGTAAGGTTCTTCACCACTACCAGGAATTAAATAATTAATATCTTCAACTGATATAATTTTTTTAATTAATTCAAAATCATTATAGTTTTCTTTGTAAAAAGAATCTGCATAAGTATGACCAATATAGTCATCTCTTGAACCAAGAGTAATAGTGTAGTATCCTAGTTCTTTACATGCTTTAATTAGAGATATATCTCTATAACTTCCACCAAGGATTAAAACTTTTTCCATTGTATATTAACTCAAACTTTCATTTTTATTATTTTTATTATCTTTTCTACAAAACTCTTATAGCTATATTGATCTCTTATTAAATCAAATTTACATTTCTTTTTGTCCTCAGTCAATATTTTTTCTAGGGTATTGATTGTAAAGAATTGTAAGGATTCTTCTATCCCTAAATCATATTCATCTTCCTTATCAGCTCTTACTTCTGATATAAGTGGGATTGCTCCACTAAAAGCACATTCAAGAGTTCTTTGCATTAGTACATAACCACCTGGGCAATATCCATAATCTGCACTATTATATATTTTCGAGATTTCTTTACCGTGATTTAAAATACCTTTGAAATAAGGAGAAACTATTTTATTATTTTCCCATCCGTATCCATATATTTCTATTTCATAATTAGTATCTAATTGACATATATATTCTACACAATAGTCTCTTCCAATATATGCATAGACTTCATCTATAAATGACGCAGGTTTTTTATATTTATTCGTAAAATATTTTATATCACTTTGTTCTGAGGCAATACTTGTTAAACAACCTTTCTCTTTAAATAGTGTTAACATATCATCATAAATAATATTAAAGTCTTCATCATCTTTAATTTCTTCAATTCTATCTTTGTATGAGGAACCTACAAATACTATTTTCTTTTTTCTTTGTATATCATCTCTTTCTTGGTATGTGATTTCATCTAAACAAAATGGTTGATATAATGAGTTTATACCTTTTTTTTCTAGAGTTCTATTTAACATTGATGTAAGATGAAAAGTATAGTCATTGTCCCTTATTTTTATATCAGAATCATTAACTATTGCTGGCATACGATCCTGAAACCAAACAATATTAATTATTGAATCATTTAAAAAAGTATTGTTATAATGATTTATATTTATTGTGATATGAGGCTTGAATTCATTTATCGCATGAAAAAATGGAAGCATATCCTGACAAGTTTGCATTTCCGTATCTTGCATATAAAATTCTATTTCATAGTCATTGTTATATTTTTTAAAAGCCTTAGCAATATTTTTTGATATATATTGCATTACCGTTGTTTCTCTACATGCGGGAATAAATATTCTTAACTTTTCATCTTTAAAATTTGGTGTATATTTTTTAACTTCCTCTACGTATAAATCAACAAGTGCCTTTCTTTCATTTTTTGAAACTTGTATTGTTTCATTAAACATATTCGCAATTTGATATTGTTCATGGCTTGTATAAATTGAATTATCAAAATTAAAAGTTCTTGGAAATCTATTTTTTGTAGTTACAAAGTAGTTATACACATTTTCAAAAGGAACCCAAATACAATTTTCAGGTGCATTTTCAAATGGTTCATCGGCATTATAATAACAAATTTGTAATCCTGTAATTCTTGGGTTAGGAGTTTTTACTCTATTAGCTTTTTTTGCTTCTTCTAGTGCTGTGTTTGCATCAAAAAAGTATGTATCTACATAAGAATTATTTTTCACTAGTGTCCTTTATAAAGTATGTGAATAAAATATGATCTATAATTTGATGAATATCTTCTACTAGTCCATATTCGTTTTTTTCAGATGGAATATGAATTTTTATATCTGCAAGTTCATACAATTTACCACCATCAAAACCGCTAAGGCCAACTATAGTTGACCCTACTTCTTTTGCATAAGTAATAGCTTTTATAATATTAGGAGAGTTACCACTACAAGAAATAGCAATCACTGTATCTTTAGGTTTTAATATATCTTTTAGTTGCATATAAAATACATTCTCAAAACCTATATCATTGGCAATGGCATAAGATATTGCTGAATTATCAGATAAACTTACTACATCAAATGATTGTTTTTCTCTTCTTTTTAATCCAATAGATAAATCATTAGCCATATGTGAAGCAGTAGAGGAACTACCTCCATTTCCAATAATATAAATTCTTCCTTCATTTGTCAGAAGGTGATTTTTGAATTCTTCAAGTTGGATTAAATCTAGTTTTTGTAGAGTTTTATATAGCTTAGAGATATAGTCGATTGTAAATTCTTTAAAATCCATTCATATCCTTTATTTGGCTCTATTTTAGTGAATCTGAACTTAAATATTTATATATATTTAGATATTATTAAAAATATTATTTTAAGGGAACTTTATGAAATGTATATTGTGTGATTCAACTGATAATAAAAAAAGAGATGGAAGTGTTCGTGATAATAAAAACTTAGATATTTTAGAATGTCAAAATTGCGGTTTAGTATATTTGTCTTCTAACGAACATATAAATGAAGAATTTTATGAAGATTCTAATATGCATGCTCAAATAAATTTTGAAAAATGGAAAAATGATACAATAAAAGATGATGAAAGAAGATTTGATTTTCTTAAAAGATCATTGATAAATGCTGAGGTAATGGACTTTGGTAGTGGTAATGGTGGTTTTTTAGAAAGAGCAAATAAAATTAGTTCTTACTCTTGTGGTGTTGAATTGGAAAGTGCAGTAAAACCCTTTTATGATAAAAATAAAATTGATTTATTCAAAGATCTAAATGATATAAAAAAGAATTTTGATTTGATTACGTCTTTTCATGTATTGGAACATTTGTCTAATCCTCATGAGATACTAAAGCTTATGAAGTCTAAATTAAAAGAGAATGGAAAAATTATTATTGAAGTTCCTAATGCAAATGATGCATTGTTAACTATTTATGAAAATGAAGCTTTTTCTCACTTTACTTATTGGAGTTGCCATTTATATTTACATACAGATTTTACTCTTAAAATGTTAGCAAAACAGTGTGGGTTAAAAGTAGATTTTATAAAATATGTGCAAAGATATCCCTTGTCAAATCATCTTTACTGGCTAAGTAAAGGTAAACCTGCAGGAGATAAAGTATGGGGTAATTTTATAGATTCCCCAGCATTAGTATTAGCTTATGAAGAACAGTTGGCTTCTTTAGGTGCTACTGATACTATTATGCTTCAGTTAAGCTTGTAATTTATATTTTTTCATTAGTTTAGTAGCTATCAACCAATCATCCTCTTCATCAATATCAATATTTTGATAAGAGGACATTTCATAAATAGAAATATTTCCAGATAGTCTATTTTTATTTTCGATTATATTTTTTACGGTATTAATATAAAAAGCACCAGTTTCTACAAGTAATCCATCGAAGTCTTGTCTTCTTGGTCTATTCTTATAATTATAATTGATAGCTTTTCCATCTTCCCAAATAAAAATTTTTTCTCTTACACATGTCAGTAAAGAGTCTTTTTTTTCTTTTTTTAATTGATTAAAAGCATTCGTAAAATCATATGAATATGTTAAAGGTGCGGTTGCTTGAACTAAAAAAATATAATCTTTTTCTTTAAAATTAGATTGTTTTAAAAATTCCAAAAGAATAAATTCAGAAGAAGCTGTATCTGTAGCACTTTCTTCTGTTCTTAAATATATTTTTACTTTTGACAAATTAAAACTTTCTACAACTTTTTTTATTTCTTCACAATCAGTAGCAACATAAACTTCATCAATTATTGAGGATTCCTCTAAAGCAATTAAGTTCCAATATATTAAAGGTTTTCCGCATAAGTCTTTAATATTTTTGAATTTAATTGACTTACTTCCGCACCTAGCTGGAATAAGTGCAATATTCATTTAGAAGCTTTCATTATTTTGAATTTTATATAAATCATCTTCAACCATAATTTTACATAGTTCTTCTAGCGATGTAGTTGCTTCCCAATTTAATTTTTCTTTTGCTTTACTTGCGTCTCCAATTAATAACTCAACTTCAGCAGGTCTATAGAATTTCTCATTTATTTTTACTATAGTTTTCCCATTTTCTTTATTTATTCCTATCTCGTTTACTCCAGAGCCTTGCCACTGGATTTTAATATCTACGGCTTTAAAAGCCATTTCTACAAAGTTTCTGATACTTTCCGTTTTGTTAGTAGCTAAAATGTATGTGTCAGGTTCTTCTTCTTGCATCATTAAATACATACCTCTTGTATATTCTTTTGCAAAACCCCAGTCTCTTTTTGCATCTAAGTTACCTAACTCTACTACTTCTTGTTTTTCTAATTTAATTCTGGCTACGGCATCTGTAATTTTTCTTGTTACAAACTCTTTGCCTCTTAGTGGTGATTCATGATTAAATAGAATACCACTACAAGTAAACATATTGTAAGATTCTCTATAGTTAATTGTCATCCAGTGAGCATATAATTTCGCTATTCCATAAGGACTTCTTGGATAAAAAGGAGTAGTTTCTTTTTGTGGTATTTCCTGAACTTTCCCAAATAATTCAGATGTAGAAGCTTGATAAAACTTAATATTTGTATCTACATGTTTAATTGCTTCTAATAAATGAACTACCCCCAAACCTGTTATATTTGATGTACTAATAGGTTGCTCAAAAGATACTCCTACAAAACTTTGTGCTGCAAGATTATAAACTTCATCAGGATGAATATCTTTTATTAATTTCATCGCATTTGATTGATCTGTTAAATCATATTCAACAAGATGAAGATTTGGATGCTCATTAATTCCAAGTTTGTTAATTCTCCAAAAATTTACAGAACTAGATCGTCTATATGTTCCATAAACTTCATAGTTTTCTTCTAATAATAGTTGAGCTAGATATGCTCCATCTTGCCCTGTGATACCAGTGATTAACGCTTTTTTCATAAATAAAATTCCTATTATAATATATCTGAGTATTTATGCAGTTTTTTCATGCATTTGTATGTTCCCGCACCTTGATGTAAATGCCCCGACCAGATTTCAGATACCCAAGAAAATTCATATCCTCTCATTGCTTCAAAGACTCTATCAAATTCAATACAACCTTCATCAATCTGTACCCCTTCACCATTTGTTCCATAAGCATCTGAAATATGTAAATGTGAAACAATAGGCATTATTTCTTTTGTATAATCAACTAAATCTATATTAAATAAATTGCAATAAAGTTGAGCATGACAAATATCAAAAGTGATTTTAAAATTAAATTCTTTACAAAATCTAATCATATCAGCTGTTGACATAAATCCATGTTGATACCATTCACCCCCAAGATACCAAGGCCTAGGTGGTAAGTTTTCTGGAAGTATTTCAACTATATTTGAATCATAATCTAGTCTTTTAAAGTTTTCTATAGCGACATCTATTAGTTTGTAAGTGTCTTTAACCTCTTTATTATTTAAAAACATACCACCTAAATGCATAACTATTCTTGGTTTTGCTTTAGGAAAATATTTAGCTAGTTTTGTTGTCTTGTTAATTGTCTCTTGTAAAATTTCAAGTGAGTTTTTAACTATCTCTTCATCAGGCGAACATATATCAACTAATTTCCTATCGAATATTTCTGGTGCATGAATAATTAATTTTGAATCAGAAATTTCTTTTGGTTTAAAATCAACTTTTAAATCTGTTTGAGAACAATGAAACTCAATTACAGGTGAATTTAGTATGGCATATTTTTCATAATCGTGGAATCTACATTTTGATCCCCAGTCATTTGAAAAACTTGGTCTTTCCCAATCTTTAATATCAATAGTTTCTTCAAAATCAGTTTTATTAATATAATGATCTTTTTTAATATCTTTTTTTAATATTTTTCCATAGTAATCATCTATTTCATGAGGAAATATACCTTTCCCTGGTGCTTTAAAAACTATATCCGCTTTAATTAATACGTGATCT